>CAZMBN010000013.1:0-44617 GCA_964564825.1 uncultured Opitutales bacterium
CCCAAAATTAAAAATCTTATTAACAGCCTCTGCCCCGACGGCGTGGAGTATAAAAAGGTTAAAGATATATCAAAAATGCAAAGAGGAACTCAATTAACCAAAAAAGACGCAATTTATGGAGATTATCCTGTTGTTTCTGGAGGTAGAGAACCCGCATTTTACTGTAACAAATACAATCGAGAAAATGAAACTATTACCGTTGCTGGAAGCGGAGCTGGAGCTGGTTATGTTCAATACTGGAATAAACCAATATTTGTATGCGACGCATTTTCTATAAAAGCACAAAATAATATTAAGACTAAATACATTTACTATTGTTTGATTAATAACCAAGATAAAATTTATGCAACCAAAACTGGTGGGGGAATCCCTCATGTTCATATTTCAAGTATTGAAAAATTTACCATTCCCCTGCCGCCCATTGAGGTGCAGGAGGAAATAGTTTCAATATTGGATAAATTTGACAAGCTATGCAGCGACATTTCGGAGGGTCTGCCCGCAGAAATTGAGGCAAGAAAAAAACAATACGAATATTACCGTGATAAGCTCTTAACATTCAAGGAGGTTGTTTAGTGGTAAGCAGTTATAATATCGTTGCGGGAACCAATGAAAGTACGATTGTATCGGAGTATATCCCTGAAAACAAACGCAAAACGGATTATCAATCCGAAGCGGAGCTTGAACGGGAATTTATTAAGCGGCTTTCAACCTTGGGTTATGAATATTTAACAATCCACGACGAACAAGCGCTTATATCCAACTTAAGAAAACAGCTTGAAGCCCTTAACGGTTACACTTTTTCGGATAACGAATGGAAAAGATTTTTTGAAACTTCCGTTTCAAATAAGAACGACTCGTATATCGATAAAACAAAACGCATACAAACCGATTATATCCAAAACCTTATACGGGACAACGGAACCGTAAAAAATATTAGGCTGATAGATAAGGAAAATATCCACAACAACAGCCTTCAGGTAATAAACCAGTACGAAGAAAACCGGGGAAATCGTAAAACAAGATACGACGCAACAATACTTGTAAACGGTTTACCTATGGTCCACATAGAACTAAAACGCCGGGGAGTTCGTATCAGGGAAGCATTCAACCAGATAGAACGGTATAAACGCGACAGTTTCTGGGCTTCGTCGGGATTATACGAGTATGTTCAAATTTTTGTTATTTCAAACGGCACCCATACAAAATACTATTCGAATACCACAAGGGAACGTCGTATAAGGGAAGCGCATAACAAAAAGGCAAAAAGCAAAAGAACAAGCAACAGCTTTGAATTTACTTCGTTTTGGGCGGACGCAAAAAATAAAACCATCCCCGATTTAACGGATTTCACAAAAACGTTTTTTGTTAAACACTGCATATTAAATATATTAACAAAATACTGCGTCTTTACGGCTGAGAATATACTGCTTGTTATGCGGCCGTACCAGATAGCGGCCTGCGAAAAAATATTAAACCGGATTGTAGTTGCAAATAACTATAAATACGCGGGCAGTAAAAAAGCGGGAGGCTATATCTGGCATACAACGGGTTCGGGCAAAACTTTGACATCGTTTAAAACGGCGCAGCTCGCCTGTAATTTGCCTTACATAGATAAGGTTTTATTTGTAGTCGATAGAAAGGACTTGGACTACCAAACAATGAAAGAGTACGATAGGTTTCAAGAAGGGGCGGCAAACTCCAATACATCGACAAAAGTTCTTGAAAGCCAGCTAAATCCAAACAGCAGTGCAAAAATAATAATTACCACCATTCAAAAATTAAGTAAGTTTATCGCCAAATACAAAGACCATGAAATTTTTAAAAAACAGGTGGTTATTGTATTCGACGAGTGCCACAGGTCCCAATTCGGAGATATGCATAAAGCCATTACAAGGGCGTTTAAAAACTACTATATTTTTGGATTTACCGGAACTCCAATATTTCAGGTAAATTCAAATACATCCGCAAGTGCGAGACTTAATACAACTCCGGATATCTTCGGCGGAGAACGGGATAAAGACGGAAAAGAAGTTTCGGCGCTGCACACCTATACAATAGTCGATGCAATAAACGACGGAAATGTCCTACCGTTTAGAATTGATTACGTCGGAAAAGCCAAGGTAAAGGATAATTTAGTCGACACCCGGATTAAAAAAATCAACGACGAAAAAGCCCTGTTAAAACCCGAAAGAATACAAAAAATTGTTACATACATTCTTGAACATTTTAATCAAAAAACAAACCGTGAAGGCGGATATTACAGTTTTAAACGGTTAAAAAATATAGGCGAAGTCGTAAGTACAAGGGATAAAAACAAGGTCAAAGAAGAACGGGAGGAAATTAAGGTAAAAGGATTTAATTCTATATTTGCGGTGTCTTCAATTAAAGCGGCTAAAATATATTATGAAGAATTTAAAAAACAGATGGACGCCCGTCCCGAACAAGCCTTGAAAGTCGGCTTAATATACAGTTTCGGGGTTAACGAAGATATCGACTACGATATTTTAGGAGAAGAAAACCCCGAAGATACGGGCGGATTGGACCAATCTTCGAGGGATTTTTTAGAGTCTGCGATTGCCGATTATAACGGAATGTTTAAGACAAAATACGATACCTCCCCGGAAAAATTCCAAAATTACTATAAGGACGTATCCCAAAGAATGAAAAATAAAGAGTTGGATTTATTAATTGTTGTAAACATGTTTTTAACGGGATTCGATGCGACAACTCTAAATACGCTCTGGGTGGATAGAAATTTTAGATACCACGGGTTAATTCAAGCCTTTTCCAGGACAAATAGAATTTTAAACTCGGTTAAAAAATTTGGGAATATAATTTGTTTCAGGAATTTGGAGGAAGAAGTAAAACAAGCACTCGCTTTGTTCGGCGATAGGGAGGCAAGCGGAATTGTTCTTCTGAAAAGTTATGAAGACTATTACCGTGGATATACCGACGACAACGGAAAACACATCAAAGGTTACGTAGAATTAATTGAAAATCTTTCTAAAAACTATCCCTTAGGAACAAAGATTGACGGAGAAAACAATAAAAAGGATTTTATAAAACTTTTTGGCTCAATACTCCGTATTAGAAATATTTTAAATGCGTTCGACGAATTTGTTGGGGACTCCGCATTGTCCCAAAGAGATTTGCAAGACTACCAAAGTATTTATCTCGACCTGTATAACGAATTTAGAGATGAAAACAACGCCGAAAAAGAAAATATTAACGACGATATCGAGTTTGAAATCGAGCTTGTTAAGCAAGTGGAAATAAGCATTGATTATATATTAATGCTTGTTTTACAATATCATAAAACAAATTGCAAGGATAAAGAAATCCTCGGCAATATTAACAGAGCAATTTCTTCTTCAACACAGCTTAGAAGCAAGAAAGAACTTATTGAAAACTTTATTTCTCAAATAACCGTAACTACCGATATTAACGAGAGTTGGAAAGAGTTTGTCGAGCGGCAAAAAGAAGTTGATTTATCCGCAATCATTAAAGAAGAAAGTCTGAGACCCGAAGAAACCAGAAAATTTATTGACAACTCTTTTAGAGACGGCGAGGTTAAAACCCTGGGGACGGATTTGGATAAACTATTACCGCCAATGTCGTTATTCGGGAATAAAGGTAAACAGCGTAGGGAAAAGAAACAAACCGTTATTAACAAACTGTTAAGTTTCTTTGAGAAATATTTTGGTTTATGAGGAAACGTCCGTATCCGACATAGCGGTATTTTAAACTAAAAGGAAAACCAACAACAGAAAAGAGCTAAGTAAGGAAATTCTATGAAAAGTTTTGTCAGCAACATACCCACAAAGTTTATATTCGGCAAAGGAAAACTAAACAACCTCCACGATGAACGCCTGCCCGGGAAGAAAGCCCTACTTGTAATATCCAACGGAAAATCCGTTCGTGCAAACGGCTATTTGGCAAGGACATTGAACGAACTTAGAATTGCGGGGGTTTCCTGCGAAATATTCGACAAGGTTGGGGCAAATCCCTTAAAATCCACGGTTATGGACGGCGCATCCGCCGCGAGAAACGCGAAATGCGATTTCGTAGTCGCCCTCGGAGGAGGGAGCGTCATAGACGCGTCGAAAGCGATAGCCGCAATGGCGACAAACGACGGCGATTTATGGGATTACGTATTTTTCGGGACCGGGGGCAAAAAACTTTTTGCCGCGCCTCCGCTTCCGATAGTCGCCATAACAACCACCGCGGGAACCGGTTCGGAACTCGATGCGGGCGGAGTAATAACAAATTCCGAAACAAACGAGAAAACGGCCGTATTCTCGGAAGCTTTATTCCCTAAGATATCAATCGTAGATCCGGAATTGAGCGCTTCCGTCCCCCCTAACTTTACCGCATACCAAGGCTTTGACGCCCTGTTCCATAGCGTCGAAGGCTACATATCGAAGGCCGCCAATCCGATGAGCGATATTTATGCAATAAACGCCGTAGAGAACGTTGGACGTTGGCTGGCGCGCGCGGTCAACAACGGTTCCGACATGGAAGCCCGCGAACATGTAAGTTTCGGAAATTCGCTATCCGGGATGGTCATGTCCACAACTTCCTGCATGAGCGAACATTCTTTGGAACACGCCATGAGCGCATTCCACCACGATCTCCCCCACGGAGCCGGATTGATTATGATAAGCGCGGCGTATTTCACCCACATGATTTCAAAGGGGGTATCTCCCGATCGTTTTGTCAGAATGGCCCGCGCCATGGGACGGGAAGACTCCAATGTACCGGAAGATTTCATTAAAGCCCTTTTGAGCCTTCAAAAAGACTGCGCAGTATACGGGTTAAGGATGTCGGATTACGGTATAAGTCCGGACGAATTCCCCAAGTTTGTTGAAAACGCAAAATCGTCGATGAGCTTTCTTTTCGAATCGGGGGATCCAATCGAACTGACAAACGACGATTGCGTTGCAATATACGCCGCGTCCTATAGATAATCCGCTTTCGCCATGAAAACAAAAAATGTGCTTATAATATCGTCAAGTCCCAGGCGCGGCGGAAACTCGGACATATTGTGCGACAATTTTATGAAGGGAGCCAAGTCGGTTGGACATGCGGTCGAAAAGATTTTTCTCGCCGCGAAGAAAATTTCCTACTGCACGGGGTGCGACATATGCAGTACACCGGGGAAAACATGCCCCCAGAAAGACGATACCCCCGAAATTATAGCAAAGATGAAGTCCGCCGATGTTATCGTATTGGCGACGCCCGCGTATTTCTATTCGATGAGCGCGCAACTTAAGACTCTCATTGATAGGTGTTGCGGTGATTATTCCGAAATGTCGAATAAAGATTTTTATTTTATAATATCGGCAGCCGATACGGATGCCGGCAATGTAAAAATGGTGTCGGAATCGCTTAAGGCGTTTTTGTATTGCTTGGACTCGGCAAAGCTAAAAGGAGTCATTATGGGACTCGGTGCGTGGCATCGCGGAGATATCGCGGGCAACCAGAAAGCGTTGAAGGACGCCTTTGACGGCGGAGCGGCAATTTAACATATTGCTTTAAGTCCCGATTCGATTCCGTCACTCCCAAGACGCGGAAAATTCGCCGTCTTTGAACAAAGCGGCGATGCCCGTGATTTGCTTCAATCTTAAAATTTCGTCGGCGCACATGCCGAGATGTTTCGATATCCAAGCGTCGGATTTGCCCATCTCGGTGAGCTCCGCCACTATATTGCTCATTAAGTCCACATCGTGCGACCCCCTTGCCCTATTGTGGCGTATAGTGGAGGCCATGCGGTCCTCTATGGGGCGGTTTATGACCACTACCGGGAGGCAGCCGTTTTCGCGTTCGTAAATGTCCTTGTGAATTTTTATAATTTGATACCGGTGAAACCCGTCCACTACTTCGTACTTGTCCGAATCTTTCAAATAATAGCACACTATAGGCTGCGTATAGCCGTCTTCGCGAATCGAATCGTACAAAAGTTTCATTTCGGGCGGCGCCACACGGTTGGGATTGTAGGAATTTGCCTGGATCTTTTCCACGGGAACGGCTACGACGTTGTAGACGGGGCTTTTAAACTTTTGTTTTGAGCTCATAGTTTTCTGTATTTTTCCAAAAGTTCTTTCATGCGGGCTTGGTTCTTTTTTGTTTGAGAGAAACTCAAGCTGGAGCAAATATGGTCGTTTTTTAATATGCAAATGCACATTCTGCGCCACGACGGGGCAAGTCTGCGCTGTTCAAATCCGTTGTCCAAAAAATCGGGTATTCTTTTATAACGGACAATGTTCTCCAAGTACGGCGATTTCATCCCCGTAACTACCGCATCGGGCGGCAAATTTTTTATGCTTTCATCATCCACGGGAGAGCCCCTTCTAAACCAGTGAAGCATAAATTTTGTAAATTTGCTTTTGTAATGCCGGGCCTCCTCCTTGGGAAGGGTGTTTAAAAGCATTTTGCAATAACTCTTCCACGTATGTCCGGGCGGTAATTTTACGTTACGGTATCCGAGTATTCTGTTCCCGCAATATATGTTGCCGAAATTTGCCCCGCTTACCCTGTTGACAACCTTTGCCCATGTACCGGGTTCTATGATTCTATACAAGTTTAACCCCTTTCGTTGATCGTCTCCATAGGGTTGGCATATGCGTTGCGACGCCAACGGGACGCCCGCCTTGTAAAACAAGTCGTAAAGCCTATTGTAACGCCACCCGAATTTTCCGTTGGCTATCCATACATCGCGTACGTTCCAGTCGTAAATCGGATATACGTTATAGAGCGAACGGTAAATTTTTGTGCTCCAATTTTTCCCGTTTATCGTCTCCTTTGTAAAATTTTTTATGGTTCTATACCTGTTCAAGCTTTCATCCGAACGTATGCCGACAAGACAAGCGGTTTTCTTTCCGCGGGAATACCATTTCCCGAATTCCGGCACGAACTCCTCAAATTCCATTCCCCACCTAAAAAACGGGAAAGGATTGTTCTCTTCCGTTATTATGTTTATGCCCGGAAAGTGCGGATAATCCCTCACCCATTTGTCCCGTTGCGAGGTGTCCCAACATGTCCAAAACGGGTTAAATACGCTGAGCGCGTTTCTCAAGTTGAGCGGGAGGCATACCCAGTAGGGATCTATCAACGAAGCGTTTTCGGACAACATTTCCCCTATATAGCGTATAGTCGTATTGTACTGCCCCTCCAAATCTATAAAAAGAACTCCGACTTTTTTTGTTATGCGCCGCGCGCGCATATGGTCGAGGACCATATTTAACAAAACCGAACTGTCCTTGCCCCCCGAAAACGAAACGTATATTTTTTCGAAATTGTCGAATACGAATTTAATTCTTTCCAAAGCCGATTCGTAAACGTTTTTTTGCAGATAGCGCTTCAAAGTTTTCTCGCTTTCTCGGCACTTATAACGTTCTCCACGTTTTGTAAAAGAACGCGTTTTTTCGATAAATTGTATTTTATAATATCCTCCAGTCCCGTATCAACCCACATATTGTATATGTTTACGGTTTTCGTTTGCCCCGTTCTATAAACGCGGTACTTAGCCTGCTCTTTTTCCTTGTAATCAAACGTCTGGGAGAAATAAATGAGATTGTTGGCGCATTGCAAGTTTAATCCTACGCTCCCCGCGCCGTAGGTACAAACAAGCACATCCTCTTCGGTTTCGAAAAGCGAAAGGTCGTCTTTTTGCCTGCCCATGTAAAGCAACCCGCCCAATGCCCTATGCAAAAGCAACGCTTCGCTGACGTATTTCGCAAATATGACAACCTTTTCCCCCCGGGCTAGTATCTTGTCGACCAGTTCCAGGGTGGCGCAAAACTTTTCCTTGCATTTTACGGTGTACGCACGCTGAAATTTAAAGGCTACGTAGAAAAAACTTACGAAAAGTTTCCCCTTGAGCAGATCGTCCTTGAAGTTGGCGTATCTAAGCCTTTCGGCCTTATCGAGGGAAAAAGTCATGTTGCGAACACGCAATCTGCATTTCGTTTTAAAATTCGCGTTAAATATATAGGGGCGTATTATCTCTATCAGGGCTTCGACGTTCGCCGGTTTCGACCATCTCCGCCAAGGATAAGGATCTATCCCGTCAAAAAAATATATCAAAAATTTGTCGGCAAATTGCCGCTCGGTCATCTTTAGTATATTCGGAGAAAGAAAAGATATTTGGGAATATAAATCTATAAGACTCTTCGTTACCGGAGTGCCGTTAAGTATTATCCTGAAATCAAAAAGGTTGTAGTCGTTGACAAGCCTCCTGGTGCGCAACGCGTGTATATTCTTTATAAAAATACTTTCGTCGACCACGCAGAAATTTCTATAGCTGGCCGCCAAATTGCGCATTTTCAAATAATTGACATCGCTTTTGGATATTCCTTCAACCGTAAAAAAGGAAATCTTATCGAAGAAATCCCCGCTCCATTTTTTTATTTCCTCGAAATAGGAACGGGATTTCAGCAGCGAAGCGGGGGATATCCATATTATCTTGTCTATATACTCTATTTTTAGGCGTATAAGATCGCACGCAACTTTGGTCTTCCCCGTTCCCATCTTCATAAATAGCGCTCCCGCCTTCAATTGGGAAAGTTTCTGCACGGCCAAAGCCTGTTCAGAATCTAAGTTCATCAATGCATTTTTGGTTATACTCCGGCGCTATATATGGAGGTATGTGAAACAACAACTTCCAATCTAGATTGTATTTTTCCGCCGTCTCCCGCTCCGCGATTATCGTGTTTTTCTTCCCAAAAACAAACTCCTTTCGGCCGATGCGAACGCGTCTGCCCCCCATTCGAAACAATACTTCGTCACCGCAGTCGGATAAAATCTTTTCGAAACGTATTCTAACTTTCACTTCCGAAGGACTTCTTCCCAACTTTTGGCGAACAAGGAACGAAACTTTTCTATGTTGTCCGGGGAACCGACGATTAAAATTCTGTCTTTGGCGTTGAATTTTGAGGACGGCAACGGGCGCATTTCCTCTCCCGCACTGCGGAAAGCAACCACGCGTACTCCAAAGCGTTTGGGTAGTTCAGCTTCGGCGAGGGACAATCCCTCCAACCAAGAACCCTCCGGCAACTCCAATTCCACCGCGTTCACCGGACTCATGCGCTCATCGTTGTATGAAAAACTCGACTGGGTTAGGATTTTTGCGGCGGATTCAATTTGTTTGGAGTTTCCCGCAAGTACGAGAGTATCTTCCGGATATATGCGAAAGGATGGCCCGATTTCGCACTCGGCAAAGCGGCCGCGTCTTACCGCGGCAATCTCCGCGCCCGTTTTGCTCCGTATCGAAAGCGATCCGACCGTCTTGCCCGCGGCATAGGATAATTCCCCGATTTCAATTTCCGAAAACTCCGTAGCCCACGAACAATTACTCTTTAGATTGGAAATAAGATTATCGCGTTTTTTAAAATCGGCGTTGTCGAGGTGGCGGCGTACCGCGAGTATGAAACGGGTTTCAAGATACGATCCGAATTTTCCGAACGAAAACATCTTAAACCCCAAACTCCTAAGCAGCCCGAGAACGAGAGGTAGGGCAACGATAATTGCGGCCGCGTAAACAACGTGTTGCGCCAACGTGTTGCGGGAATCGATAAGGGATATGAAAAATTTCGACACCACGTACAGGGCGTTTAACAGCAGCATATATACGCAACAGCCGATAAACGAACCGACCAGCAACACAAAAATCCGGTTTTTTGCCGCACGCGACACGGTATTGCTTAGGAAGGAAGAATAGGCGGCGAGGGCGCGCCTTATAAAAAAGGGTTCCATACGTCCGCAAAAATCGGAAAATCTTATTTCGAACAATCCCAATAGAGGATTGACGAATACCGTAACAAGGGAGACTCCGAGAGCCAGCGTCATTATGGATTGGTCTATCACCCCCAAGGAAATCCCGAGACTCGCTATCACAAAGCTGAATTCCCCTATTTGCGGCATGCTGACCGCGCCCCGAAACGCATCGGAAGGTTGTACGCCTCCGATAAGAGTTCCAGTGAAGCAGGCCAAAATCTGCAGAACAACAACCGCCGCCGACAACAGCAATATCGGCCCCCATAGAGACAACAAGGAGGAAGGATCTATCAACATCCCCGTAGATATGAAAAATATAGCCACGAAGAAGTTTCTAAAAGAATCCGTGAGACGCTCCACTTTGTTGGCTATCATGGTTCCGGATATTATTGCCCCCGCCAAAAAGGCGCCCAAAGACAGGGACAGCCCGGAAATTGCGGCAAGTTCGCCTATGCCTAAAATTAGGCATAAAGTGAACATTAGCATTTCCTGTTCGCGTTCCGCCACTTTTTTTAAGATTGTCGGAACGAGAAGCTTACCCGTAACGAATATGGCTACAAGAAAAGAGAAAAGCGCAAGCGTGGTGGAACCGAGTTCCGTTATCCGCAGCTCCTCCGTATCCACCATGTCCGACAATGCAACGAGCAGAAATATCGCAAACAAGTCCTCCAATATCAGTATGCCCGTAATTACCTGCGCGTAATATTTGTCCAGGTCTTTGCGGCGTGCGAATATTTCAACGATCACCACGGTTGAACTCATAGTCAAAACTCCGCCTAAGAATGTGCCGTTTAAACCGTCGAGTCCCAACTTGAAGGCCGCGTACATACCCAACGCAGCCATTGTAACTATCTGGAATATTATGGCGATTAAACTCGGTAGGAATACTTTTTTCAAACGTTCCAAATTGAATTCCATTCCAATGAAAAACATCATGAAAATTACCCCGAGTTCACCGAGTTGTCCGATGATTTCCTTATTTTCTATGAGTCCCAAAACCGGATGTATCAGTATCCCCGTTAAGATAAATCCCAACAATAGAGGGAGATGCAAAAAGTTGAAAACACGCATAGCCAAAGCGGCGGAAACCACTATGACGGCAAGATCCTGCAAAATTTTATAATGTTCCATTCTGTAGACAAAACCAAGGTTTCCGTTGAAACGACGACAACCCAATCACGGTCCCCCTTAGTACGTCTTGTGTAATGCTAAAGTCCCAATATTTCGCAAGCGTATTTTACGACAATTCGATTTACAGTAATTCATAATACTTCCGGAATCGACAACGCGCAACAGTTACGCCGCGGCAGCCGATTTCCCCGTCGCCGCAAAAATTATTCGGAATAACAACGGAACATTTCGGACATAAAAATGTCGAAACCAAATACAATACAAACCGGTCTGCAAATCCGCTAAGCTTTCGCATTTGTACCCGGCGATATATTTAACATGGAAAGGAAAGATGAACAATGAGATACAATAAAAACATAATTATAGGTCTGGTTTCTGTTTTGACACTCGTTTTCGCTACGGGTTTGGCTTCGGCAAATTCGTCGACCGGGTCAAAAGATACCTGTCCGCAAAAAAAACAAAGTGAGCCGTCGCAAAAATGCGCTGTTGTCCTCAACGAGGACCCCGCGTACGCGGACTTGAACAGCCCGTATGCGTTGCACGGCTTTATGCGTGCGCGCCACCATCGGATAATGCAGCATCTTTTCGAAGAACTATTTGGCGAAGGTTTTGATTCGAATATATTCGACATGTCTAATTTTTCCGATGTTCCGAATTGGAATTATCCGGGATCATCCCGGCGATTTTTCCCCGATTGCAATCTCAAAGAAACCAAAAACGGATATGTTCTTACAATGGAGCTTCCGGGAATTCCGAAAAGCGACATAAAAATATCCTTGGACGACAACATATTGAGCGTAAGCGGCGAAAAGCGCGAATCCGCGACGAGCGATTCGGGTTCCTACAAACGCATTGAACGCAATTTTGGAGCCTTTAAACGCAGTTTTATCCTGCCCGACAATGCGGATACGGAGAAACTAAATGCTTCCTGCAAAGACGGAATACTTACCATCGACATACCGAAAATCGAAAGCAAAAAGCCGGAGGCGAAAGTCATACCCGTCAAATAACTTCCCTAATTGCGGATGTTCCATGAAAAGCCTTCCCGATCGGGAAGGCTTTGTTTTTAAAGGGAAAAAGTTTCATGAAAAAACCTAAAGATATTATCTTTCCGAAAAAGTCGGCCGACGGTCGGCTTAAATTTCTCTATTGACATTGAAGTGTCCATAATGGAGTCTTTTCCGCGAGTTGTGCTTAGGACGGACAAAAACCAATCGGATAATTTTATGGACGTGCGCAGGAAACTTGCCGCGGTGGCGTCGTTAGATCTGGACGGCGATTCGGCGAAAATACGCATATCCGGCGATTGGTTGCTGCAAAACAAGCGGACGCCGATATCGGAAGTGTTGCGCGGTATCGGGAACAACATAAAAACTCTTTCCTTCGACGCGACTTCGCTTGGTTCCTACGATTCATCGTTGATTTGTATGCTGTTGCGCTGTTGCGAGGTATGTTCCCAAACGAATTGCCGGGTCGACATCGAGTCGCTTCCCGATGGACCAAGAAAACTTCTAAAGCTCGCAACGGCCGTACCTGAAATTGAGACGACAAAGGTGCATGCGCCGCAAAGAAACGTATTCGACGAGATAGGGAAAACAACCTTGGGTTATATAGGCTCCATGCGCACCCAGGCGGAATTCATCGGCGAAGTCACCACAACCTGCCTTAAAGCCGCCACGGGAAGAGCCAGATATAGATTGAGGGATCTTATTCTTGTGATGCAGCGGGCGGGACCGGAAGCGCTTCCCATAGTGGCTCTCATAAGTTTCTTGGTGGGAATGATACTCGCGTTTGTCGGCGGAGTACAGCTTGCAAAATACGGTTCGGAAATATTCGTGGCGGACTTGGTTGGCATTGCGATGTGCCGCGAAATGGGGGCGATAATGGTCGGCATCGTCATGGCGGGGCGAACAGGTGCGTCGTTTGCGGCGGAACTGGGTTCTATGCGGGTGAACGAAGAAATATCGGCATTTAAAACATTCGGGCTTTCCCCGGTGGAATTTCTTGTGTTCCCGCGGATATTGGCCCTTGTCTTGATGTTCCCGTTACTCACGATATTCGCGGACGTGATAGGCATACTGGGAGGTCTTGCCATCGGTCTCGGACTAAATATCGGCTTCGACCAATATTTGAATAGAACCTACGCATCTCTCGATTTGGTGCAAATATGCACCGGAGTCGGAAAGAGTTTTGTATTCGGAATAATAGTGGCATGCATAGGATGCAAAATGGGGTTGAAGTGCGAGAACAGTTCGGCGGGCGTGGGAATGGCCACGACTTCAAGCGTTGTCCAGAGCATAACCTGGATAATTGTCGTCGACGCCGTATTCGCGGTAATATTTACGATCTTTGACATATGAGCGCCGGGAAGGACATGTTTAATGCGTCGGATGCGGTATTCAGGATAGAGAACCTAACCATGGCGTACGGCGACTATGTTGTGATGCGCAACTTAAATTTCTCCGTCAGGAAGGGCGAAATTTTTTTCATTATGGGAGGAAGCGGGTGCGGTAAAAGCACTCTCTTGCGCCATATGATAGGTTTGGTTCCCCCCGCATCGGGGGCAATTTACTTCCGGGGGAAAAATTTCTCCAACGCCCCTATAGAGGAAAAAAACGAGATGCTTAGGCAATTTGGAGTGCTCTACCAAGGAGGAGCCCTATGGACTTCGATGTCGCTTGCCGAAAATGTGGAATTGCCGTTGCGCGAATTTGCGGAAGTTCCGGAATCCGACGTCTCCGATATAGCCGAGTTGAAGCTTTCCCTCGTGGGGCTAAACGGGTTCGGCTCGTTTTATCCGTCGGAAATAAGCGGCGGAATGTGTAAAAGGGCCGGTTTGGCCCGCGCCATAGCCCTTGATCCCTCCGTGCTTTTCTTCGACGAACCGAGCGCCGGACTCGATCCCGTAACGTCGCACAGACTCGATGAGCTGATAGTACAAATGCGGGACTCGCTCGGGGCTACGGTAATTGTAGTTTCCCACGAATTGGCAAGCATCTTCGACATTGCGGATCGCGCGATATTTTTGGACGCAAACACAAAAACCCAAGCCGCAATAGGATCGCCCAAAGAACTTTTAAATTCCGATAACAAAGACGTGCGGATATTTCTCAACAGGGGAATCGATCCGCGCGGCAACGACGCAAATGACATAATATGAAAAACAATCCAAACCCCGTTGCGGTAGGCATGTTCGTACTCGGCGCCACTATAATCACGGCGGCCGCCGTTATGATATTCGGCGCGGCAAAGTTCTTTGCCAAAACCGAAAAGTTCGTATCCTATTTTTCCGAAAGCGTGAACGGTCTCGATGTCGGCGCCCCCTTAAAATATAAGGGAGTGACGCTCGGGCGGGTGGAATCGATTAGAATCGTTTCCGATAAGAACGTGAAGGAGAGCTCGGTTGCGGTTATATACTCCATCGATCTCGATATGCTGAAACGCAAGGCCGGAGAAAGCGTTGGCGACCATGGACAGTGGATAGACGCCCAAATAGAAGACGGTATGCGCGCAAAACTCAACTATCAAAGCATAGTTACAGGCATGCTGTACGTGGAGCTGGATTTCTTCGCAAAGAAGGGGCAATCCTACCAGCTGAAATACGGCGGAATACGCCTTAAAGAAATACCCAGCTCAAAATCAAACTTGTCGGAAATAGCCAAATCATTCCAGGATACCATAGACCACATATCCAAAATCGATTTCAGCAAAATAGTTTCCGACGCAAACGCCGCAATAGTCACTTTAAATACGAAGCTGGCGGATATAGACACCCGGTCCATAAGCGACGAATCCATAAAAGCGCTTCGCGGATTGAACAGCTTAATTTCCGATCCCAACCTAAGAAAAGCCGTTGCCGACTCCGACGATCTCGTTCGCGATTCCAGGAATTTTCTGGCATCGGTGGAAAAAGACATAAACCGCCTCGCCTCGTCGACCTCCCGCTCCCTTTCGAAGGTCGATTCGCTCGTAAACGATATAAACTCCATAGTTTCACCGCAGTCGCCCATGCGATTTGAATTTGCAACCCTCATGCGCACCCTCAATGAAACGCTGAATTCCCTGTCGAATTTCACCGAATACCTGCAACGCAATCCGAATTCCCTGATTACGGGAAAGGCGTTGTCAACCCATACCGAGAAAGAATAATCCCATATGAAAATCCTTAAGACATCCACACTGCTGTTGTCCGCAGTCCCCTTTGCTTTGTTTCTGCCGGGGTGCATAGGCGATATGCTGTCGCCAAAAGAGGATCCGACCCAATTTTTTATACTGCAGTCCGCCGACGGGAGCGTCCGCACGGAATTAAACTCAAAAATCGAAATAAATTTGCAGCCTACTTCAATTCCAACATATATGGCTAGGAATCAAATTGTTACACTCGATTCGGAAAGTGGCGCGGTTTCGCTCTCCGAAATATACAGATGGGCCGAACCAGTCCGAAACGGAATTACCCGGATACTGGCCGAGGACATCCGTCGGGCGGATCCCAACATTGGAGTTTTTGCATATCCGGAAACGTCTCCATCAAAACATCCCATCTCACTCAAGGTTGCGATACTAGAGTGCGCGGGCGGGATCGGAGGCAAACTTAATTTCGCCGCTACGTGGACGCTTTCCTTCCCAAAAACCGGCGTTGTTAAGCCGGAGTCCATAACCAAGGACTTCGAAACCAGCCAAGACTGCGGTGATGCGTACAAAACGTACGTGGAGTCCATCAACCGGGCGGTTTCGCTCCTGGTCGACGATATACTGTTGGAACTTTCAAAAAAAATAAAAACCGGGAGGGGAAACATATGAGAACGGCTCTTTTATTTTCGGGGCAAGGTGCGCAATCTGTGGGGATGGCAAAAAGCCTTTTCGACGCCTACGATTCCGTAAAAAAACTATTCGAACAGGCCGACGGCGTACTCGGCTTTAAGCTCTCCGACATATGTTTTGAGGGACCCTCCTCGGAATTGACAAAAACAAGCGTCTGCCAACCCGCGTTGTACGTGCACGGCATGGCGGTGTTGGACGCGCTTCGCCAGAGGGGGCTTATTCAAAACCTTTCGGCCGCCTTGGGGCTTTCCCTGGGGGAACTGACGGCGCACGCCGTTGCGGGTACCTACGATTTTGAGACGGGATTGAAGATAGTAGCCGAACGCGGCAGACTTATGCAGGAAGCGTGCGATGCTTCAAGAGGATCAATGGCGAGCCTCATAGGCGGAAGCTTGGAAGATGCCGAAATTCTGTGCAGGGAATTTGACATAGACATATCGAATTTAAACTGCCCGGGACAAATAGTGGTTTCCGGAGAAGCGGACAAAGTTGCCAAGGCCGTTATTGCGGCGAAAGGGGGAAAGTTTAAGGTGGTTGTCCCCCTCAAAGTTGCCGGGGCGTACCACAGCAGACTAATGGAGCCGGCGCGCTCGGCATTCGAGGATTATCTCAAGAATATAGACTTTAAAACACCCTCGATCCCCGTATTTTCCAATGTCAACGGCGAAGCCGTTTCCGATCCCGCCGTCATTAAGTCAAATTTGGTGAGGCAAATAGTGAGTACCGTACGTTGGGAGGACTGTGTTAGAAATGCCGCAAAACTCGGCATCGACCAATTTTACGAATGCGGTCCGGGAGGCATAATATCCAATATGTGCAAGCGCATAGATAAATCCATCAGGGTTTACCCCGTATCGGAGGTCCGCGATATACCCGATTAGCCCCTTCCCGCCCGATAGGTTTTTCACTCCAAGGGATTCCCATATTGCGGATCGAAAGGTTTTTGGCGTGCACACGTTTCGACAAAACCGACGCCGGGTTGGTTGGTTTTACCGAAAATTCCCACATTTGCAAGAGACCCGCAATCGAACTTGGAGGTTTGGAGGAATAAAAAAACACTTGCACGACAAGCTTAAAAGAGTATCACTGCACCCGTATGTGGTTGCGTGACTTGAGAGGCGACGGAGTGTCTATGCTATGCCCTTCTTTTGTTGCGCCGTTGTTCTTAGGGAGTTCGCTCCGCATGGGAATTAAACGAACGCCGCATATATCAAAGTGCTCAATAACGGAAAAATGAACATTCACGAATTCCAAGCTAAACAATTGTTTAAGGACTACGGCGTTCCCGTTCAAGGCGGCGTAGCGGTAAAAAACGAGAGCGAATTCGACGACGCGATCGCCAAAATACGCGGCGACCACGTTGTTGTAAAGGCGCAAATACATGCCGGAGGCCGCGGAAAGGGAACGTTTGCCGACGGATTCCAAGGGGGGGTTAAGTTCGTAAAACGCGAGGATGCCGCCGCAACCGCGAAAAAAATGCTCGGCAACACCCTTATAACGAAACAAACCGGTCCTTTAGGGAAAGTTGTTGGAACGGTATTTTTTACCGAAGCCGTCGAGATCTCAAAAGAATATTATCTGTCGATACTGGTCGACAGGTCTTCGGGCAAGGTCGCGATAGTCGCCTCGATTGCGGGCGGCATGGACATTGAAAAGGTTGCGGCCGAAACTCCCGACCAGATATTGAAGATGCTTGTCGATCCCGATATAGGTTTGCAGACTTATCAAATACGAAAACTGGCGTTCTTTTTCGGGTTCGATGAAAAAGAGTTAATGAAGCAATTTACGGTTCTCATTTCCGGTCTCTACAAGCTCTTTATGGATAAGGATTGTTCGTTGGTTGAAATCAATCCGCTGGTTCTGACAAAACAAAACCGCATAGAGGCTTTGGATGCGAAAGTTTCCTTTGACGACAACGGATTGTTTCGCCACCCCGAAATCGAGACCCTTCGAGACATACATGAGGAAGATCCCAAAGAAGTCGAAGCGGAAAAATTTGGGCTCAATTATATAGCGCTTGACGGTAATATAGCCTGCATGGTAAACGGCGCGGGATTGGCGATGTCCACGATGGATATAATAAAATACTTTGGGGGAAATCCGGCAAACTTTCTCGATGTAGGCGGCGGTGCCAACAAAGGAACCATAACGCAGGCGTTCAACATCCTGCTTAAGGATAAGAACGTGAAGGGTATACTCGTGAACATATTCGGAGGTATAATGCGTTGCGACGTAATAGCCGCCGGCGTAATTGCGGCGGTAAAAAACGTGGGACTGGACCTCCCCCTTGTTGTAAGACTTGAAGGCACGAATGTCGAACTCGGCAGGAAAATGCTCGCCGAAAGCGGAATAAAGCTCACCACGGCCGATTCCCTTTCGGACGCGGCGAAAAAAATAGTCGATATTGTGGCGCGGCAAACTAAATAACTTCAAAATTTTTACACCATGAGCGTACTTGTAAACAAAGATACGAGAGTTGTCGTAAGCGGTATAACCGGCAATACGGGCTCTTTCCATACCCGCCAGTGTTTGGACTACGGCACGAACATAGTCGCCGGCGTAACCCCGGGAAAAGGCGGGCAGCTTTTCGACGGGAAGATTCCGGTTTTCAATACCATAGCCGAGGCGGTGGGCAAAGAGGGTGCAAACGCCTGCGTTATTTACGTTCCGCCTCCTTTTGCGGCGGATGCTATTCTTGAATCCATAGACGCCGAAATCCCGTTGGTAATTTGCATAACAGAGGGCATACCGGTGAAGGATATGGCGATGGTAAAATCGCGGTTAAATATGAAAACATGCAAATCGCGGTTAATCGGACCGAATTGCCCCGGTGTAATCACCCCCGGAGAGTGCAAGATAGGCATAATGCCGGGTTACATACACAAACCCGGGAATGTCGGTGTTGTGAGCCGATCCGGAACCCTTACGTACGAAGCGGTATGGCAGCTGACATGCCTTGGATACGGACAGAGTACGGTAATAGGTATAGGAGGAGATCCGATTAACGGTACGAGCCATTTGGACGCGGTCAAAATGTTCAACGACGATCCCGGTACCGAAGCAATCGTCATGATAGGAGAGATCGGCGGGGACGGCGAACAAATCGCCGCAAAGTGGTTGAAGGAAAACTGCAAAAAGCCTTGCGCGGCCTTCATAGCGGGCCGCACCGCCCCGAAGGGACGCAGAATGGGCCATGCCGGGGCGATAGTTTCGGGAAATTCCGGCTCTGCGGAAGACAAAATCAAAGCGTTGTCGGACGCCGGCATAGCCGTCGCGGACACGCCGTCCGTCATTGCCGAAACTCTGTTAAAACACTGGGGCAAGATGTAGACGCCAACGTTTGAGGCCCTGGAACCGAACCAAAAGCATTTTCCCAAACCGCGCAAGTTTTCCTTTGTAAAAGAGAAAATCGAGGCGGGGAACGGGTTTTCCCGTTCTGTGGATCAAGTTTTTTCCTTCTTCCCGGAAATAAAAAAACATTGGCTCTCCATTATTCCCAACGGCACGATCCCCGATGGGGATGTCTGGGAATTGGTAGAGGAAAGCCGCGAATTTTCCAAGGGAAACCCCGGTTTTAAGCCGTATTTTTCTCCCATACCGCTTTATGTCGCCAAAAATACCGTGCACAACGGCGTATTTGCGCCGGATCTAAGAAACGCAATAGTCAATGCTGTTTTATCAGCGTTGCCTCGCCGCTCTTCGCAAAATAAATGCTCCCGTCATCGCAACTGAGAATTAAATTTCCGCGTTCATTGACCCCGTCCGCAACGCCTTCCGTAATCCTGTTACCCTCTTTTAAAGACACACGCCTACCAACGAGCCAGTCGTATCTTTTAAAGCATTCGGGAATGTCGGGCACGTGGAATTCGGCGCGGACAACGGCGTCTATAACCGATGCGGCAAGGACCGGCAGATCGGGAACATGCGCCGTATTTGATCTTAGATCTCCGTAAATACCGTTAATCTCCCTCGGAATTTTCAACCCCTCAATTTCGGAGAAGTCCACGTTTACTCCTACTCCAACAACCGCTATATATCTTCCGCCGGGGAGTATCTTTAATTCGGAAAGTATTCCGGAAATCTTTTTTCCGCCGTGCGAATAGATATCGTTCGGCCATTTGAGTTTTAGCCCGCCTCCGCATAGAAAGTTTAAACGTCCGCACAGAGAACAACCCACCCTTACGGTAAACGACTCGGCAAAGGAAGCGTCGTGAAGTATACTCCGCGCCACCGTAAGGCACAAAGAGGCGCCGTCAAAACTATACCAATTCCGGTTCATTCTGCCGCGTCCGTGGGTTTGCTTTAGGGCTATATAAGCGGCGGGAAAATCCGAAAATCCATCATCAATGTCTTTTGATATTTTATCGTTGGTGCTTTCGAGTTCTTGGTACACCCGCACATATACGCGTTCGCCCGCAAGTTGGCGGGAAATTTTTTCCTCCAATTCGTAGTTTTTTTCCACGGCGTATTTATGCAAAATCCGCAAGAATTCAACCCCGCTTTATAAAAAACACACCGTCTCCAATAGGAGGCGGTGCCGTCTTAAGAATCGGGCGTCGGAAAATTTTACGAGCGCACCCGTTGAAATTGGAAGACCCTAGCAGGCCCACGTGCGCTTTTTGTGGCGATTGGCCTTGCTTCGCTTTGAACGCTTATGTTTGTTCATTTTGAGACGGCGTTTCTTCTTGAGATTCGGCATTTCGATCCTTTCCTGACTTTTCTGTTGTTATCCCTAATGCAAAATAGGACGGATACACGCGGTCGCGGAGCACCCATGGAACGCGGTAGAGTAGCCCGTTCTTTTCAAAATACAATATAAAATTGCGCTTTTTCGCATTTTTCGTCGGTCGATGGGGGGGGGATTATTTATTTGAATGGAATCCCTTCCCTTCCGAAAGGCGGAGGCGCTTATTATTTTTGTTTAATGCTGCTAATTTGCGGGGCGAATGCACCGTGTCTTTTAACTAAGTTTGTAAAAATTTTTGCAAGTATTTGCTTGGAGTCTTTCAGCGCTAAACCGACGGTCGAAAATGTTGCCATTGCATCTTGACAGGGGAAATCCGCACGCCATTTGTCGGTCGGACACCGCCTTCGCCGGTGCTTGTAACGGCATACCATTTCGCGCCAATCGAGTTTGAATGTAGTGTCTGGGCGGAAATCAAAATTCGCAAACGGAATCTCCTAAGAAAAATCGAAGATATCCGAAATTGTCGGAGATTTCGAAAGAAACTTTAGCGCTTCGACGCAAAAAATACACGCAACAATTCGGCGCATTCATCGGCAAGCACTCCGTGCTCAACTTTTAGACGGTGGTTCAACCCTTTTACCTCGTGGGCGGCTATTGCTCCTCCCAAAAATCCCATTTTTGGATCGGAAATCGCATATGTGACGCTATCCAATCGAGCCATGATACATGCCCCCGAACACATGGGACACGGTTCCTTGGTAACATAAATATTCGCACCGGACAGTCGCCAACCGCCAAGCTTTGAAGAGGCTTGGGTTATCGCCAGTATTTCCGCATGCGCCGTGGGATCGCCGGTGGTCTCAACCATATTATGGGCTTGTGCTACAATTTCGCCGCCGAATTCAACCACCGCACCCACGGGGACTTCTCCCGACCTCCACGCCTTCAACGCCGAATTGTACGCGAGCCCCATAAAAAATTCCGCTCCGCGTTCGAGGTACGAAAGCCGCATCGGCTGAAAAGGGCATTCGGGAATCGTTTTTGGCAAAAATCGTTGCGGTTGTTCCATGTGAATTTTTATGTTGACTCGCCGGAAAGAAAAACACAAATAGTCGCCTTTTACAGCAAAATTGCAAAAATAATGTCGGACGACGTAGTAGAAGTAGAGGGAAAGATTGTTTCGGTTCTACCGGGGACCATGTTCAGGGTCGAAATTGCCGGCGGGCACCAGGTACTGGCGCACATATCCGGGAAGCTCAGGAAAAATTTTATAAAACTTACCGTGGGCGATAAGGTCAAAATGGAAATGACTCCGCACGATATAGAAAAAGCCCGCATAGTTTACCGTTTAAAAAACGCGGAACCGGTCCATCCTCCCTCCTTCCCCCGCAGAAGTTTCGGTCCGCGGCATTAATTGTCGCCGAAAATGCACGGCATTTTGCACCATAGCTTTTCCGGCCGCTGTATCGCCCTTACCGTTATTCCGTTTTTTTTTCTTTTGGCCTTGCTTTCCCTAAGCTCCGGTAGCGGCGGCGTCGGCTTGAAACAAATTTTGGACTTCCTGACTTTCGGGGAAATAGACGATACGTCGCGACTGATAATAATACAGATTCGCATGCCCCGATTATGTTCGGCGATGCTCGCGGGCGCAAGTCTGGCCCTCGCGGGCGCTTCCATGCAAAGCCTGTTTCGCAACCCCCTGGCCGATCCGTCGGTAACGGGAGTTTCATCGGGAGCGGCTCTCGGCGCGGTGCTTGCGGCGACGTTTTTTCCAGGTTTTGGGACAATGCAGTTCTTTGCCCTTCTTGGAGGGGGGTTCGCACTTGCTTTGGTTTGCGCGATAGGGGGGACAAACGGCCGCAATCGAGTCTTCTCGACGCTTCTCGCCGGAATAGCCGTAAACGCGTTTTGCTCGGCTATAGTCGGTTTTTTTATGTATTCGGTGCGCGATACAGGTCTAAGGGGATTTGTGTTTTGGATGCTCGGATCCCTAGACAGATGCACCTGGGGTCAAATCTTTGCAGCGGCAACGATTTGCGTTCCGTCGGCCCTTGTTATTTTCCTTCTGTCGGATTCCCTAAATTTGATGTTATTGGGTAGAAATCAAGCCTTTCATAGCGGAGTGAATACGGATAAGACATGGTTGTTTGTAACGGTTGCGGCTTCCGCCATGACCGCCTCGGTCGTCGCCCTTTGCGGAATAATCGGATTCGTAGGGCTTGTGGTTCCGCACATATTCCGCCTACTTGTCGGTCCCGACAACGGAAAACTTCTTCCGCTTTCCGTAGTAGGCGGAGCTTCCATGCTGCTTTTTTCCGACATCACCGCGCGTTTTTTTTCCCAAACGGATCCCGTCCCCATAGGGGTAATCACCTCCCTTATAGGCGCCCCGTTTTTTGCGTTCTTGCTAAAAAGCAAAGGAACAAAAAATGATTGAGCTTAAGCGGATAAGTTTTTCCTACGGGGAAAGGAGGATTCTAAGCAACCTTTCCATAGGATTCCCGTACGGGGAATTCCTGGCGATCTTGGGGTCCAACGGCGCGGGGAAAAGCACCCTGATAAAACTTGCGAGCGGACTTTTAAACCCGTCAGAAGGCAAAATACTCCTGGACGGCGTAGATATGGGTTCGATTGGCGCGTTCAAACTTTCCCGTATGAGGTCGGTTCTCGAACAGGAAAGCGACTTGTCCTTCGAGTACAAGGTTTCCGAAGTCGTCGAGCTGGCGTTTTTCGGGAATTTCATCGACGAGGAACTTGTAAAAGAATGTCTGGCCGAAGTGTCGTTGGAGGATCTCGGTAATAGAACCTATACAAGTTTATCCGGAGGGGAAAAACACCGCGTGCAGTTGGCGCGCGTTCTATGCCAACTAGGCAAATTCCCAAAAGGGAAAACCCTCCTTCTCGACGAACCTTCCGCGGGGCTTGATCCGGCCCATTCTCATATCGTTATGACTGCCGCAAAAAAGGCGGCCCGTTCCGGAGCCGCAGTCGTATCGGTCCTGCACGATCCGAATCTTGCCGCCGCGTACGCGGACAAGATAGCGGTGTTAAACAACGGCAAACTTTTTGCATACGGAAGCGTATCCGACGTATTTTCAAAGGAGGTGCTCGAATCCGCCTATTGCACGCGTTGCGAAATATTGGATTCGCCTTTCGGCAAAGTTTCCGTATTCCCCTCCAAAGCCCCCCGACTCCCAGGCGGCGTGCAATTTTGAATTGTTGACAAATTTTTTAAGCGGAATTTGATAATGCGTTCTGTAATGGAAAGACTTCACGCATACTGGCGTATGCCCTATGTAAAAGCCCCCAAAAAAGACGGCTTGGATAACAGGGGGAAAAATCCCTTTGAGGCGATGGCACGTTCGTCGAACTTTCGAAAATACGGCATTATTTGGAAAGGCGAATATTCCTTTATAATTCTAAACAAGTTTCCCTACAACTGCGGCCATCTCTTGGTTTTACCGAAGCGCGAAGTCGGCGATATAGAGTTTCTCCACCCCGATGAAAAAGCGGAGTTTTTCGATGCGATAATACGAGCAAAGCGCATACTGCGACTTGCCATGAACCCCGACGGGTTCAACATAGGCTTTAATCTCGGATCAAAGGCGGGCGCCGGCATCCCAACGCACCTGCACTGCCATGTCGTGCCCCGTTGGGACGGAGATACGAATTTTATGCCCGTCGTGGCGGATACCAAAGTATTGCCCCAGTCTTTAGGTCTTCTTTGGGAAAAACTTGTAAAATTTGCGGATAAATAACCATAAATACGACGGCGTCGGGCAAGGGGAAAACATCGACGCCTTGGAGTGGTGGTGTAGGCCACAACGTATCGCAAACTTTGCAAAGAAATCCCGAAGAAGGATCGATAACTTAATGGGAATACTTAAAATATCGAGCGGTTGCGGAGAAAGTTTTTATCTCGACGCTTACGGGATTGTACTCCATTTTTGCATTGAAAATAATAGAGATCTGGGAAAGGAGGTAGACCATGTTTGATAGTATAAAAAATTACCGCATCGAACGCGCTAAAAGAAAACTAGAAGATCCCAAAATGGCGGGTGTGAGCTTCAGGTCGTGGAGACTTGCCGCGATCTCTACGGCAACATTCCTAATGGCGGTTTTTGTATATTTGATATGTTTTTTTGAAAAACCGGTGGTGGTACCGCAAATTGCATCGAGAGTTGCCCAGGTGCATATTGTATCGCCTTTCGAATTCACGTACATAAGCGAATTGCAAACCCAAGCGAAACGCGATTCGATTGCCGAACGGGTACCGCCGCTATACAAAATAAACGAAAATGCAATCGACGACGTTTCCACAGCCAAGCATAAATATGTAAATCTACTGAACGAAAAACAGGCCGACTACGACCTTCTGGATTCAAACGGAGGGGGGAAAACGGCTTTTTTCGACAAGGTTTCCTCTGTTTTGAGCAAAAACGGCATGCCGCATGCCAATCCCGATGACATACGCACGGTATTTGAAAAAACCACATCCGAAAACAGGGATGAGAATTTCGAACACGCGCTGTTCTTCCTAAAAAATATTTTAAGAACGGGAGTTTACGCCGACGGAGACTCAGCGTTCTCATCGAAAGGAGCTTCACCTCTTCCGGAAACGGGAGTCGGGTCGGCGGGAAACTCGAATCCGCACGGCGCATTCAGCGAAAGCGGCGCCCGCAACGAATTTCTAAACAAGTTGAAAACACTCGGGATGGACGACTCCCTTGTCTACGCGGTGTACAGGATGTTCAGCCCGTATATAATTCCGAATGTAGAATTCGACGCGGAGGGGACAAAAGTAAGAAAAGACGAAGAGAGAAAAAAAGTACAACCCGTGTCGGTGAGAATAATCGCGGGAGAAACCCTCGTAGATTCGAACACCGATATTACCCCGATTGTCAACGAACGCCTGAACGCATATAAAAACGAGTTGGCGTTGCGCGGCGGCAAGGCTTCGTCCGGAACCCTTCAATGCGTCGAGTTTGTGATGTGCTTGTTGTTGATGATGATGACAACCCTCTTTTTAACGATAAGCAAAATTCAGAAAAACAAACAACCCAATACAATACTCGTATTTTGCGCTTTGCTGTTGATAAACCTCGGTTTGGAACGTGCAATAATCCATTTCGGCAATGCGGAATATTTCGACAACAACACTACTTTGTTGCAAATACTCACGTATTGCACCCCTGTCATGCTCGGACCTGTGATACAGGTTCTCTTGTACGGGTCGTACACGGGATTTGTTATGGCGATGGCGATATCGGCTCTCACAACCATGATGATAGGGGAGAGCATGGTGTTCTTCGTGCTGTTTCTCGCCGCGGCGGAGGTGGCGATATATTTTTGCGACGGCGCCACAAGCCGCTACCGAGTAATATTTGGCGGTGTCATCTACGGTTTGTTTATCGCCGCATTTTCCACTACTATAGGCATGGTTTCCGGCGTACCTTTCAACATAGTCTGGAGGCAGGGATTTTTGGCCGTCGGTGCCGGTGCACTTACGGGGTTGATGTCGGTGGCTGTACTCCCTTTGATAGAAACGATTTTCAAACGCAATTCCAACATATCCCTTCTTGATTATACCGATCTTAACAATAGGAAAGCCCGTCTCTTAAAACTTTTGCAGATAGAAGCCCCCGGAACCTACCATCATAGTGTTATGGTTTCCTATCTTGCCGAAGCCGCCGCCGCCGCCGTGAATGCGAACTCCATGTTATGCAGGGTCGGCGCTTTGTACCACGATATAGGCAAGATAGCAAACCCCGAATTTTTTTCCGAAAACCAGGGTGGAACCGGCAATCCCCATGACGAACAAACTCCGTCTATGAGCGCCTTAATAATAAAAAATCACGTTCTTGAGGGGGTGGCAAAAGCCAAAGTCGAGAAGATGCCCCAACAGGTAATAGAGGCGATACGGCAACACCACGGAACCTCCATAATATCCTACTTTTACAACAAGGCGATGAAAAGCGTGGGAGCATCGCCCGAGGACAACCCCGTCAAAGTTCTGCGGGATGCCGGAATAGACGAAGCCACCTACCGTCACGAGGGGAGAAAGCCCCAAAATGTGGAAAATGCCATAATCATGATAGCCGATTCCTGCGAAGCCGCTTCGCGCTCATTAAAAAAGATAACGCAACACGGAGTGGAAGAGCTTGTGGACGCCATAGTAAGAAGTAAAATGAACGACGGTCAGCTCGACGAATGTCCCATAACGGTCAAGCAGCTTTCAAAAATAAGGAAAAGTATAGCTTACACAATGACGAACATGCTTCATACCAGGGTGGTATACAATAACGCTCCAAAATGAAAAAATATCCCTTAAAAGAAATAGTAAAACTATTTGACAATCCGGATATATCCGGAAATACGGACGTGGAACTGGACGGAATTGCGAGCCTTGAAAAGGCTGGTCCGTCGGATTTGTCGTTCCTCGGCAACAAAAAATACGCCCACGCCGTTCCGTTTACAAAAGCCGGCGCAGTGCTCCTTCCCCGGGACTACCCGGGCGGGCTGCCAAAAGATTCCGCCATAATCCGGTTGGATAATCCGTCCGCCGAATTGGCGAAAATAGGGGCAATTATTGAGACATATCTTTGGCCCAAGGTAAAAGCCGGGATACATCCCGCCGCGCATGTTGAGCAGTCTGCAAAAATAGACGGAAGCGCGAGCATAGGTCCGAATTCTACTATTTGCGAATGGGCGGAAATCGGGAAAAACACCGTGATCCACGGCAACTGCTACATAGGAAGATATGTAAAAATCGGAAACGATTGCGTAGTTATGCCGAACGCGGTGATAATGGATTACTGCGAACTGGGCGACAGGGTGAGGCTTCAGCCGGGAGCCGTTATAGGTTCGGACGGTTACGGATACGAGCTTGTGGACGGTTCGCATGTAAAAATTCCCCAAGTCGGCAAGGTGGTGATTGAAGACGATGTTGAAATAGGCGCGAATACTTGTATAGACAGGGCCCGTTTCGATAAAACCCTAATCGGAAAGGGAACAAAAATAGACAATCTTGTGCAAATTGCCCATAATGTGGAAGTGGGCAAATCTTGTCTTTTGGTGTCGCAAGTTGGAATATCCGGAAGCACCCATCTGGGGGACTGTTGCGTACTTGGAGGACAGGTCGGCGTTGCAGGGCATCTTAAGATCGGTTCGGGAACAATGATAGGCGGCCAGAGCGGCGTAAACGGAGATATCGAACCAAAATCCTACGTGAGGGGCACGCCGCCCCGCCCCTACATGAAGGCGCATAAGATTGAAATACTTATAGGACATCTTCCCCAGCTGGTGGAACGGCTAAAGGAGGTTGAAAAACGCCTGGGCATGGAAAAGAAGACCTTCGTAAAGTAAAAGTAATAAATTCCTCCGTCTGTCCGAGTTTTCTATCGACCGTCTTCCGGAAGAATTTCAATCCAATAGCCGTCGGGGTCTTCTATGAAGTAGAGCCCCATTTTTGTATTTTCATAACACACGCACCCCATTTGCCTGTGAAAGTTTCTTGCGCTATCGTAATCGCCCGAGACTCTTAAACATAAATGGCTTTCATTGTCTCCCAATTCGTAGGGGGAACTGTGGTCGCGCAACCATGTCAACTCCAACCGAAAGACGCCGGAACTATCCGTCATATAAACCAAAACAAATGAGGCATCGTCTGCGGTTTTACGCCCCTCCTCTTTTAAGCCGAGCGCCTTTTCGTAAAACATTACGCTCCTATGCAGGTTGGAGACGTTTATATTGAAATGGTCGAACTTCGCTTTTATCCGCATGCCGTAAATCCCGTCCCTTTTAGAACCGGGGAACCGTGTCATCGCGCATCCGAATTTATTCGAATGTTGTACATGTTTTTCGAGAGTTTACGGACGGAGTTTGCAAAATCGTAAAATGGAGTGTCGCACACGTCCACCATACCGAAGGCGTAGTTCTCTCCGTCGAGTCTTCCGGAAGTTATTTGGTCCGCCCATCTAAACCAAATGGCGCCCACCACATGGGGGTTTTTAAGCGCGCTTCCGATAAAGGCGTTGTTTGCGGCTATTCTTTCCTTCATGGTTTTACGGATACGCAATCCCCCCCCAAAAACGCCCCTGTCCTGGTTTCCAAAGCTGTATTCGGATATTATAATCGGCTTGTCCACAGCTCCATCGGGAAGCTTTTCCCACGCAAAATTGGTGTAACTATTTATGGTTACCACGTCCATATATTCGGCCGCAACTTTTTTGACGGCATCGGTACCCCATGCAAATCTGCATCCCATGTACATCGCATCGGGGGAAACCGACTTCACGGCGTCCCTACACGCGCTAAAATACGCTCTATAGTAGAGGTCCTCTATGGCGAGCATGTCGGCTTGCGCCTCCTTGGTGGACGGCAGAAAGGTGTCCGTTTTTAAGAAGTCGTCCCAATCCGAATAGGAGGCGCGCCATGCGGAATTCAGCGCGTCTATAGCGTGGTACTTGTCTTTTAGAAATTCCACAAACTTCAATTTCGCAGGTTGTTGACGAACAGATTGGATTATTGCGCGCGCAAGCGTTAAGGATTTCGAGTGCCAAGACAACTCGTTGCCTATGGTGACGCCCACGCAACGCGGATCCTTTATAGCATCCGCGTTACGGGCGACCATTTCCATGGTATCCCGCCTAAATTTCGGATCGAAGTAGTCGGGGACAGAATGCCAAAATCGGAACTCACCCACTTCGGCTTTTGTTTTTATAGGATATTTTATTACGGAATCCAAGGTGGCTATAAACGGTATGGACGAATTACGGATAACATAGTCGGTCGCCCAGGCGAAGGCGTTTATCCCCCATTTTCGGGCGCGCACGTCCGCAATTTTTCCGTAGTCGTCCGTCCACTTTTTACCGTATTTCCACGCCAAATTCCTACGCTCGAAACAAAATATCCTGTGCGGCTCCTTGATGAATCTCGTCCCGCGGGAAAGTACGGTATCTTTTTCATCCGGCACGTCTTCGAAAAAATACTCGCGTTTGGAAATTACAGTCGGCTGGTAAAGTCCAACGGCATTTACGCCCATTGCCCAGAATAGATTCCCCTCGGGTGTTACAAGAAACCATTTGCCGTCCACTTTTTGCGTTCTAAACCTGCCCGTGGCTTTGAACTTATACTTATGGTTCGGATCTATCCAACCAAAGTATTTATCCCGGTTTCCAATATCGGGGGTCTTCGCGTTATAATCGTCCTCTTGGACAATCCTTTCCTTAAAATCGTCCATCGAATGGATCTTATTCGACCATTCCTTATGCTTGTATTGTCCGAATTTATCCATAAAAGGAAAGAATTGCTCCTTTGTCATCGTGCTTAAATTCGGATTTTGATAGTAAAAATTCGGGTGGCTGGGGGGAATCGCCAATCCGAAAAATAAATTTTTGTCGTACATCCAATCCGGGAAAGGTTTAAGTTTTTCCACCTTGAAATTGTCTATTGCAATCTTTGCAACCCTATCCCTGCCCGACAGGAAAAAAGACAGCAAACCGTTGTTTGCCGGACCGGAGAACAATTCCACCCTACCCTTTTCGCCGGCTCTAACCCCGAAACAGACTTCATCGTGGATAAAGACGCGGTTCTCCCATCTTTCTTCAATACGCGCAATACAAGCATCCGCCGGGTTGGGATTGCCGAGCAGAGACAGGATTTTGTAGTCGAATGAAATTTTATATACGTCTCTCCCCACCGATACTCCCGGGATTAGCAACATGGACGCCCACGGATTCTTTTCGTTGGGATAGTCAAACACGAGCGCTCCGCTTTCCCCGTTCCCCGTATCGACGTTTTCTTCCGTTGTCCTTTTCGGATCGATCTTCACGCTTTTCACAAATTCGTCCGAGCATCCCCCGTCGAATTTTTCGTTTAATACCGGAAACTGAGCAAAACAGACGTTCAGCGCAAAGAGAAAAACAATCGTATACCTCATGGGGTCATGAATCTTTAAATTTGATCGAATAGGCAAGCTTATTATTCAATCTAATTTTAACCTACAATATTTCCGGTTTGGACAACCGGGCTTCCCCTAAAAGACCAAAAATAAATGTACCTAAATACCGGAACAATAAACAGTCCAAATCACCTTGACATAATTGACCCCCAAATATAGGGTCGCACGCCTGTAGAATAAGCTTCGTACTCGATATTCGACAATGAAAATAGACAATCTTAAGATATTTTCCGGAAGATCAAATCCCGCCCTTGCCAACGCAATATGTAACGAAATGTCGCAACCGTTGGGCAACGCCTTGATACAGTCATTTCCGGACAGCGAGACATTTGTGCAAATAATAGACCATATTAGGGGGGACGACGTCTTTATACTCCAGTCCACGAGTAAGCCGACCAACGAAAGTATCATGGAGTTACTTATTATGGTGGACGCCGCCCGTCGTGCATCTGCCAAACGTATTACCGCGGTCCTCCCGTTTTTCGGTTACGCGCGCCAAGATAGGAAAGACCGCCCGAGAGTTCCCATAACGGCGAAACTCATAGCGAATTTACTCGTTGCCGCCGGCGCCAACAGGGTGCTCACCCTTGATTTGCATGCGACGCAAATACAAGGATTTTTCGATATCCCCTGCGATCATCTTTACGCCTCACCCGTAATCTACGACTACCTGAAAGACCAGCCCTCCGGCAATATGACGGTTTTTTCGCCGGATGTGGGCGGATTGAAACGCGCCCAAGCCTACGCAAATCTTCTCGATTGCCAACTCGGGTTTATCGCAAAGCGTCGAATAAGCGCCGAAGTGGTGGAGGCGACGAGTCTTGTCGGCGAAGTCGAAGGACGGGACATTCTCATTGTGGACGATATGACGGAGACCGCGGGAACGCTCGTGGCGGCGGCAAAAATACTGAAATCAAAAGGTGCAAAATCCGTGCGGGCCGCGGTAACACACGCGGTTTTGACCGACACCGCCTACGATCGCCTATCGGAAAATTGGCTCGACGAATTGATAGTAACCGATTCGACCGCACCGGATCCACGCTATGCGAATTATCCCATTACCGTGCTTTCCGTTGCACATCTTTTTACGCAGGCTATATTGCGAATACACAACAATATGTCCGTGACTTCTTTGTTTAAAATTAAGGGATTTTGACGGAGGAAGTAAAACGACCCACGGAAAATCAACGGCACCATTACCGTACCGTGGATGGCGGCAATCCAAATACTTGAGCCCTTGCCGCATTATACTCTATACTCTAAAAATGCTTGAAATTGCGCGTCGCGGGTAAACTATGTCGGGTTGCTATGGACGATTTCTTTTCGGATGCGGACGAATTTTACGATTCGGATACCCCCGTGGGGTGGACCGAAAAAGATTGGTTTGCCTATCTAAAAAAATCCGAATTGGAAATATCAAAGTTTGCGGTTGCGTACACGGTTAACCGCCTCAAGGGGAAAAGCCTCGACGAGATAGCAAAGATGACGGGTTGGCAAATGCCCTCGGAACCCCTGGATACGCAAGCGTGTCAATATTGCGAATCCGAAGAACTTGAACCGGACTTCTCCGATGAACCATGGACTTTATTGAATCATCCCATTTATATAATGACGCGCGCCCTGTTGAAATGCCTGCAGGAACATCTCGGTCGCGTTATTGAAGAAACGGGGGCCGAATCGACTCTTGTGTGGAACATATCGAAAACTATTGCGGAAACGTCGATGTTTATGGCTCTCGCGGCGAACTCCACCGATTTGAGCGAGGATCTGCTTGCGCGCTGCAATTACAAAATGTCCTCGCTTAAACTGAATGAAATTTTGGCGAAAATTTCCCAGTTACCCGGACCGAAGTCCGAACAAGGGAAAGAAAGGATGCGAAGAATCAACAATATAATTTTCGATCTGCGGCAACTTTGCCTAAACATGGCGGAGTCCTTCGGTGTAGAAAAAAAGCTTTAGCCCCCTATGAAAATAACACCCTTATTTTCGATTTTTCTCTTGAGTACGGTTTCAACTTACGCCGCTTCCTCAATGGTGGGAGCGTGCTTCGCCAGGGAGGCGCGGATATGGGTGAAGACGGACGCAGTGCCATCCGGCGAAGCCGAAGTTTACTGTGCGAGATCGGATTCTCCCGATATAAAAATAAAGGGGCGTTTGGTATCCGCATCCGAAGACGAAAATACGGCGATATTCGTTTTCCCCAAACTGAGCGCCGGCGTAGTTTACGAATATACGGTAGCCGACGGCAAAAAACTGCTTAAAGGATCGTTTAAAACATCTCCTGACTACGTAAATCGAACCCCTCCCCCGGACTTTTCTTTTGCCCTGCTCGGTAGAAACCACATCAATCAGCGCGAATTCGACGAACCGTCTACAACATCGGGGGGCGAATATGGGATCTATGAAACAGTACGCAAATCGGCTCCAAATTTCGCCATATGGGCGGGAGGCGCGAATGATCTGCGCAATGCGGACATCGACAGTAGAAGCGGCATTTTTGCAAGATACGCCGACGCCCGCGAGTTGGACGAGGCGAAACTCTTATTGTCAAATATTTCAAACTACGGAGTTGTCTCAGCGTCAAACTTCGGCGGAGCGGGGGCATCGAAATCGAACGCCCGCGATGCCCGGGACGCTTTTTCCTCTTTCTGGCCGAATCCCCAGGGACCTTCAAGGAACTTTAACGCCTATTCCTTCAAATACTCCGACGCCGAATTTTTTGTTCTCGACGATGTTTCGCTTCGTTCAAATCTCGACTATGGCGCAAACCGCCCGTATTTTCTCGGGAAAGAACAGATGAACTGGCTTATGGCGGCCCTGGAAAATTCCACCGCAAAATTCAAATTCGTGGTTATGAACTCCCCCGTCGCAAACCCCGTTGAAAAACGCGATAATTTTACCTTCGCCTCCGCCGAACGTAGGGACTTATTCGATTTTCTCTCGAGCAAAAAAATAAGCGGCGTCGTTTTTTTGGCCGGCAACAAACATTATGGAGATATGACGCGTTTTGTAAGGGCGGGTGCATATCCGCTATACGAAATGAGCGCCCCCCCTCTCACCGCACGGCCAATCGACGAGATAAATGATATGAACTACTATAGAATCCCGAGCAGCGGCGTTAAAAAACGCGCTTTTGGAATTGTAAAAATAGACGGGGCAGAGAATGCTCGTGTAGTAACTTTTAGCTTTGTAGATTCCAAGGGCGAAGTTTTGTTTTCAAATTCCGTAAAGGAATCGGAATTAAGGGAATTCGACTAACGTAATTCCGCGTGCTTCGGACGTAGGCAACCCCTTTATCCCATTAGGCGCAGGGTGTTCCTATTTTGGTCGGTTAAGAAATCCCGGTACAAAGACGGCCTGTGTTCCCTATACCGAGGTTGAGGAGTCTAACGTTTGAGCTTTTACTTTGCCGTCGGATACCATAAGCGAGAAGGTTGTACCGCGGTCAAATTCGAAAGTCGACCTAAGGATGCGGCCGCAATCGTCCGTCGGCAAAGCGTATCCCCTGCGCAAAGTGTTTTCCACCCCGAGAACATCGAGTTTGTCTTTTAATAGATCTATTTTGTTGCGCAATAACTTTAAGTACGGGATTGGGGACGCCACCGCAAACTCCGACTCCAAGGGAGACAAGAGTTCACGTTTTTTCCCAAGCAAACGCTCGGCACGATGGCCGAGTTGCGCCGACAATTCATCGACGGCAATGCGAAGATTTTCGATTTTATTTCGCGGGGAATTTAATCTAAGACGCTCTGCCGCGGAGGAAAGATAGTCTTTTTTTAAAGACAGGGAAAACCCGATATTCCGCATTAAAGAGGCCGACGCATCGTGCAAGGCTTTCGACGCTTCTAAGTATGAACTCGAAATATACTCCGCCGCCCCGCTCGGCGTTTCGGCGCGCAGATCGGCCGCAAAGTCCGACAATGTGAAATCCGTCTCGTGTCCAACGGCCGATATGGTCGTTACCTTGGACCCGGCCACCGCGCGCGCCACGGACTCGTCGTTAAACGCCCACAAATCTTCCATGCTGCCTCCGCCGCGCGTTACCACTATTAAATCGAACGGCAAAGAAGTTCCCGGCACGCTTCCCTGTGCCCGATTTATTGCGGAGACAATTTCCGCTGGAGCTTCCATACCCTGGACTTTAGAGGGGAATATCCATATATTGCCCTTCCATCCTCTGCGTTTTAAAATCATGCAGAAATCTCGAATGGCCGCTCCCGACGGGGAAGTTACAACGGCAATATTTTTCGGCAAAATGGGAATTTTTCTTTTCTTCGATGTGTCGAAGAGCCCCTCTCCGGACAATTTCCGCTTTAATTCCTCAAAGCGCTTCGCCAAATCCCCTATTCCGCCGTCTTCGAGAGCGGCTTTAATTACAAATTGATAAATGCCTCTTGCCTCGTAAATTGACAATTCTCCGAAAACCAAAATTTTCATTCCCTCCTTCAGGGGGAAAGCCATGAATCTTGAATCGTTCTTGAACAATACCGATTTTAGGGAAGCCTCGCCGTCCTTGAGCTGGAAATAAATATGTCCGCTTTCGGAGGTCTTAAGATCCGATACCTCCCCGCGCAACCACAACCTCGGGATATTGGTTTTTACCAACATCTTAAACCTACGGGAAAATTCCCCTACGGATAAAACCTCCTCGCTATCTTTTAAGAAACTATTCATCGTCGTTTTTTGTCCGCGGGTTGCGGAGCTTATAACTGTAATTTTTTTCAAGCATACGTGCCAATAATGCCGCCACCAATAGAGTGGCGCTCCCAAGAAGGATCTTTGACAACCCGCCGCTAAAAACCCCCTCTCCGAACCATATATAAACGGCAACTTGTGCATACTGCAACGGCAACGATACCGCAATATACTTAAAAAATGGAATATCCGCCAAGCCCAATGCGTAATTTTGAATAGCGAGGGGATTCCCGGGGATCATGCGTACAAGAAAGGTCAGTTCATAGTGTTCATATTCGGGAATTTTTGGAACTACAACCCCCCTCTCTTCGAATTTTTTGCGAAGGAATCTTCCAAAACGCTTGGATATAAAATACGAAGCCGATATGTTCAGCGTTACACCCGCGTAACAATAGAACAATACAAGCAAATAGGATTCTTCCGCCGCACGGGACGCCGCAATAATGTAGATTGGCGTGGCGGGGAGAAAAAAAATCGGCAACACAAATATAGCCAGAGAATAAAATACAAGCGGGATACCGTCAAGCGCATCGAGAAAGCACCTGAAATCGGAGGAAAATGTTTCATCGATTGCATGTGACGCCTCGATCAGCCGAACGCTTATCTCCCTTCCCCATAAAACGAAAGTCCATAAGAGGAGTACGGTGGAAACCGCCGCAGCAATGCATAGATATTTTAACAGGGCTTTTCTAAGTTTCATCTCCTAAGCCCATATTTGCGACAACAACGCCATACGACCTTTCAACCGCTCTATGTTACCGTGAATATCGCAAGTCTCGGAAAAATCGCTGACCATTTTTATAATGCGCAATTCCTTTGAAAACAACTTGGCCGCCGCAAGTAGTGCGTAGGCCTCCATATCCACAAGTTCGGCGTTTTTTGCGGCTATAGCCCTATCGTCTTCGGTAACAACGGGTCTGTTGGAACTTACCAAGTTGATTCCGAATGGAGATATAATAAAAGAATCCGTACTGTAGGGTTCCAAACACGTCACTTTGGATATTTCGTAAAAAGCTCCGAGTTCAAGACCCGATTTTATGCGCGTAAGTATCTTCGGCGAATCGAATAATGGTTGTTCGGGAGAACACGGATATAATCCCGTGGATCCAGCCGCACCGACATTTACGGCGAATTCAAACTTGAGGTTTTCGCATGCCCAAGCAAAAGCTAAAGCGGCGTTTACCAATCCTATCCCGGTTATGACCACCGTCTTTGAACGATTTTTCCACACCTCATAAGGAACGGAACACAAACGTTCGTAACCAAAATTCACGAGTGCGGAATCCGACTCTACTCGCGTAGCAACAAATATTATTTCCGACATTTCTCCAACTCTCCTATGAGCCTAGACTTTACATTGGCCATGTCGAGTGAATATTCGTTCACAAAGGCGTATATATGCCGCTTCAATACTTCGGAATCGAGATATTGAGCCTTGGATGCAACGTAATCATAGGTGGCTATCGGGTTGGCAAAGGCTCTTTTTATACTGTCTTTTATAAGGGAACTTATCTTGGAGCTTTCCGCTGAAAAATCCCTGCGTACGCATATGCAACCCAAGGGGACAGGCAACCCGGTGGACTTTGTCCAATGGTCGCCCAAGTCGACAATAAGTTTCAAACCCATTGAGCGGTATATAAAGCGGCCTTCGTGGATAAGAACGCCAAAATCGAACTCTCCAGAAGAAAGTTTTTCCAAAATCCGCCTGAAATGCATCGGGATAAACCGCGGGGGGGAGGCGTTGCAAAACCTTGCAAGAAGCAAAGCACCGGTCGTGTTCATCCCGGGGACGAGAACTTCTTTTGCATCCGCAAAATTAGCGCGGGGCCTCCCCACCAGTACGGGGCCGGTACCGACACCCAAGGCTGCTCCAACATCCAGAAGTTCATACTTGTCGGAGCACGACAAATATTGGGCAAACGACATTTTTGTTACGGGATATTTGCCGGCAACCGCCTCGATATTTAAGGTCTCTATATCCTCGAATACAAATTCGAAATTCGATTTTATCGCTCCCGATATGAGGGCATAGTAGGAAAAAGTATCGTTGGGACACGGTGTAATTGCAAATTTCACGGCGTTTTAAAAATCGCGTATTGTCCTGTAAAGTCCGTCCCTTTCCCGGGGTCTATAGCCCGCGGACCTAATAGCGCGTCTCATATTTTCGGAAGTAGCCTTATTCTCCACGCCCGCGGCCCGCACAACCATCTCGTCCATTAAAACACCGCCCACGTCGTCGGCGCCGAAATTCAGGGCGATCTCTGCCACCTTCAAGCTTTCCGTCAACCATCCCGATTGTATATGTTCCACATTATCCAGATATATTCTGGATATAGCAAGCATCTTCAAAAATTCCGGAGCTCCAATTTTATCCACGTTTTTTTCGATTGCCGTATTTTCCAAAGCCGCCGGCCATGCGATGAAAGCCTTGAATACTCCGGTTTCATCTTGTACGCGTCTGATGACGTCGAGATGTTCTATGCGTTGCCTGAAATTTTCGCCGAGTCCAAAAGTCATTGTAGCGGACGACGTCATTCCCAATTTCCCAAGGGAGCGCATCACTTCAATCCACTCTTCAACACCGCATTTGTTTCCGCAAAGCCGCTTACGTATGTCCGGGACGAGCAAATCAGCGGCACCCGGAACCGAATCCGCCCCGGAAATTTTTAACCTCCTGACGCATTCGTATATATCAACGCCCGCTCCCCTGGCGAAGCACACGATTTCCGAAGGGGAAAACACATGCAACCATAGGGTTGGAAACATGGATTTTATCCGACTTAATAGCGACATCGCCCAATCCAAAGTAAAATCCGTGTGCAACCCCCCTTGAAGCATTATCTGAACAGCCCCCTTGTTTACGGCGTCGGCGCATAATTCAATGATTTGGTCATCGCAGAGCCTGAATGGTTTTACCTTTCCCGCCTCGGCATGGTAGGCGCAAAATAAACAACGAGCAATACACATGTTGGAATAATTTATCATGCGGTTGACTACGTATCCAATCCTACCCCGCGATGTCGAACGCGAACGGGCAAGTTTTCCGAGTTCAAACAACGATGCGTCTTCAAGTTTGAGCGCGTCTTCGAATTTCAATCTGTGCGGCTTTTCAAAACTTCCCATTTTTGGAAACAAAATTTAGGCAATGAAAAAACTCCCGAGAATCAAGCCTGTATATCAATTTCGAGTAATACTCTTTCAATTCTTTAAGGGATATTTCACAGCCTTGCGATTCCGCGAACCGTTTTCGCGCGAGGGAATACGCCTCATCAGTATTTTTATAAAACAAATCTATGGAATCCTTGAAATATGATTCCGCAAGAGGCGCTACCTCGTCGAAAATCTCGTTACGGACAACCGCTACGGAGTATATCATTTTTAGCCCGGTTTGTTCCCTCCACATTTCGCCGAGATCCGTCTTAAAGGGGAAAAGGTCTTTCGGGCGAAAAGACAAGGCGGCGTTTCCAATGAGCAATACCGCGTCCGCGGAATCTATTCCCGCCGAACGTTCGAGATTGAAAATATCGAAGTCGTATTTGCGTTTAATCAAGTATCTAAAGGCGCGCGACGACGTTCCCGTTTCGTTTGTTATAAAGATTTTTCCATCTTTTAAGTTTTCCAGCGGTCTCCTGGAAAAGAGTTCAACGGACATGATCTCGCCGTCGCCGGCTATGCAGAATTCGGGTATAATTTTATACGATGCGGATATCGCCGGGTCCAAATACTCCCACCGGGATATTAACGAAGCATCGAGTCCTCCGGTGCGTACGGACGAATTTAAGTCCGATGGACAGGCGCTTATAAACTTGAAATCCGCTCTATCACCGGCAAAGAACAGGGGTAGACAATTTATGTAGGATATTTTTCCGAAGCTAAAAGGCATAATTTGAATTTGTCCTAAAAGGATTAAAGCCCGCTCCCACAATCAAAGTACGCATATACGATTCGGAACGGGTCTTTTTTTCCATTCCGGCGGCCGTCGCCACTTCTTCACCCCAATGGGTTCCTCCAATATCGTCGGCCCCGAAATTTAAGAGAATTTGCGTCATCCGCTCTCCAAAATGGGTTGAAAGAACGCGTATGTGCTCAAAGTTGTCCAATACCAATCTGGAAAGCGCGCAGATTTTCAAGTCGTACACTCCCGAGGACTTGGATTCTATTTTGCTGGTACCGCGTCTAAACGGAAGGGGGACAAACGCCTTGAATCCTCCCGTTTCATCCTGGAGTTCCCTGAGTCTAAAAAGGTGATCCACAACATGTTCAGCCTTCTCTATGTGGCCGTAAAGCATTGTTGCGTTGGTGCGTATGCCGCACCGGTGGGCTCTGCGCATGGCATCTAACCACTCACTGGCGCGAAGCTTGTCGGGAGCAATTTTTTCCCTTATGGAATCGGAGAATATTTCGGCGCCGCCTCCGGGGATTGCACCGAGTCCAGCGTCTTTTAAAAGCTCGTATACCTCTTCAAGCGTCTTCCCGGAAACTTTTGACATTAATGAACATTCGGAAACGGTATAGGCGACTATGTTCAATTTGTCCCCCGCTTTTTTAACCGCCCTAAGCACTTCGGTATAATAGTTGAGTCCCAATTTTGAATTTATCCCGCCTATTATGTGAATTTCGTCGGCGCCCATCTCTTTAAATTTCAAACTTCGCCGGAAAACATCTTCGAATGACAATCTATACGCCCCCTCCTGCCCTACGCGTCTCGAAAAGGAACATATGGGACACATGACCTCGCAAATGTTCGAATAGGTCACGGCGGCATTTACCGTGTAATATGCTTTTGAACCGTGTTTGGAGACTCTGATATCGTTTGCAACCTCTCCCAAAGATAAAATATCCCCCGATTCCAACAAATTTATTGCCTGACTTTTGTCAATACGCCCGCGGACATTTTTTGCGAAGTCGCTTTTCACTCGGGTAAAGATGAATCTATAGCCGTTTTTGTCAACTTTCTGATTGAGATTTTTACCGCCCATGGGATCATGTCCCGCATGGATATTTTCGGCAGCGCCAGAGTCTATGCGGACATGGTTAAACTGTGGCATACGCTATTTGCCCTGCCCTTCGCACTTTCGGCAATATGTTTGGCCGCCGCCAACGGATATTCGGTTGGCGTTTGGGTTTTTTTTTGGATACTTGTTGCCTTTACCGCGGCGCGATCGACGGCCATGGGATTTAACAGAATCGTGGACGCGGACATAGACGCCCTAAACCCGCGCACGAAAGACCGACCTACCGTAACCGGGGCGATATCGCGGTCTAATGCCAAATTCTTTACCATAGTTTCGGCTTTTACGTTTTTATTGTCGTCGGCGATGTTAAACTGGATATGCCTGGCTTTGGCGCCTCCGGCACTCTTGGTGCTCTTGGGATACTCGTATATAAAACGGGTTAGCGCGGCTTCCCATTATGTATTGGGATTTGTACTCGCGCTCGCCCCCGTCGGTGCGTGGATTGCGGTAGCGGATTCTTTTGACCCCCGCATACTGGTGTTGGGGGCGGCCCTGCTGTTCCACATATCCGGATTCGACCTTATATACGCGCTTCAGGATATTGAATTCGATAGAAAAAACAATCTATACTCGATTCCGGCGGTCTTCGGCAGGAAATCGACTTTGATGCTTGCTGCTTTGTCGTTTGCCGTTGCAACGCTCCTGCTGATAACAACCGGTATCGTATTCCGCCTATCTACCCCGTATTGGTGCTGTGTGGCGATAACCGGTATTGCGTACGTTGCGGGGGAAATAATATTTATTAAATTCGGCGAGGCAAAAACACAACTGGTATTCTTTTATGAGAACGCCTCCATTTCCGGGTTGATTCTTCTGGGATGCGCCGTTAACTTGGTTTGCAAATGAAAACCGGTCACAATACGCGTTATATAATAGCCGTTAGCGGTTCGTCGGGAACGGTTTACGCCCTCAGAATTTTAAAATATTTGTCGAAACTCGATTGCGAAGTTATATGCATACTGAGCAACGCGGCTAAGAACGTCTATCGTTTCGAAAACGAATCGCAGAATCTGCCGAAAAAAGTCCTAGATACATTTGTCGGAGGTTGCGCAAAACTCTCCGTTTATTCCGACGAGGATATTTCGGCGCCGTGTGCAAGCGGTTCCTTCGTATTCGATGCCATGGCTATAATTCCGTGTTCAATGAACACCTTGGGAAAGGCGGCACACTCCATTGCGGATAACCTTACTGTAAGAACTTCCGATGTGGCCCTCAAGGAGCGGCGAAGACTTGTGGTTGTTCCCCGCGAAACTCCTTTGGCGTTAACGCACCTAAAAAATATGTGCGCGCTCGCCGAGGCGGGCGCCGTAATCCTCCCGGCTTGTCCCGCATTTTACACTGGAGAGAACACCGTAGACGGACTGGTGGATTTTGTTGCGGCCAGGGTAATGTCGTGCATGGGGATAAAACAGGATATTGTGGAGGAGTGGGGCAATGGTTGTTAACAGAGCCGATAATTTGAGGGAGTTTATCCACATGCTGGAAGACGCCGGCGAATTGTTGCGCGTAAAAGAGCAGGTTTCCCCGGAAATAGAGATCTCAAAAATTACCGATTCCGAATCGAAAAAACCCGGAGGAGGCAAAGCATTGTTGTTCGAAAACGTGGTGGACAACGGGAAAAAATCATTCAGTGTGGCGACAAACCTTTTCGGAAGCGATAGACGAATGTCGATGGCTCTCGGACTAAAATCCCTTAAGGACGCGGGGGAAAAAATATCGGACCTTATCGGGACAAATCCACCCCGCTCGTTTGCGGAATTTTTTGACGTAGTAAAAAAGGTGTTTCCCCTGCTCGGAATCGTTCCTAAAGAGAGCAAACGCCCCGCACCGTGCCAAGAAGTCGTTAAACTGGGGAAAGATGTAGATCTTTCGGAAATACCTATATTAAAATGTTGGCCGCACGATGCGGGCAGATTTATAACGCTTCCCCTCGTCTTCACGAAATCGCCCGATGGAAATAGTCGGAATCTCGGTATGTATAGACTTCAAGTATTTGATAAAAATACGACGGGCATGCATTGGCACATCCATAAGGACGCTTCCCACTATTTTACGGAATACGAATCCACCGGTCGGAAAATGCCGGTTGCCGTGGCAGTAGGAGCGGATCCGGCGACAATTTATGCGGCAACGGCGCCTATGCCTCGGGGCATTGACGAATTGTTGCTGTCGGGATTCTTCCGCAAAAAAGGGGTTTCCATGGTAAGTTGCAAAACCGTAGACATGCAAGTGCCTTCCGAATCGGAATTTGTTCTTGAGGGCTATGTAGACTGCCGCGAAAGGCGGCTTGAAGGTCCGTTTGGAGACCATACGGGATATTATTCTCCACCCGATTTGTATCCGGTTTTCCATCTTACGGCGATAACGCGAAGAAAGAACCCCATATATTGCGCAACCCTTGTGGGGCGTCCGCCAATGGAGGACTGTTATATGGCGAAAGCAACAGAAAGAATATTTTTACCGATGATTAAATGCATTTTGCCGGAAATACGCGATTATTTCCTCCCTTGGGAAGGAGTCTTCCACAATATAGTAATCGTATCCATACGAAAGGAGTATCCAGCTCATGCGCAAAAAGTTATGAACGCTTTGTGGGGTCAGGGACAAATGGGTTTTTGCAAGAGCATCGTGGTCGTAGACGAAACGGTGGATCCCTCGGATATGAAACGCGTCTGGGATCTATTTTTGGATAAATTTGACGCCTCGTCCGATATTGTTATGTCGTATGGTATCTTGGACGTCCTTGACCATTCCGCTCCGTCTCCGTTAATGGGTTCAAAAATGGGAGTGGACCTGACACGGCGCCGGTCCGGAGAACCCCCCAGACAAACTAAACCGCTAAACACTCCCTCCGAAGCGGAGTTAAGAAATATCGAGTCTTCGCTGAAAAAAAATTTGAAGACCGTAACCTATGTTCGAGCCTATCGGGGATTTTTAGCCGTCGCATTGGATAAATGCGAACAAAATGGACGAGATATATTAAAGTCAATCGCGGTGTCTATCCTCCCGTCAATGGGATTTTTCAAATGCATTGCGATATTTGACTCCTACATCGACATATCCGACAAGTCCGTATTGCTTTGGAAAATATTCAACAATGTCGACCCGTCTCGAGATATAATAGTAGACGGTTCCGGGACATGTTTAGTCGATGCGTGCAAGAAAAATTTTGCCGATGGATACTTACGCGAATGGCCGGACGAGTTGTCTTTTGATGAATAAACTTGTAAAAGAAAAAACGTTGATATAGACGGGATGGAAATGACTATGGATATAGATTTTGAACAAATACTTCAGTCGGTATCGGAATTTTTTGCAATTTCGTTCAGAGTACTTAAAACCGCGTGGCAACAACCATACGCTCCGGAGATGTTTGGCATCGCTATCGGAATCCTAGTGTTGCTGATATTGGTCAGAAGATTCAACGCCTGCAGAAAACCAATCAAACTTTTTGACAACCGCGCAGGAGTTGTGGAAGTCTCGCGCAAGGCCCTGGACGAATTAGTTCAAAGCGTATGCTACAGCCTTGGCGCGCTAAACAGACCGGAGGTTGAAATATACACCAGAAGGGGAAGACTAGGCATGAGTGTGTCGCTCAAACTCGAGTCCGGACAAAAACTTACGGACGCAACCGCCGAAATTCAAAATGCACTTACAAGTGCTTTCCGTGAACATCTTGGAGTGGAAAAATTGGGTAGGATAGACGTAAAAGTTACCGGATTCAAGGGGCTTATATATAAACCGAGCACGAAGTTTTTGCCTCCGGCGCCTCCGATACAAGATGACGATGGTTCAATTCTTACGCAATCAAATCCGCTCTTTGATTCGGGTGGAAGCGCTAAGGAACTGGACTCTAAGTAAACTGAAAACCGAATGCAATTGCATGGGGGGGGCTTCCTATAAAATAAGGGAATGTGTTTTTTACGGAATACTTGATACTGCCTACGTTTCACGGAAAGAATTGTCTGCAAAATGTAGGCAACTTATGGAAACCGGAACGCCTCTTATCCAGTTGCGTGCGAAGAAGGAATGCGCGGAAGAAAGACGCGAAATGGCGTTTGAAATACTTCCGTTATTTAGGGGGAATCCCCGTTGCAACTTGATAATCAACGACGACATCGCTCTCGCCGGGGAAATATGTTCCATTATACCAAATTCCGGACTGCACATGGGTCAGGAAGACGGGGATCCGGTTCAAGCACGCAAGCTTATAGGGAAGAACCGCATACTCGGGCTGTCGACGCATTCTATTGAACAGGCGAGAGCCGCCGACAACTTATCGGAAATTCTCGATTATTTTGCGGTGGGACCCGTCTTTGAAACGAATACGAAACCTGGAAGGAAAGCCGTGGGGCTCGGACTTATAAGGGATGTAAAGGCTATTAACCCCGCGCTTCCATGGTTCGCAATAGGGGGAATAAACGAAAAGAACGCAATCGAGGTTCGACTTGCCGGAGCCGGGAGGATTGTGGCGGTGAGTGCCGTCCTCACTCCCGACGATACGACAAAAGCCGTAGAGTTGCTCAAAAAAAG
>CAZMBN010000013.1:44717-47416 GCA_964564825.1 uncultured Opitutales bacterium
GTGCCGTCCTCACTCCCGACGATACGACAAAAGCCGTAGAGTTGCTCAAAAAAAGGTTTTTCGGAATTGACCGATAGAAGTTCAATTTCATCCGTTCGGATAGCCATTAAAAGTCCTGGAGAAAGCGGAAAACGCCGGGCGCATTCCGCGGGGCCTTGAATCCGGGGTTGTTACGGGGAGATTTATAATTGAAAATTTCCGTACGCCAATACGAAACATAAGCTCCGTGCAGATTCCGGTATTCAATGCAAAGGAAATAAAAAAGGACCGGGCGCCAAACGCCCAACCCTTTCTGTTTTATATAAACTTTGTTTCGGGTACCTACGGAAATAAGTGCGTAGGCACCGGACGTCTAATATTTCAAAGTTTATTCCATCTGTGAACACCTCCACCCGGGCACCCTACGGACTTTGGAAACCCCTTTGAACGTATTAAGGTCGAGCACTTGGTGCATTGGTAGGCGTCCGCTCCAACCTCTCCCAAATCGGTCCATTTATGCTGATTCCCAGACGGGCAATTAAACGAAGACGGGAATTTTGCCGTCCTCAAGACGGTGGAACACTTCGAGCATTGATAGTTGCGAATATTCATATTATTCATATTTTTATTTTATTACTTATCGATTAAACAACTCTACCCATCATAATTTCCCATACGGGGGGAGGTAGAATTTCTACTTTAATAATTCGTATATGATACGGAGCTTATCGGTGTCAAAAATAATTATAAAATATTCCCCTCTTCCCTTTTTTATCTTCTCCCCCCCCTCTTCCTTCCTAATTTTCTCCTTCCCCTATTCGGGCAATTCCCTCAATAATCTATCAGATTCCCTTTAAGCGCAACATCGTACACCCTCCCACACAAGGCGTCGGGGTATATCTTCCGTTCTTGCAAGACTCCCTTATAAACGAAGTTGCGAGGACTTCCAAGCCGATTGTGATAATCGGTAAACAGATCGAAGCGATTGGAACGCCATACAGGAGACGTCGTACCTCAACTCGATAAATGGAATAAGCGAATCAATAAAGCGGGGATGAACCCTCCGTATCAAAGTGCTCCAAAAAGCTCGATTGGTAGGTCTATGTATGGGTTGGTATATACCGCTCAAGCCCGCAAAAACGCAAAGAGAATCGCCTCAAGCGGATTGAAGGCAAAGCTCAAGATTTAGTTTCAATTCTCGGGGAGAATCTGCTTCAAAAGTTTGGTCGTCTCCCCCTTAGTATTTCGCGAAAAATCCACAAAATTTTCCCAAATCCTCTGGGGATGGGAGTATTGCGTTTTTATTTTTCTCCGTTAAAAATTTGCCTTTACCGCTACGAACTCTTTAATTGGGTTGAATCGCCACTTGCCAGCGATGAGTTAAGCCAGCATTTTTTTTAAGCACTCCTGTCGGGTTATCTTGGATTCCGAAAGATCGCAAAGCGCCGACATTATAGGTAGTTTTACATGGTATAAACCTTCAAACATTCTGCATATTTGTATGGTTTCAAGTCCCGCGCAAACGCGTCCGTTCAAGGCTTTTTTTGCATCTTCCACGCTCATTCCACGCCCTAAGCGCTCTCCCGTAGCGCGGTTGCGGCTGTCATGGCTCATACATGTCGCCAATACGTCTCCAAGTATGGCGGATTCCTTCACGAAAGAATCGCTCCAAGCTCCGAGCGCCGCCGCCGCACGGTATATCTCTTGAAAACCTCTCGCCATTATTATGGATTTTGTATTCGCCCCGAGATTCATCCCGTCGCAAAATCCGGCGGCAAGAGCCACTATATTTTTCAATGCGGCGCCTATCTCTGTCCCTATTACATCGTCCGAAGGGCGCACTTTAAAAGAATCGGTCGTAAATGCGGCAGAAGCCTTGATTGCGAGGGAGTGGACATCAAGGGCGAGGACGGCCTCGGCATATTTATCTTGGGCAACTTCAAAAGCTATATTCGGTCCCATTATGGATCCAAAAGCCCCGCCCTGCCCTATCGATGCACGGAGAATCTCGGATGGCCGCCGCCAACCGCCAATCTCTATCCCCTTCCCGGCGTTTACAAGTATTGCATTCGGGCTTATGAATTCGGCGAACTCCCGCGCCGTACCTTGCAGAAAATGTATGGGAACAACCCACACAACCATTTCCGCACAATTTAAGACTTTTTCGGGGGAAGAGTCGAATTTGATATTTGACGGGATGTTTATTCCCGGCAAAAAACGCAAATTTTCCCTTTTTTTGCGTACCGAATCCACAACCTCAAGTTCCCGGGCCCAAACCCAAACATCGGAAATATTTTTTGACAATACGACCGACAACGCAGTACCCCACGCGCCGGCCCCAACCACCGCAACTTTTTTAAATCTACCGTTCATTGTAGAAATAATGCCACAAAGACAAAGCCATAACCGCCACCATAACTACTATGTAAACCAGCGCCAAAACTATGTGAACTGTTTTTGCATTCGGATTTTTTATATTTTCCAACATAGAAGCGGCTACAATCCTACCATGACAAAGTATGAAATCAAGATTTGTTTGGCGGTACGATTGAAAATGCACACTCAATGTTTTTGCGGTTGGATAGTCCTATTCCTCCGATTTCCCCGGGTGCAAACATTGGGATTCGCAAGACAAAATCTGTCGTTAAAATTTTGTCGATACATCTTCAAAGAACAAAGACAATAGATCCGAATCGAAGCCCGAGGCGTAAAAAGAACGC
>CAZMBN010000014.1:0-12813 GCA_964564825.1 uncultured Opitutales bacterium
CCCCACCGCGTTTCTTCCCAGCACGGCGCGCGGAGCGCGTCGGGGGACTCCGCCCGCATTAAGACAAAAAAAAGCGCGGACAAAAAGACCGCCCGCGCGGAAAAAGGCGAAAGGAAGGCGACTATTTCCTCAGCCCCAGCCTGCGTATTAGGGAGTTGTACCTTTCAAGGGAATTGCGCTTTAGGTAGTCCAACAATTTGCGGCGGCGGCTTGTCATGGCGAGAAGACCCCTGCGCGAATGGAAGTCCTTCCTGTTGACGGAGAGATGCTCCGTCAGATGGGAGATACGCGCGCTCAGCAAGGCTATTTGCACCTCGCAAGAGCCCGTATCGTTTTCGCCGAGGGCGTATTCCTTTATCAGGGCGTCCTTGCCCTCTATTTTATGTTTCGACATTTTTGTCTCCTTTTCTTATTCCGCGGTTTTTGGAGTCTTATACCGAAGACCCGCGCACCCGGCAACGCGCCGAAGTACGCCGTTTAAACCCGCCCGGGCGGGTATCCGCGGGGAAGCAGCCGAAGAGCCCAGCCGGCAAGCCGGGACGGACGGGGGCTTCCCTAACGCAAAGAACCATAGTGGAACGCGCCGCGCGCGTATTCAAGCGTTTTTTTACAAAACGGCGGACTACGCGCCGTCGTCGCCTATCGCCTGCACGGGGCAGGATTCGAGGGCTTCCCTGCAAAGGGCTTCGCCAGCGGCGTCGGAAGGCTGCGCCTTCACGTAGGCGCAACCCGCGTCGCCCACGGCGAAAAAGTTTTCCGCCGTGGAGGCGCAAAGGGCGCAACCTATGCACTGGGAATCCACGTAGTACTTTCCGTCGACGTTGTATTCGTTTTTTTCTGCTTTGTCTGCCATAATGGCGGGCGAAGGTAGGGAAAGGCGTGGGTACGGTCAAGTCTTTTTTGAAGGGGGGGACGGGGAATCCAATACGAGATTCCGGGCGATTTCCGCGGCGGACTCCACTATTGCAAGGCACGGGCGGGAGGCGTAGAAGGCGGGGGTGCGCGCGGACGGGCTCGGGGAGGATTCACCCGGACCGAGTTTTAAAAGCTCGGCGCAGACAAGGGAGGAGTTTTTCCTTTTGAACTCCTCCGCGGCGGCGCGGGTTATGCGGTAGACGCGCTCCTTCGAGGCGCGCGACGGCGAGGAATCCGCGAATTTCAAGCCCGCAAGCAGGGCGCACGCCAGAAACGCCCCGCAATATCCGCGCATCCTCCCCACCCCGCCGCCCAAGGGCGCCGCAAGCTTCAAGGCAACATCCCTTTCAATTCCCAATTCCCCGGAACAGGCGGCGAACACCGACTGCGCGCAGTTGTACCCTTCGGCGAACAGTTTCCCGGCGGATTCGGCGGGCGAAGTACCGCTATTCATCGGCGCGCCCCCCTCCACCGCCCAACGCCCCGCGTATTTCCATGGACGCCCTCATGGAGCAAAACGCGGGTCCGCACATGGAGCAATGGCGGACGCACGAGCCGTCGGCGGAGGATTCGGCGCCGCTTTCGGCGCGGAACGCCGCCGCGCGCGCGGGGTCGAAGGAGAGGTTTATCTGGTCGAGCCATCTGAATTCGGCGCGGGCCAACGACATGGCGTTGTCCCTATACTGGGCGAGGGGAACACCCTTCGCCAAATCCGCGGCGTGGGCGGCAATCTTGAAGGCGACGACGCCGTTTCGAACGTCCTCGCGACCCGGCAAGCCCAAGTGCTCCTTCGGAGTGACGTAGCAGAGCATGGAGGCGCCCCCCCACGCTATCAACGCCCCGCCGATTGCGGCGGTTATATGGTCGTATCCCGCGCCGACGTCGCAAACGAGGGGACCGAGCGTGTAAAAAGGGGCATCGGCGCACAGGGAAAACTGGCGGCGCATATTTTCGCCGACCATGTGGAGGGGGACGTGCCCCGGCCCCTCGCACATCACCTGTACGTCGAAATCGCGCGCGCGGCGGCAGAGCTCCCCCTGCACCTCGAGTTCGCCGAACTGGGCGGAGTCGTTCGCGTCGGCAACCGCGCCCGAACGTAGGCCGTCGCCTATGGAAAAGGCGACGTCGTAGGACGCGCATATGCGGCAGATATCGTCCCAGTGCTCGTAGAGAAAATTTTCCCTGCCGTGCGCCAGACACCACTTCGCCATTATGGAGCCCCCCCGCGAGGCTATGCCCGCAATCCTGCGCGCGGCGGCGGGAATAAAACGGCGGAGAACCCCCGCGTGCACGGTGAAGTAGTCCACCCCCTGCCGAGCCTGTTCCACAAGGACGTCGCGGTACACATCCCAGGAAAGGTCCTCCGCCCTGCCCCCCACCCTTTCGAGCGCCTGGTAGAGGGGTACGGTGCCGACGGGCACGGGGCAGTTCCTCAATATCGTTTCGCGGATTTCGGATATGCCGCCGCCCGTGGACAGGTCCATAAGGGTGTCGGTGCCCCACTTCAACGCCCAAAGCATTTTTTCCAGTTCGCCGCCGGCGGAGGACGCCACGGAACTGTTGCCTATGTTCGTGTTCACCTTCGTGAGAAAATTCCTGCCGATTACGGCGGGTTCAAGCTCCAAATGGTTTATGTTGGCGGGTATTATCGCCCTCCCGGACGCCACCTCCTCCATGACGAATTCCGGGGTTATTTCGGCGCGGGATTTGCGCCATCCCAAAGGTTCCCCGGCGTGCTGCGAAAAAAGGCGGGAACGGCGGGGGCCGTCCGCGGGATTTTCCGCGGCGTCCGCGCCGTTTAAAAGCGCGGAATTCTCGCGCAACGCCGCGTACCGCATCTCGGGCGTAACCACGCCGCGGCGTGCGTACCAGAGCTGGGTGGGACGCCTGCCCGGAGCGCCCGTTAGCGCCGGGCGCCCCCCCGGGGAGGGGGCGTCGCAAACGACGGACCTCGATTCCATCCATTTGCGCCTGATTTCCGGCAGTCCGCGCGAGACGTCGAAGTGGAATTCCGGGTCCGCCCAAGCCCCGCGGGTGTCGTAGACCGCAACGCAACCGTTGGGGCGCAGGGATCCGTCCCCCGTCCGCGTGGGGGTGAGTTTTATTTCGGCGTAACCCACTTTGACGCCGTCGCGCTCAAGATACTTCCTTGTCAAGTGCGGATTGTCCAAAAACAGCCCTTTTATATCCATATCCATCCGGCGCGGATAAAAACACTTTTCGACCGCGGTTGTAAAGACAGATTTAAGCGGAGGCGAAAAAGAGAAAACGAAAAAAAAGGGGGCGCGGCGCGAAAAAAAAGGAGGCGCGTTCTTCAACAAGGTAGACGCCAATAAAATAGGGAAAAAATATTTTTTTAAAAAAATCCGAAAAAGTATTGACAGGACATATTTATGGGTAAAAATGGGGGAAAATGGTGAAAAATGGCAGAGGTATAGGGGATAGGGGGAAATGACGGAAGAAGCCGCATACGGCAGCTACTACGCGGGAACGTTTTCGAAGAACATAGACGAAAAGCGGCGTTTGACGCTGCCCGCAAAATGGCGCTTCAAGGGCGACAATTCCGACAATTCATACCTTGCAATACCCACCACCTACGGCTCCATAGCGGTGTATCCGCCGCAAATGCGCGAGGAGTTGAGGCAAAAAATAGCGAAAATAAGCATGGCGAACCCCCAAAAGCGCATGGCGGTGCAAATGTTCATGGGGGATTCCTGCACATTCGGATGCGACAAGCAGGGCCGCATAATGCTGGACGAAGCGCTGCTTTCGCGGGCGGGGATTTCAAAAGAGGCGGAAATGGTGGGAATGGGGGCGACTTTCGAAATATGGGATCCCAAGACGCGCAAGGCGTGGCTGAAGGGTTCCAAACCCGGAGACTACGTGGCGCTGATGGAGGAACTGGGACTCTAAAACCCCGCGGAGGCTCCGGATGCGCGCGGAAGGGACGCGGACGCAAAAAAATTTTTCCAATGACAACGGCACCCGACAACAACGACGGAGGAACGGGACGCCCCGGAGGGGGACACTTCCCCGTAATGCGCGTCGAAACCGTGGAAATTTTGGCGCCGAGGGACGGGGAATGCTACCTGGACTGCACTTTCGGCGGAGGCGGGCACGCGCGCGCCATACTGGAAAGAGCCCGTTGCAAAGTGGTGTCCATGGACCGCGACGAGGAGGCAGCGGAACGCGCGGAAAAATTCAAGGAGGAATACGGGGAGCGTTTCGAATTCGTGAACGCGAGATTTTCGCAACTGGACAAACTACAAACGGGGGGATACGCCGGGGTGTTGTTCGACTTCGGCGTATCCTCCTTCCAGTTGGACGACCCGAAGCGCGGATTTTCAATAGCAAATGACGGACCCCTCGACATGCGCATGGACCGCGGGAACGCGGAAAGCGCGTTTGAATTCGTGAACAAAGCCCCCGAAAGGGAAATAGCGGAGGTGTTGCGCGAATACGGCGAGGAGCGCAGGGCGGCGGCGGTCGCCGCGGCGATTGCGCGCGCGCGGGAGAAATCGCCCATAGCGACGACGTCCGCGTTGGTCGAAGCCGTCCGCCGGGCGGCGGCGCGGGCGCCGCGCGGACGCATCCACCCCGCGACGAAGACCTTCCAGGCCGTGCGCATAAGGGTAAACGACGAACTAAACGAGATAAGAAGCGCCCTTCCGAAGGCGTTCGAGGCGCTGAAACCGGGGGGAGTGCTGGTTGCGATAAGCTTCCACTCGCTGGAGGACAGGATAGTCAAGAGGTTTTTCAGGGGCGTTGCGGGGCTTCCCGCCAACGCGTTCGGGGACGACGCGGGGGGCGCGCGGATAAAACGCGCGGAGCTGCTGACGCGGAAACCGCTGGTTCCGGGGGACGCCGAACGCAGGGCGAACCCGCGGAGCAGAAGCGCGAAGCTGCGCGCGGTAAGAAAGGAACGGGCGTGAAGGGGACGGCGAAGCTTGCGACGGCGTTCGCGGCGGCAGCGGTCCTCGTGTTGTCGGGGGCGTTCGCCGTATCGGCGCAACGGCACAAAAAGGCGAAGATAGCCGCCGAAACCGCCGCATGCGAAAGGGAAATAACCCGGCTGAAACTCGAAAACGAGGAGTTGGCGGCAAAGATTGCGGAATTGGAAAACCCCGTATGGCTTGCGGGGCGCGTTGGAACGGAAATGTCCCTGCCGAGGACGGACGAGGACGTGGTTTGGGCGTACGAAAATTTCGAGGGCGGACGCGTGGAATTCGCGAATACGCCCGCGGGAACGGTGTCTTTTAGACCCGGCGCGAAACGGTAGGTTTGTATGAAGGGACGCAACGGACAAAAAAAATATCCAGTCTTCGTCAAAGGGGGGAGAATGGCGCTGGCGGCGGGGCTCGTGTGCATGGCGTTCTGCGCGGTGTTCGCAAGGCTCTACTACCTGCACGTGGTGAACGGCGAGGCGAGCATGGAGGCCGCCGACAAGGCGAGAAAACGCTTCGACAAACTGGAGGCGCGCAGGGGGGATATAACCGACAGCCGCGGAAACTTGCTCGCCACCTCCCTGCCCGTCATAACGCTGGGGGCGGATCCCCTCTTCTTTAAGAAGGCGCTGCTCTCCGAACGCGCCGCGAAGAAAAAGGAGGAGGAAGGCTCCGAGGCGCGTCTCCGCAAGCTTGCGGAGCTGCTTGGAACCCCCTACGACGACCTTTTCAAAAAATGCACCGGACCCGGAAGATGGGTAAAACTTGCGGAAATAGAAGACAGCGCGCTGTACGAAAAAATAAGCGCGCTTAAAATCAAAGGGGTGTACGGCACAAGAAGGCACACGCGGACGTATCCGTCGGGCGCGCTGATGGCGCACGTGGTGGGATTCGTCAACAGGGAGTTCCAACCCGTAATGGGGGCGGAGAGGCAGTTCGACTACTACCTGCGCGGACAAGACGGCTGGATAGAAACCGAGCGCTCAGCCAGCAGGAAAGAGGTTGCCCAATTCAGAAGCCGCGACTGCCCTCCCGCGGACGGGATGAACGTGGAGCTCAGCATAGACTTGATAATGCAGGAAATGGCGCAACGCGAGATACGGGACATAGCGGAAAGATACAACCCCAAGAACGCGTCGATAATAATAAGCGAGGCGTCGACGGGATACATACTCGGCATGGCGAGCTATCCCGGATTCGATCCGAACAACTACAACAAATACGGCCAGGACGCCCTGCGCAACCACGCGATATCCGACCAGTACGAACCGGGTTCCACCTTCAAGGTTGTCACGATCTCCGCCGCCCTCAACGAATCCATAGTGGGTCCCGACGACGAATTCGACTGCGGGGTGGAGACGGTGAACTACAAGGGCAGAATACTCAGACTCCCGAAGGAGGCGCACGCCATGTCCATACTGTCGGTGCGCGACATCACCAAAAAGAGCAGCAACAAGGGCGCGGCGCACCTGGGGCTGCTGCTGGGCGAGAAAAAACTGTACGAGTATTCGAGGCTTTTCGGCTACGGAGAAAAAACGAACATAGGCCTTGCGGGGGAGGCGTCGGGCACCCTGCACCGCGTCAAGGACTGGGACGGGTTCACCATAACCCGCCTTCCCATGGGACACGCCGTGGCCGCCACCCCCCTGCAGGTCCATTGCGCAATGAGCGTAATAGCCAACCAGGGGGTCTACATGCAGCCGCAAATAGTAAAACGCATTTACGACAAGAACGGCGGCACCGCCATAAACTACCCCCCGAAAGCCGTCCGCAGGGTTCTGAGCCCGAAGGTGGCGAGCCTCATGGGCGAGATGCTCACGGAGGTGGTGGGGCCCGACGGCACGGCGCGGAGGGCGGAGCTCGACGGATTCAAGGCGGCGGGAAAGACGGGAACCAGCCAGAAAATAGTAAACAACAGGTACAGCACCAACAACCACGTCGCGTCGTTTTCGGGGTTCTTCCCCGCGAACCGCCCGCGTCTGGTGATAACGGTGGTTGTGGATTCGCCGAACCTCAAGGGAATAGGCTACGGCGGAATAGTGGCCGCGCCGTCCTTTAAAAACATCGCCGAACAGGCGGCAAACTACCTCGGAATACAAAGCGACGCCGAATTTGAAAGAATAGTGGCGTGGAAAGGGATAAAGTGATAGGATTTTCAAACCTCGACAACCTCATAAACCTGTGCGGGGCGCGCATGCGCTTCGGGGAAAGCGCCTTCGCAAGAAGCGAGGGCGGAGCCGCGCCCTATTGCGCCAAGGATCTTGCGCGGGCGGTAAAGGCGGCGAAAATAAGCGGGGACGCAAGCGCGGAAATAAAGTCGCTGATGGACGACAGCAGAAGGGTGACGCCCGGGGCGGCGTTCTTCGCGGTCAAGGGGGCGAACACCGACGGGAACAGGTACGTTGAAGAGGCCGCCCACAGGGGGGCGAAGGTGGTGGTTTCGGAACAGCCCGCACCAAAAATATTCCCCGCAACGTGGATACAATGCGAAAATATGGCGGAGGCCCTGGCCCGCGCGGCGAAAAACTTCTACAACTCCCCCGACGAGGCGATGAAAATCTTCGCAGCCACGGGGACGAACGGGAAGACCAGCGTTACGTGGATGCTGCAAAAAATACTTTCGGACAACTCGCTGAAATGCGGACTTATAGGCACCATACACTACGACCTGGGCGGCAGGTGCCTGCCCGCGGGGCGCACGACGCCGCAAGCGCTGGAACTTTACGCGATGTTGAACCAGATGCGCTACGCCGACTGCAGAGCCGCCGCCGTGGAGATAAGCTCGCACGCCGTGGCCCAAGGGAGGGCGCGCGGAATGCGGACGGAATGCGCGGCGTTCCTAAACCTTACACAGGACCACCTGGACTACCACGGAAACATGGACGACTATTTCGAAACGAAGGCGTCGCTGTTCACGGGGGCGCTGGGAAGCCTTCCGAAGTCGGCTGTGTTGAATTTCGACGATCCCAGGGGCAGGGAGATAGCCGGTAGGATAAAGGGGAAATGCCGCGTAATATCCTTCGGGATAGAGTCGCGCGACGCCGATATAAGGGCGGAAAAAATAGACATGCTGCCCGGGGGGTCGAAATTTACCGCGGTATGGGACTCCGGCGAGGAGGAAGCCCGCATAAATATGCCCGGCGAATACAACGTTTTGAACGCGCTCGCCGCCGCGGCGATGGCGAGGGCGGCGGACGTGGAAATTCCCGCCGCAATGGAGAGCCTGCGCACCTTCAAGGGGGTGCCCGGAAGGATGCAAAAGGCGAAAAGCCCCCCGAATTTCGACATATTCGTGGACTACGCCCACACCGACGACGCCCTTAAAAACGGGCTTTCCATGCTGCGAAAGGTGGCGAAGGGAAAACTTTTGGTGGTCTTCGGGTGCGGGGGGAAGCGCGACCGCGCAAAGAGGCCGCTTATGGTGCGCGCGGTGCAAAAATACGCCGACATAGCGTGGGCGACGTCGGACAACCCCCGCGGGGAGGATTTGGGACAAATATTTTCCGACATGAAAAAGGGGGTGGAGTTCCCCGACAGGATAGCGTTCGTGGAGGACAGGCGCAGGGCGATAAACCTGGCGATAGACGCGGCGTCGGACGGCGACTGCATACTGATAGCCGGTAAGGGGCACGAGACGTTCCAGGAGCTCGGCGACACTATAATACCCTTCGACGACAAACGCGTGGCCGAAGAACTGCTGAATTTAAAGGGTCTAATATAAAATTCAACCGCAAGGAAAAATGCCATTCTTTAAAACCGACGACATCCGCGACTGGACGGGGGGAACGTGGAGGAACTTAAACCCCGAAAAAAAACCCGAAATACGCGGATTCACCGCGGACAGCCGGGAAACGGCGAAGGACTTCGCTTTCGCGGCGCTGAGGGGGAGGCGCGACGGGCACGAGTTTGCAAAAGACGCGGTGGACAAGGGGGCATCCGCCGTGCTGGCGGAGAGGGAAATAGACGCTGACGCGCCCGTACTGGTTGTGGAGGACACCCTGAAGGCGCTCCAAAGCATAGCCAAGTTCCACAGGCTGCGTTTTGAAAACCCCGTCGTTGCGGTGACGGGTTCGTGCGGAAAAACCTCCACGAAGGAAATGCTTGCAACCCTGTGCGCGCGCAAGAATCCGCTCGCCACCGAAAAAAATTTCAACAACGAATTGGGCGTCCCCCTGACGCTGACGCGGCTGGACACGCGGAGAAACCAGTTGGCGGTGGTCGAGGCGGGGGTGTCGGGACCGGGTCAAATGAAGGTGCTCGCCGAAATGATAAAACCCGACATCAGCATAATAACGAACGTCGCCCCCGCCCATTTGGAGGCGTTCAAGGATACGGCGAACGCGGCGAAGGAAAAGGCGGAACTCCCCGCAAATTCGGCGCCCGGAGGATGGTGCCTGATGCACGGAAACATGCTGGGCTGGAGGGCGTTCGGCGAACTCAAATGCAAAAAGGCGGTTGCGCTGGACGCCGACGCCCCCGAAATAAAGGCGGACCTCGTTTTCAGGTACTCCTTCGTAAAGGCCGGGCAGCCCGGGTTCCGCGGACTCGACATGTGCGTGGAGGGGGGCGACGAATTCTATTTCGAAATTCCCGACATGACCGACGGAATGTTGGAAAACTCCGTGTTGGCCGCCGCCGCCGCCCTCATGCTGGGCGTCGGGGAGGAGGAGCTTGCCGAAAGAACCCCCCTGCTCTCCCCTCCGCCGATGAGGGGGACGATAATCGACGGGGAAAAATCGAAATTTTACGCGGACTGCTACAACGCGTCGCCCGCTTCGATGAAGGACGCTTTGGCGTATTTCCAAAAAATATCCGCCCAAGCCCCGAGACGCCTCTACGTGTTGGGGGGCATGGCGGAACTGGGACTGGCGGCGCACCGCCACCACAAGGAAATAGGCCTGCGCCTTGCGCGGACGGAGGGCGATACGGTGTTCGCGGTGGGACCGGGCGCGGAAATATACAAGGAGGGACTCCTCGAAGGCGGATGGAACGAAAACGAAATACGGGTTTTCAAGGACGCCGAAGACGCCCGGGAGGCGGTGGAGGACTTTGAGGGCTTCGTATTCGTGAAAGGAAGCAGAATTTGCGGACTTGAAAAACTGCTGCCCGCGGACGTTGCGGAAAAAACGGCTTCCCGACCGAGAGGGCGGACGGAAACGGACGGAGGAAACGCTGAATCCGCGGACGGTGGAGAGGTCGGCGAAGGGGGGAAAAACTAATGCTCTTCGACCTTGCGGACTTTGAAAACTATTTCGGACCGCTCCGCCTTTTCAGGTATCTGACCTTCAGGTGCGCGCTGGCGATGGCGACGGCGTTCGCCGTGGGAATATTTTGCGCGCCGTGGGCCATAGGGAGGCTTAGGGCGCTGAAATTCGCGCAAAGCTTCAGGACGAAGGACGAGGTTGGACGGCTGGCGGAGCTGCACAGCGGAAAGAAGGGCACCCCCGCCATGGGGGGGGCGATAATATTTTTGGCGGTGGCGACGGCGTCGGTCCTCTTCGCAAGAATGAACACCCTCGTGTTCTGCGCGCTCTTCGTATATACGGCGTTCACGGCGCTCGGATTCGCGGACGACTATTTGAAAATATCGAGGGGGAACAGCAGGGGCTTGGGCGGAAAAACAAAATTGGCGGCGCAAGTCGCGGTGTCGCTCGCGGTGCTTGCGGTGTTGCTGTGCTCGCGCGAATACGCGGACGCGGCGCTGGAACTTTGGACCCCGTTCCTCAAGCGCCCCGTAATGGACCCGATGCCCGTCTGGTTTGCGGCGGCGTTCATATTTCTGGTGATAGGGGGTTCGAGCAACGCCATCAACCTGACCGACGGAATAGACGGGCTGGCGGTGGGATGCACGGTGTCGGTAGCGCTGGCGTACGCCGTGTTCACCTATGTGGCGGGAAACGCGGTGGCTGCGGAATATTTGTTCATAAGGGGCATTCCCGGCTGCGGAGAACTGACGGTGGTTTGTTGCGCGCTGGCGGGGGCGTCGATGGCGTTTCTGTGGTACAACGCGTACCCAGCGGAGGTGTTCATGGGGGATACGGGGTCGCTGTCCATAGGCGGACTCGTGGGCGCGGTGGCGTTCATGTGCCAGCAACCCTTGACGCTCGTGATAGTGGGCGGGGTGTTCGTCGGCGAGGCGTTGTCGGTAATGCTGCAGGTGGCGTCGTTCAAAAGCGCGAAAAAACGGATATTTTTAATGTCGCCCATACACCACCACTTCGAATTGAAAGGCTGGGCGGAAACGAAAGTGGTGGCGAGGTTCTGGATAATATCGCTAATCTTCGCCCTTGCGGGCCTGGCGACTTTGAAAATCCGCTAAAGTATGCGGCAAACCGAACACAACGAAATAAGGGAACTGGCGAAGTCGAAGGCGGTCGCCGTATTCGGCAGGGGGAAAAGCGGTCTCGCGGCGGCGAAACTCGCCGAAAAATGCGGACTGGAGCCGGTGTTTTACGCGGAGGACGGAAATTCGGAAACGTTCGACGCCAAACGCGCGGGCGAACACGCGCTGGCGGTCTATTCACCCGGCTTCCGCCCCGACCACCCGTGGCTGGAACTTGCTCGGAAGGCGGGGGCGGAGACGCTCTGCGAACCCGACTTCGCCTCGCTTGCATGGCGCGGAAAAATAACGGCGGTTACGGGCACGAACGGCAAGACCACGCTGACCTCGTTTCTGGCGCACGCGCTGGGAAAATGCGGTGTAAAGGCTGCGGCGGTGGGAAATATAGGAACGCCGTTTTCGGAGATATGCGCGGACGACGGCGCGAACACGCCCGAGTCGACGGCGGTATGCGAACTTAGCTCGTTCCAGACGGCGGATTCGAAAAAAATCTCGCCCGACGCCCTGCTCTGGACGAACTTCGCCCCGGACCATTTGGATTGGCACGCGGACATGCGCGAGTATTTCGGGGCGAAACTCCGTACGGCGGGACGCCTGAAAAAGAATCTTTTCATAGCGGGCGAAAGCGTAAGGGACTACGCCGCGAAACTCGGATTCGAACTTCCCCGATTCGCGGTTATAGTGCCGGAAAACAGATACAAGGGCGCGCCGAAACCGTTCGACACGTCGATACAGTCCAGAAACTACGCCGCGGCGGAGGCGTACTGGAGGGAGGCCGGCATGGACGCGGAACTACTGGAAAAATCCGCGGCGGATTTCAAACTGCCCGCCTACAGGTTCTCGGAACCCACGGAGGTGGGCGGGGTTTTCTTTTACAACGACTCGAAAGCCACGAACGCCCATGCTGCGGAGGCAGCGCTCGACGAACTGGCGGGGCGCGACGTGGTGTGGATCGGCGGAGGAAAGGACAAAAACTGCGAATTGGAAAGCCTTGTTTCGAAACTCCGGCAAAGGGCGCGCGCAGCGGTGCTCGTGGGCGAAAGCGCCCGGAAGTTGGCGGAGGGGCTCGGCTCTTTGCTGCCCGGGGGCGCGCACGTATGCGGAAACCTCCGCGACGCCGTGCAAAAAGCCTACGAACTGGCGGGGAAAGGTTCCGCCGTCCTCTTCAGCCCCGGATTTTCAAGTTTCGGAATGTTTTCGGGCTACGAGGAAAGGGGAAAATCTTTCGAGGATGCAGTTTTGTGTTTGAAGAATTTAAAAAAATAGTAAATATGCAAACGAATACAAGGGGTACCATATGAAAAAATCTCTGGCAATAACGACAATCATAACCTTGCACGCCGCGGTGATAAGCATGCTGCTGGTGCAGTCGGGCTGCACCGAGGAACCTCCCGCAAAGGCTTCGGGTCAGGTTACGGAAATAGCGTCGGCGGAAACGGCGCACGAAGAGGAGATAAAGGAGCCTAAGGAAATAGTTCCGCCCGAGGGAAGCCCCGCCCTGCGCTCCGACCCCACGCGTCCGAACTGGAACACGGACGACGACCAGGGTTACGACGAAAACGAAAACAACCAGAAGGCGGAGGCGGAAGTACAAGGGGAAGCCGTGGCGCCCGC
>CAZMBN010000014.1:12913-44687 GCA_964564825.1 uncultured Opitutales bacterium
AAAAACTCTACGTGGAAAAAATCCCCGCCGGGAAAGAAGCGCAGGCGAAAAGCGCAGACGGGGCGTCGTCCGCGGACGGCGAAATCCTGCACACGGTGAAAAGCGGCGAATACCTCGGTTCCATAGCGCACAAGTATTCCGTGTCGATCAAGGAGCTTTGCAGGCTCAACTCGATAACCGACCCGCGCAAATTGATGGCGGGACAGGTGTTGAAAATAAGGACGGCTAGGCAAAAGGACGCGGCGCGGACGCAACAAAAGAAGGAGGCCCCGAAGGACGCCCAAACGCCCGAAAACCGTCCGCCCAAGCCCGACGAGGCGAAGCCCGGCGATATTTCGAAACAGTCCGCGGAATCCGTAAACGCGGCCCCCGGCGGAGAGACCGGCGCGGACGCGAAAGGAGGAGAAGCGAAATCCCCCACGGGCGCGACGGACGCCGCCCAACCTCCCGAACCCGCGGACGAAGACAATATACCCGTCGTAAATCTATAGCGGTTGTTGGCGCGGCCGATGGAAGCGAAATCCGACAAGACCCAGTTTTTCGGAGTTTGGCTTGCGGTTGTCCTGCCCGTCCTGTATTTGGTTGCAGTCAGCCTGCTTGCGCTTACGAGCGCGGGGGCGGCGAAACCCAACCCCTACGCGTACGTAAAGGCCCAAGCCGCGTACCTGTGCGTTGCGGCGTGTTTCGGAACGTTTGCGGCGTTCGTGAACATGTCGGCGGTAAAAAAGTTCGCGCCGTACGCCGCGGTGCTGGCGGCGGTGCTGCTTGCGTTGGTGCTCGTGCCCGGCGTAGGATTGGAGCGCAACGGCTCGAGAAGGTGGTTGCACCTTTTAATAGTTGACTTCCAGGCGAGCGACTTCGCGAAAATAGCGCTGGTGTGCGGACTTGCGGCGTATTTGCAAAGCGCGCAAAGGCGCATGGGAAGTTTTTTCCACGCGGTGTTTAAGCCCCTCGCCATAGTCGGGATTTTCTGCGCGCTCATCATGGCGGAACCCGACTTCGGAACGACCGCCCTCTGCGGGGGCGTAGGATTCCTGATGATATTTTTCGCGGGGGCGAAAATTCCGCACCTGTGCGTTCCCTCGCTTCTCGGCGCGGGAGTCTTCGCCGCGGTGCTCTACCGCAACCCCAACCGACTGCAGCGCATATTGAGCTTCCTGGACCTGGAGGGGACGAAGGCGGACGGCTCCTACCAACTTTGGCAGGGGATAGTGGCGTTCGGTTCGGGCGGGGTGTCGGGCGTGGGTCTGGGACAGGGGCGCCAGCATTTGTCGTACCTGCCCGAGGCGCACACGGATTTCATCCTTTCGATAATAGCGGAGGAGCTTGGACTATTCTGCACGCTCGGGGTGGCAGCGGCGTTTTTTACGATATTCGTCTTTTCCGCGTCGACGCTGAAAAAGGCGCCCGACATGTTCCAGTTTTTACTGGCGGCTGGCTCGCTCTTCATGATTGTGGCGCAGGCCGTATTCAACCTGTGCGTAGTTACGGGAATGATGCCCACGAAGGGGATATCCCTGCCCTTTGTAAGCTTCGGAGGGTCCAATTTGGTGGCGATGTCGTGCTTTGCGGGAATACTTGTAAACTGCATGCGGAACTGGAATAAGCCCGAACCGATCGAGGCGAGCGAACTATGAGCAAATTTATAATATCGTGCGGAGGCACTGGCGGGCACTTGACTCCGGGACTGGCGGTGGGGCGCGCGCTGATAAAATCGGGGCACGAGGCGGTCTTTTTGATAAGCCGGAAGCGCGTGGATTCGAGACTTGCGGAAAAATACGGGGAACTCCGCTTTATAAGGACGCCGGGCGCGGCGTTTTCGCCGAATCCGGCGAAGTTCCTCCGTTTTGCGGCGGAGTTTTTCAGGGCGGTAAAATTCGGATTGCGGACGCTGAAAAAGGAAAACTGCGACGTCGTTGTGAGCTTCGGTGGGTTCAGCTCCCTGGGAATATCTATAGCCGCCGCCCTGTTGAAAATCCCCATCGTCCTCCACGAGGCGAACAGAAAACCGGGAAAGGCCACGCGGTTCCTGGGCAGGTTCGCCGCCAGAATATACGTACCCTACGGGGTTGGAATCCCGCGCAGAAAGTCCGGACAGGTAAAATATTCGGGCTATCCCGTGCGCGACGAAATACGAAGGCTGGACCCCGCGGAATCGAAAAAATTTTTCGGTTTTCCCCCCGATTCGCGGGTGCTCTTGATACTGGGCGGCAGCCAGGGGGCGGAGGCGCTCAACAACTGGGCGGACCGCAACTTCGAACGCCTGGCAAAAGAGGGGATGGACGTGCTTTGCGTGTGCGGTTCGGGAAAATCCGACTACGCGCGCCGTTCGGCAAAAGGGAGGGACGGACGCGAACACACGGTAAAATTCTTGGAATTCTGCGACAATATGGCGGCGGCGATGTCGTGCGCGGATATTGCGATAGCGCGCGCCGGGGCGGGCACCATAGCGGAACTTGCGCGGTGCGGGGTGCCCTCGATAATGGTGCCCTACCCCCGCGCCGCGGACAACCACCAACTGAAGAACGCCCGCTGTTTCGAAAAACAGGGCGCGTGCGTGGTGGTCGCCCAGGACGATATGGACAAACTTTTCGCGGAAGCCGCGGAATTGGCGTCGAACGAAGCGCTCCGCGGAAACATGCGCAAAAACCTCGCGAGGGTGGACGAATTGAACGACGTTTCTAAAATGGTTGCCGACCTCTCCAAAATAGCGAGAAAGGAGGGGGAATGACGGGAAAAATATGCATGGGCGGAATATGCGGAATGGGCATGGCTCCCCTTGCGGCGTTTCTGTCCGACGCGGGCGAAAGCGTGTGCGGTTTCGACGACTTCCCGAACACGGAAATACTCAGCATGCTCGGAGAGCACGGGGTGGAGCTCGGCAAAAGCGCGGACGATTTTACGGACCACTACCGAGAATTCGTGATAAGCTCGGCGCTGTCGGAGAAGGCTCAAAACCTTCCCGTGCGGTGCGCCAGACGGCTTCTGCGCGGAGAGAAATGGGCGGAAGTATGCGCCCCGCGCAAATTGGTTGCGGTGGTGGGAAGCCACGGGAAAAGCACCGTAAGCGCCCTCATATCGCACGCGGCGGCGAAGACCGGCTTGGACTGCGGCTGGCTGGTGGGCGCGGTTCCCAAGGGAACCGCCATGCACAGGTATTGCGGCGAGGGAAAGCTCCTCTTTTCTGAAATCGACGAAAGCGACGGCACGATAGAAAAATTTTCGCCGTCGGTAACGGTGGCGCTCAACTTCGATTTGGACCACACGGACACCTACGGGGACGACGCCGAGTTGGAAGGCATGTTCGCGCGGATATTCGCTCGGACGACGGGGGCGGTGGTGTATCCCGCGGACGACGAAAAGCTCGGAACCATTGCCGGACGCTTCGCACGGCGGAGCTTCGGGGCGGAGGCGCCGAAAAATTTCACGGAGCGCAACGCCGCCATGGCGAGGGCGGCGTTCGAGACGGCAACGGAACGCGCGCTGCAACCGGGGGTGTTTTCGGATTTCAAAGGGGTGGTGCGCAGACAGGAAACCATCGCCGACAGACCGGGATTCTTCGCCGTTGCCGACTACGCCCATCACCCGAACGAGGTTAAAACGTTCCTCGAATGGTTTGCGGGAAGGCGCCCTGGCAGGAAACTCGCCGTATTCCAGCCCCACCGCTACACGCGCACAAAAAGGTTCGCAAAGCGGTTCGCGGAAATTTTGGCGGCGGCGGCGGCGGACGACTTCAGGATAATTCTCCTACCCGTTTATCCCGCAAGCGAAAAGTTCGACCCCGAAGGCACAAGCGCGGCAATAGCCGAGTCGGCGGAGGGCGTGGAGCTTTCGGAACCGGGGAAGATAGGGGCGATACTTGAAAGCGAAACGAAAAAAGGTCCGCTCTCCTTGGCGGTGGTCGGAGCGGGGGACTTCTATTTCACGGCTAAAGAACTGGTTTCAAAACTATGAAAATTCCAAAAATTAAAGTTTTATGCGGAGGGGTGTCGCCCGAGAGGGACGTGTCTATAGAAAGCGGAAGGAACGTGTTCGGGGCGCTGAAGGAGGATTTCGACGCGGAACTGGTAAGGCTGGACGAAAACGCGCTTCCGAAGGATTTGGACCCCGAAAATTGCGTGGTGTATCCCGCCATGCACGGCGACTACGGCGAGGACGGGACGCTTCAGGCGCAACTCGACGCCGCGGGGGCGGCGTATGCGGGAAGCGGAAGCATGTCCAGCAGAATATGCATGTTGAAACCCGCGTCCAAGGCGCTCATGGCTTTCGACGGGATTCCGGTGGCGCCGTCCTTCGATTTCGACGCCAAAAACAAACCCTCCGCCGAGCACGCCGCGGGACTTTTTAAAAAAGGTTTCATCCTGAAACCCGCCGACAAGGGAAGCAGCGTGGGGTTGGCCGCCGCCGCGGACTTGGAATCGGCGAAGACGGCGCTGGACTCCGTAACGGAGGGGACTTGGATGATAGAGGAATTTTTCGAAGGGAGGGAATTTTCGATAGGGGTGCTCTACGGCGAGGCCGCGGGGGTGGTCGAGATAATACCGAACGGGGGGATATACGACTTCAACCGGAAGTACACGCCCGGGACGACCTCATACGTCTTCCCCGCAAAAATATCGAAACGCGCGGAACGGGAAATGAAAAACGCGGCGCAAAAAGCGTATAGGGCGTGCGGTTGCAGGGATTTCTGCCGCGTGGACTTCCGCATGAGGGAAACCCCGAAGTTCGAATTTGCGGCGCTGGAAATAAACACCCTTCCCGGAATGACCCCCACAAGCCTGCTGCCGAAAAGCGCCAGCTGCATAGGGCTCGACTTCAAGAGGCTGTGCGGCAGGTTAATGGAGGGGGCTTTCGAACGCTTCAAATCCCTTCGAAAATAATGCCGAAAAAGAAAATTCAAAGCGGCGATTGGCGCGACTTGGCGCGCGGAACGGGCGCGTTTCCGCGGAGGCGCGCCGCGCCCGTTCCGTGGCGCGCGCGGCTCCGCAAACTGCGCCTTTGGATTTGCGCGGTCCTTTTGCCATGCGCGGCGGCGACGGCGGTAGCCTACGGCGCGTGGTACGCGTACCGCAACCTCTACATGGAAGACATATTTTTGTCGGACGCGCGCCCCATAAAGAAAATAGAATTTAAAACCGACGGCGTCATAAATCCGAAATGGCTGGGTTCGTATTTGAAACTTCCGCAGAAATCCACCTTCAACGACGTCAACATATTCGCGGTGAAAAGCTCCCTGGAGTCCCTCACGCAGGTGAAATCCGCAAAAGTTGAGAGAATCCACCCCGACACGCTGAGGATAGAGTTGGAGGAACACAAGCCCATGGCGAAATTTTCCACAAAAGTGGACTACGCGGACAGGGTTTACCTGATGTCACCCGAGGGGGTGTTCTTCGAGCCCGTTTGCGTAAACCCCGAATTCGTGGCGAGACTTCCGTCGCTGGAGCGGGCAAACCCCGAATTCGACGGCGCCGTCCCGAAAAGATACGGAAACGCCCGCATCCTAAGGGAATTTTTCGCCTACGCGCAGGCCGCGGGAGAGCTTGAAAACTGGAAAGAAGTGGACGTCTCCGACGCCGCGAAAATCACCATGCCCCTTTTGAAGGTAAGAACCCGCGACGGCACGCTGATTGTCTTTTCCCCTAAGGACTACGCAAAACAATTCGACAGGCTGGAATATATCTTGCGTTATTCGAGGGAAAAGGGCTTAAATGGGATAGAGCGCATAGACCTCTCCCTGAAAGGCCGCGCCGACGTCAAATACCGGGATTCCCCGAAAAAATGAGCGACAGCAAGACAATAGCGGCACTCGAAGTAGGAACGGGAAAAATGCAGGTTTTTCTCGGGGAAATCGTCAACGGGAAAACGACGAATTTCGTGGGCAGCGGACAGGCGGCAAGCGACGGCGTAAAGAAGGCGGACATAATAGACCTCTACAAGGCCGCAACCTGCGCGCAATCGGCTATTGCCGCCGCGGAGGGTTCGACGGGCGCGCAGATAAGCAGCCTTTGCCTGGGGATAAGCGGAACCCACATAAAGGGGTTTAGGAGCGTGGGTTCCGCCAACGTTGCGGGCGCCGACGGCGTGGTCAGGCGCGCGGACGTGGAGCGCGCGAAAACCGACGCGAAAAGCAAGGCGCTGGCGGAGGGGAGAACCTATATCCACAAGATATGCTGCGGATTCCACCTCGACGGAAAATACTGCTCCGATCCGCTGGGGAAAAAAGCCGAACGCATAGACGCCGAATATTGGCTCGTGCACGGCGACACGGCGAAACTTTCCGACGCCATCCACATAGTGCAGAGTTTCGGGGTAAAAGTGGAATACATGCTGTTCTCGGGAATAGCGTCGGCGCTTGCGGTCACCGACGAGCGGCAGAGGAACTCCGGGGTTCTCGTGGCCGATATAGGGTGCGGAACGTGCGACTACGCTTATTTAAACTACGGAAGAATATTCAAGACGGGGGTCGTCCCTGTAGGGGGCGACCACATCACGAACGACCTGTCCTTCGGGCTGCAGCTAAGCCGGAAAAACTCCGAAAAGATAAAGACGAAATACGCCAGGGCCGTCGCGGACCCAGGCGAAGAAGACGCTGAAGTCTGGACGCTCGGAGACGGGCAAATAGGAGACAGGAAGATTTCGACAGGGGCGGTAAACACCGTGGTGGGGGCGCGCCTCGAAGAACTGTTCCTCATACTCAAGGAGGAGGTGGGGGAGTTCCTTGCGGAAAACAAAATAGGGGAACTGGTCCTCACGGGGGGAACGTCGAATCTCGACGGCATATGCGAACTGGCATCCAGCGTGCTCGGAATTCCGTGCGCGAAGGGGAAGTTCGGCGACTCCGTGCACCCCGACCTGCGGTACCAGGAATACGCCACGGCGCTCGGACTGCTGGAATACGCGAAAAACGAAAAAATCAAAGCGGCGAAAAAGAGGGGCGTGCTGGGATTTCTTAGGGAATTGTTCAAGTTTTAAACTATGGAAGGCGGTTGCGGCAAAAAAATTCTCATTGCGGCAGTGGGCGGCACTGGGATAAATATGGCTAAGTCCCTTGCCCGGGAACTTCCCGAAACGGACATTGCGGCGGTGGACACCGACGCGCGGCTTCTAAGCTCATCAGGGATAAAGAGGGTCGTGGCCGTAGGTCCCGCAACGACGGGGGGCAGAGGAACGGAAGGCGACCCTGGCAAGGGGAAGGCCGCCGCCGCCGAAAGCGCTCCGGAACTGGAGAAACTTGCGCAAAGTTCCGATTTATTAATCCTGATATGCGGTTTGGGAGGCGGAACGGGAAGTATGCTCGCCCCCATCATGGCGAAGCTCGCGGGGGAAAGGACGAGGATTGTATGCCTTTGCGCAACTCCGCAAAAATCGGAGGGAAGAGAGCGGAACGAACTGGCTCGGAAGGCCCTTTCATACCTAAGGAAAAAGTGCGCGGCGGCATTCGAACTCCCGGACAACGCCGCGGGCGAACACGCGGCGAAGGCGGCGGCGGCTCTGGCGCGGATGTTTTCCGGGAAAGGCGTGGTCAACATGGATTTTCCGACATTCGACGGAGTATTTTCGAGGCGCGGAGACGGCGCGTTTATAGCCTACGGTTCCGCGGAGGGCGCGGACGCGTGCGACAAGGCGGTGGAGGATATGCTCAAGTCCCCAATGTTGGAGGATTGCGGCGGCGGGGTGGAATCGCTTTTGCTGTCGCTTACCTGCGGCGGCGGAATTGAAATGAACAAAATGCAGTATCTGCTTGAAACCGCCGCGTCCAAGCTGAATGCGGGCGGGAAAACGGCGTTTGCCGCCTCCGTGGACGCCTCCTACACTGAAAGGGTTGAAATTTGCGCAATGGGCACCTATAGAAAACGTCCTATACCCGTAGAACCACCACCCTCCCCCGCCGCACCGGAGCAAAAAACCGAGATCCCCAAAGGAGTCCAAAGCGGTTGGGAGTTCCGGGAAAAAACGGAGGTTCTGGAGGGAAAAAGCGAAAAAAAACGCGCAGCGGCGCAAAGAAAATCTTCCCCGAAGGCGGCGGATACGGGCGGAAACGGCGGGAAAAAAACGCGAATACGCCTGAATCTTTTCGGATTCGGACGCGGCGGAAAAAAAAGATCCACGCGGAGGAGCGAAACGGAAAAGGCGCAGACGAACCAGAGGGAATTTAAATTCGCGGATATTTCGGAACAGCGCGGTTTTTTCAACGACACGGAAAAAAACATGAGAAACGGCGTGGATTTGGACGTGCCCACCTACATGCGTCGCGGCATAAAGATAGTATTGTAGATTCCGCGGCGGAATTTACGCGCATAAGAACGTACAAACGGGGGCGGACGGCTCCCTACATCACCTTGACTTCGAGGTCCTTCAACATGTCCGCCGTCTTTTTGTCTGCCTCTTCGACGGTATCGGCGCGGGCGAGCAGAACCGCCATACGCCTGTGTCCGTCGACGCACGGCTTTCCGAATATCCTCATATCCGTTCCGGGGCGCGCAAGAACTTTGTCTATGTTGGAATACTCCAAGACTTCCCCCTTGCCCTCGACGACAACCGCCCTGCTCGCCGCCGGGGAATATTGCTCCATGGAGGGTATCGGAATTCCGAGTATGGCGCGGACGTGCAGGGCGAATTGGGACAAATTCTGGGAAATCATGGTAACCATCCCCGTATCGTGCGGTCGCGGAGAGACCTCGCTGAACAAGACAGTGTCGCCCTTAACGAACATTTCAACCCCGAATATGCCGTAGCCGCCGAGGGCGTCGGTAATAAGCTTGGCGTAGTTTTTTGCGGATTCCAGGGCGGAGGGCGACATGGGTTGGGGCTGCCAACTGCGGCGGTAGTCCCCGTCTATCTGCTCGTGCCCTATAGGGGCGCAAAAGGATGTTCCGCCGCTGTGCCGCACGGTGAGGAGGGTTATCTCGTAGTCGAAATCGATAAAGCCCTCGACTATGACGCGTCCGCCCCCCGCGCGTCCGCCCGACTGGGAGTATTCCCATGCGCGTCCCAAGTCCCCACCGCCGCGAAGCACGCTTTGCCCGTGCCCGGAAGAACTCATGACGGGCTTTACGACGCACGGAAAGCCTATTTTTTCAACGCAGCGCACGAACTCGTCCCTGTTGGAGGCGAAGGCGTAGGGGGACGTTTTCATACCTAGTTTCTCCGCCGCCAACGTTCTTATCCCCTCCCTGTTCATTGTAAAGTTTACGGCGGCGGCGGTGGGAACAATCCTGTAGCCCTCCTTTTCCAACTTCAACAGCTCTGGGGTGGCTATCGCCTCGACCTCCGGAATTACGAAATCGGGGCGCTCCGCCTCAACGAGCGCCCTGAGCTTCCGCGCGTCGAGCATGGACATTACGTGCGAACGGTCCGCCACCTGCATGGCGGGGGCGTCCGCATACCTGTCGACCGCGACGACCTCCACGCCAAGGCGCTTGAGTTCTATGGCGACTTCCCTGCCCAATTCGCCGCTTCCCAAGAGGACGGCCTTTGTAGAGTTCTTTTTAAACGGGGTTCCTATTTTTGTCATGTGCAACTTTCCTTTCCTTAGAAAAAAGCATTTCGAGAATCCGCTCCGCCGCGGCATCAACGTCCGCGGAATCCGCGCCCGAGACCGGAATTGCGCATTTCGGGGCGTCGAAGAGAAGGACGCCGCCGGGCGAACCGTCCCCGCCGCAAATAAGCGCCGTGGGGATTCCCAGGGCGTTGGATATTCTGGTGAAATCGCAGTCGCAACCGACGAGCGCGGAGGACGAAGACACCCTGCGGGCGAATTCCACGGCGTCGAGCCTCCCAACGTAGGACAGCATATCCGCGTCGCAGTCGGCGGCGGATATTTCGAAGGCGGTTACGTCGTTTTCGGGACCGCCGAAAATTGCGAATTTAACCCCGTCCGCTCTCGAATAGAGAATCTCAACCAGACGCCTCCATTTTTCCGAACCCCAGTCCAGGGACGCGGCTCCGTCCAACACGAGGGCTATTTCGGGAACGCCGTCGTCCGGAGGGGGCGCGAATCCCGGAAGGGACAAGGGCGAGTAATCGGGGATTCCCTCGAGACCCAACGAGCGAAGGAAGAACTCCTGTCTCTTTTCCGCGGGGGCGGAGGCGAGAGGCGACACGTCCACCGTGTGGTAAAAATTCCTCCTCCTTCTTCCATGCGAGACGGCGATAGAAAACTGCACGTTGACTACAGAGCTTGCGGCGTCGTCGAATTCGGAATCGCGCAGGCTCAGGTAAATGTCGGGGTAGCGCCGCGCGACAATCTTGTAGAACGCCCGCTTTTCGGATTTCGACGCCGATTCCGGGGGGGCGTACATAACGCCGTCCGCCACTCCGAACATATCCACGGCGGCGCCGAAAGCGCCGGGGCATAGAAGGGTGACGGTGCAATCATAGCGGGACTTTCTAAGGAGATTCACCATGGGTAGGAACGCAAGGACCTCGGAGAACGACTCCGGGGCGTTCACGTATATCCTGCCGAAGCGGGGAACGGAATCGACGCCCATACGGCGGAGGGAGTATTCGACTATGTCTCTGCTTTTGGCGCGCCGCGCATTCAGTATCGATTGGGGGGATGTGAAGGCGTTCCAACGGTGGTGCAGCCAAAGCCAGTCGTAGCGGGCTACGGCGTCGGTTTTCAGGCGGTTTTCAAGCCACATGTTGCCGTCGAAGGTAACCTCCTCCACGGTGCGCGAAGGCAGGATCTCCCCGTCGACTTCGGAACGCCAAAATCCCGTGCGCCTGGCATAGAATACCGCCACTTCCACGTTTGCGCGCTCAACTATTATTCCGGGTAGTTCGGAGGTCAGGCAAAACCTTCCGAAGAACAGAGACAACGCCCCGCTGTAACCCGAATTTTGGTCGTAAAGAACGGCGACCACGCCGTTCGAGTGCAGAAATTTAAGCACCGCCGACAGCCCATCTTTCCTCGATAAAAGCTCTATTCCAAACCTTTGCCTGCTCGATTTTACCCACGACTCCAACGACGGTGAATCGAAGGGTCTGTACAAAACGCCGACCTTCGGGACGGGAAGGTTTACCAACACGGGAAACATCGTTATGGTTTCCATCATGCAGAAGTGGGGAATCATCAACACTATGGGTCTTGGATTTTCCGCGTGCGAACGCAGGTAGTCGAGGACTCGTTCGCCCACCTTTACGCGCCCCTTCAGGTTTTCCAGCGGCATATACGGGCTCGCCACGACGAAAAGGGCCATTTCAACCATCCTGGAGCAGGATTCGAAGGCGATGTTTCGAATTTCCGATTCCGACATGTAGGGGAAGCAGTGGCTCAGGTTGGAATAGGCCACTGCCGCACGCCTTTTCATGAACATCAAAATAAAACGCGCCGAAAAGACGCAAATACCCCTCATCACGGCCTCCGGAGCGAGGGCGAACAGGCGTCCGAGAAATGAGAGCAGGTATTTCATCCAAAAAAACCCGCGGAAGAATCTGAAGCCGGTAAAAAAAATTGCAAAGCAAAAACACCCCTGTCCGAGAGGGCGCCTATGCCCTGCGCATTTGCGCCGCCAAACTCTCCACGAAATTTCCGACGGCCGCCAGCGCCTCAGCCTCCCCCTTCTCGACGTAGGTCTTGTAGGACAAATCCACAAGTCTGCTGCCCACCACTACGGCGTCGGCGTCCAACGCCGCGGCGTGCGCCATGGAGGCGCCCGATATGCCGAAACCCGCAGCCACCGGCAATTTCGAGGCGCGCCGCACTTGGGCGAGCCTCTCCGAAAAACTGCCCGGCAACGTGTTCCTCGCGCCCGTGACGCCCGTGACCGTAATGTAGTAGAGGAAGCCGGACGCCGCGGAGGATATTTCCGTTATGCGTTCGAGGGGGGTCGGCGGCGCCGCGAGCGGGATGAGGTCTATGCCCCTTTGGTCTAGGCACGGTTTTATTTCGCCCGATTCCTCGTACGGAACGTCGACAATAAGCCACGCGTCTATTCCCGATTTTCGGCTTAGGTCCGCGATATTGTCCACACCCAATTTAAAAATAGGGTTGTAGTATGAAAAAAGTACAAAGGGGGTCGCTATACCGCGCGACCTCAAATCCCCCACCATGTCGAGTATTTTCAGGACGTTGGTTCCCGACTTCAACGCCCTGTTCGACGCCGCCTGTATGGCGGTTCCGTCCGCCATGGGATCGGAAAACGGAACGCCGAGTTCCACGATATCCGCGCCGGAGGCGCATATGCGCTCCACCTGTTTGCGGGTAAAATCCAAACCGGGATCTCCGCAACTTACGAAACAAACAAGGCACGAACGCCCGTCCCGCGCCGCCGCCTTAAAAGTATCCTCTAACATGTCCTCCTCCTACTTTTTCGATCGAGATATTTTACAACGGAATCCATGTCCTTGTCGCCCCTGCCCGACAGGCACACTATTACGGATTCGTCCCTTGAAAGCACGGAGGCGTTTTTCATCGCCAACGCCACCGCGTGGGCGGATTCGAGGGCGGGAATTATACCCTCGAGTCTGCAAAGGGTTTGAAACGCCCCGACCGCGTCGGCGTCGCATACGGGAACGTAATGCGCCCTGCCGCTGTCCCTCAGGAACGAATGCTGCGGTCCGACGCCCGGATAATCGAGCCCCGCGGAAACGGAATGGGTGTTTTTTATCTGCCCGAATTCGTCCTGCAGGAGGTACGTCTTGTTTCCGTGCAGAACCCCCACGCTTCCAGCCGACAAGCTTGCGGCGTGTCTTCCTGTGGATACGCCTTCTCCAGCCGCCTCGGCGCCGTAGAGGGCGACGGATTCATCGTCCATGAAACCGGCGAACAGACCTATGGCGTTGCTTCCACCGCCCACGCACGCTATAACCTGCGAAGGCAGCCCCCCGCACTGCCGGGCGAACTGATCCCTGGCCTCCCTGCCTATCACGGATTGGAATTCCCTGACCATTACGGGATATGGGTGCGGACCGGCCGCGGTTCCTATGACGTAAAAAGTATTCTCCACGGTTGCCACCCAATTCCGCAGGGCCTCGTTCATGGCGTCCTTCAAGGTGGCTTCGGCGCCGTCGAGCTCCACGGGGACGAGCTTGGCGCCGAGCATTTCCATCCTAGAGACGTTTTGCGCCTGCCTGCGCACGTCAACGCTTCCCATGAAAACCTCGCACTCCATTCCGAACAGGGCGGCGACGGTGGCCGTTGCCACCCCGTGCATTCCCGCGCCCGTTTCGGCTATGAGCCTGCGCTTCCCCATCCTCCTGGCGAGAAGCGCCTGGCCGACGGTGTTGTTTATTTTGTGCGCGCCTATGTGGTTCAAGTCTTCGCGCTTTAAAAATATCTTCGCTCCCCCGCAATGTTTGGTGAGGCGCTCCGCGTAATAGAGGGGGCTTGGCCTTCCCACGTAGTCGCGCAGGATGCCCTCGTATTCGCTGCGGAAGGAGGCGTCGGAGATGCTCTTGTAAAATTCGCGCTCCAATTCCTTGAGCGCTGGAACCAACGTCTCGGCGACATACATGCCGCCGTAAACTCCGAAACGCCCGTTCGATTCCTTTTCCCTGTCTACCATATTCGTACCTATTCCAAATTTTTAAACAAAAGCTTCAGTTTTTTCCGCGACTTCACCCCCGCGGACGATTCCACCCCGCTGTTTACGTCGAGTATTTCGGGTTTGACGTATTCGGCGGCGCTTCTCGCGTTGGAGGGGGTTATGCCCCCAGCCAAAACCACGGCGCGCCGGGACGCCAGGTAGGAAGCCAACTCCCAGTTCGAAACGGCACCCGTCCCCCCGAGGAGTCCGTTTAGGCGCGAATCCACAAGTATTTTATCCGCCCGGAATTTTTCCGCGGCGAGGGCGTCGGTCTTTGTTTTCAGCCAGAAGGTTTTCCATATCTGCGCACCGCTTTCGAACAATTCGCGGAGATCATCCCCCAAGTTGTCGGAATGCAACTGCAGAACGGAAAGGCCGAGTTTCCTCCGGGCGTCCAGTATGAACGCGGCATCCTGGTTTGTGAAAACGCCGACCAGTTTGGCGCGGTCTCCGAGCTTGTCTGCTATTTTCCCCGCCGTGCGCAGGTCCACGAAGCGCGGACTCGCCGGTTCGAAAACCATTCCAACGTATTCCGCGCCGAGTTCCGCCGCGGCGAGGGCGTCGTCGGACCGGGTTACGCCGCAAATTTTCACGCCGCAAATCACGAGACCTCCCCCAGCAACCGGCTCAAAACAAGTCCCGGGCTTCCGCCGGACATCAGCGCCGTACCTATCAAAACCGCGTCGGCGCCCGCGTCCGCCGCCCTTAGGAAGAGAGCGCGGGAATCCACCGCGCTCTCGCAAACCCTGGTGACACCGTCGGGAACCGTACCGAGCAGGCGCTCCGACACCGTGAAATCCACGGACAAATCCGAAAGGTTTCTGCAGTTTACGCCAACTATATCGGCGCCCGAATCCAGAAGCATTTCAATCTCTTCGCGGCTGTGCGCCTCGGAAAGCACGTCGAGCCCCAGCGATTTGGCAAAATTGAAAAGCCTGCGGAACTCTCCGCCCTGAAGGACGGCGGCTATCAGCAGGATTGCGGACGCTCCGCTTAAAACGGCCTCGCAAACCTGGTATTCGTCGAAAATAAAATCCTTGCGCAGGGTAGGAATCCCAACCTTGCGGGAGACCCCGTCCAATATCGAAAGATCGCCCATGAAAAAGTTTTTCTCCGTCAAAACCGACAGCGCCGACGCCCCCGAACGCTCCAACTCCAACGCGAGCTCGACGGGACGGAAATCGGCGCGAATTACGCCGCGCGAAGGCGACGCCTTCTTCAATTCGGCTATCACCGCCGGGTTGCCGTTCTTTCCTCGCACAATGGCGTCCCTGAACGAACGGCGTCCGACTCCGCGCTCCCGCGCGGCGGATTGGGCGCGGCTCAACAAGGATTCGAAGTTTTCGCGTTTTTTTTGCTCCTCGACTTCGAGTCTCCTCAGTCTGCAGATTTTCCCCAGCACGCCGTTCATTTTTTCGAAAACTCCACCAACACCTTGAGCTTGTCCATGGCGGCGCCGCTTGAAAGGGATTTTTCGGCCATCTCCAAGCCGCCTTCGAAGGAATCCGTCAAGCCTCCCACGACGACCGCCGCCGCCGCGTTCAGGAGGCACGCCGAACGCGCCGCGGGCGCCCCCCCTCCCGACAGGATTGCAAGGATTTTTTCCGCGTTTTCCCGCGGGTCGCCGCCATTCAAATCCGAAAGATCCCCCGCGGCATCCAGATAACGGCGCGGATTGAACTCGTAGGTTTTCACCGTCCCGTTTTTCAGTTCGCTGACGCGGCTCGGCGCGCACGGGGAAATTTCGTCGAGACCGTCGTAGCTGTGGGCGACAAACGCCCTGCGGACGCCGAGGCGCGACAGGCACTGCGCGAGAACCTCCGTGTACGACATGTCGAAAACCCCCACAACCTGTCCCTGCGTCCCCGCGGGGTTGACGAGGGGACCGAGAATATTGAACACGGTTCTAAAGCCGAGCGATTTCCTGACGGAGGCGGCGTAGCGCATGGCGGGATGCATCCTCGGCGCGAAAAGGAAGGCGATTCCGTTGACTTGGAGGCAATGCTCCATCAACACGGGGGAAACGTCCAAATTAAATCCGAGCTGCGCGAGTACGTCCGCCGATCCGCATTTGGAGGTTGCGGACCTGTTGCCGTGTTTCGCCACGCAAACGCCCGCCCCCGCGGCTATGAAGGCGGAGGCGGTGGATATGTTGAAGGTTCCGAGTCCGTCGCCGCCCGTCCCGCATGTATCGACGGACATGCGCGTTCCAGAACTTATGAAAAACGCCTTGGAGCGCATAGCCTGCGCCGCCCCCACTATTTCGTCGACCGTCTCGCCCTTCATCTTCAACGCGGTGAGGAACGCCGACAAAAGGATATCGTCCACCTTCCCCGACATGATTTCCGAAAATACGCCCATGCTATCGAGCCTGCCGAGGTTTCCGCCGCCCGATACTATTTTCTTCAAAGCGTCACCCGTTTTGCTCACGACGCCCGCGCCTCCTCCAGGAAATTGGCAAGCAGTCTTTTTCCGCCGAAGGTCATTATGGACTCGGGGTGGAATTGGACCGCCTCCATGGGGAAATCCCTGTGCCTGATTCCCATTATTTCGCCGTCTTCGCTCCTTGCGGAAACTTCGAAAAAACCGGGCAGACCGTCCCCCGACACCGCCAAAGAATGGTATCTAACGACCGGCATGGGGGAAGGCATTCCCTTGAAAATCCCGCGTCCGTCGTGCGATACGGAACTAATCTTGCCGTGCATTATTCGCTTTGCGCGGACTATTTCTCCCCCGAAAGCGTACGCCATGGACTGCATGCCGAGGCACACCCCGAACATGGGAAGCCTTCCCGCGAACCTGCGCACGAAATCCACGGTGACCCCTGCGTTTTTCGGGGAACTCGGCCCCGGCGACAGCACCGCGGCGGACGGGGCGAGGGCGAACATTTCGTCGGGCGTCATGGCGTCGTTCCGCACAACCTTGATTTCGGCTCCAAGCGTCCGGAAATAGTGGACCAAGTTGTAGGTGAAGGAATCGTAGTTGTCTATCAGCAGAATCATAGCCCTACTTTCTAAAATCGGAGAGGTCGAGAGATTCGATTTTTCCCGCGACCTCCACGGCGCGCGCCACCGCTCGCGCCTTCATGAGGGTTTCGCGGTATTCGCTTTCGGGGGAGGAGTCGTACACGATTCCCGCGCCCGCCTGCACTGACACGACCCCCGACGCCATTTGGAGCGTGCGTATGGTGATTGCCAAATCCATGCTTCCGCCGTAGCCAACGTATCCCACCGCACCGCCGTATGGTCCGCGCCTGTACGGTTCGAGCTCCGATATTATCTCCATCGCCCGGATTTTCGGGGCGCCGGACAGCGTCCCCGCGGGAAATACCGCGGCAAGGGCGTCGAAGGCGTCCACGCCGTCCATTACCTGCCCCGAGACGTCGCTTACTATGTGCATGACGTGGGAATACCTCTCCAACCCCATGAAATCGCCCACCTGGACGCTGCCCGCCTCGCAAAAGCGGGAAAGGTCGTTGCGGCCGAGATCCACAAGCATTAGGTGTTCCGCCCTCTCCTTTTCGTTGGAAAGCAGTTCGTCGGCAAGTTTCATATCCTCGTTTTCGTCGGCGCCGCGGCGCCTTGAACCCGCTATGGGGCGCAACTGCGCCCTGCCGTCGGAAAAGCGGAGAAGAGTCTCCGGGGACGAGCCCACAAGGGAGCGACCGTCGAAGCGCAAACAAAACATGTAGGGGGAGGGATTTATAAGGCGCAAGGCCCTGTATGCGTCGATGTCGCTTATGTCGGCCTTGGCCGAAAACCTCTGCGACGGCACAACCTGTATTATTTCGCCCTGCGTTATGTACTCCACCGCCTTCGAGACCATGGAGCAAAATTTTTCCCTGTCCATTTCCGGCTTCAACTCCGCGCAGGCGCCGGCGCGGCGCCTCCCCTCCAGACGCGGACGCTTAAAAAGTTCCGTCAGCCTTTCAACGCGCGCGCAGGCGTCGGCGTAGGCTTCGTCGACGCCGCCGAATTCGTCCATATGAGCGCACGCCACTATCTTGGCGCAGTGGCGTAGGTTGTCGAAGATTACGACGTCGTCGTAAACCGCAAGGCGCGCGTCGTCCCACAGGCGCTCCCCCTTGGGTTCGGGCATGCGCTCGAACAACCCCACGCACTCGTATCCGAAATACCCCACCGCCCCGCCGAAAAACCTGGGCAATCCCCCGACCTCCGCGATTTTGCGCGAGTTTATGAAATTTCTCAAGGGGGCGAGGGGTCCCAAGCCCTCCTCCGATTCGGACTCCACCAGGCGGCCGTCGGAAAATTGAAGTTTGGATTTCTTGCCGTTTAGGACGAACACCGCCCTGGGGGAACAGCCTATGAAGGAGTAGCGCCCCCAGTTGTTTATGTTTTCGGCGCTCTCGAGGAGAAAGCACTCCCCGCATTCCCCGAGTTTGGAAAACACCGACACGGGCGTCTCGGTGTCGGCGAGTATCTCGGCGTAGACGGGGACAACGTTCGCGCCCGCGGCGCACTTTGCAAACTGCTCTTTTTTAGGTGTCATTTTGAAGGCCAAAAAAAGGTGGCCAGACAAAAGGCCGCCAAAAGTTCAAAATACTTTAAACCTTACGCGACCTTCGGACTGAACCACCAACTGCTCACTACCAACAACTTTACCGCGCTCTTATCGCGCCGAGGGGGGATTTTGTCAAGTTTTTTAATAAAAATTTAAAGCCCGTTCCAATCCGCGCGCGGATAAAACGCGCCGCCCCGGATTGTACGAAAAGACAGGCTAAAATAAAGCGCTTTACAACGGAACGGAAGCGGCGTATTAATGCGCGGTTTTCAATGGACAAAGCCTTCGATTCGGGGAAAAACCTGTGCCTTGTTACGTTTCTCGTATTGGGAAACTACTTCTCCCTTTTCGGGCTTTCCCATGCGTCCAAGGCCGAGAGGCTTTTCGGCGAATCGAAACGCGCCGACGCCGAGCGCGAGGCGAAAAAAGCCAGACTTTGGGCGCTGTGGGGGCTGGTCCCGTCCACCGTTATAAACGCCGCCCTGCTCTGCGTACTTTGCGTTGCGGCGTGGCGTTTGGGGAAAATTTTGCTCGGGAATTTGCATGCTCTCGGCGTCTAAATCAACGAAGGCAGCCGCCGTATTTTTATGCGCCGCCGCAGCGGTTTTTCTATGGAGCCAAGACCCCGCCGAAAGCCCCTATTGCCCGCCATGTCCCACAAACTACGCCACCAAGCTCTACTGTCCGGGATGCGGAGCGCTCAGGGCGATGCACGCCCTCGTGCATTTCAGGATTGCGGAGGCCGCGGGGCAAAACGCTTTGCTTGTGCTCTTTTTGCCGGTACTGGTCTTCGGAATCTTTTTCCCGGACATATGGAGGATACGCCACGCCTCCACCGCCGTTTTAATTGCGGTAATACTTTTTACGGTAATGCGCAATATCCCGTTTTTTTCCTTTCTTGCGCCCCATTAACCGCGCGGATTCAACCGTTTAGGGCGAGCGAGGAGTCGTAATCCTTCCACACGGGGTCCAAGCCCGCCGCCCTCACCGCCGCCTCGAATTCCTTCGGGGTGCGGGCGTCGTCTATTCGGAACTGCTCGCCGCCGTCGTCCCTGTCCGCGTAGCCTCCCGGCCTCGTGCTGCTGAAGGCGCTCATCTGCGTGACGCCCAAGCCCATCAAGCCGTCCCGCAACTTTCCGCTTTCGCGCGTGGATACGACTATCGCAAGACTGTTCAAGTACATTCTAAGGGCGCACACTATCTGCACAAGCTGACGGTCGGTCGGTATGTTTTCCGCTCTCGGAACGTATCCGCCAGCCGCCGGGCGCATGCGCGGAAGGCTTACGGATATTTGGCTGCGCCACGCGCGCTTCATAAGGAATTTTGCGTGCAACGCCACCGCGAGGATTTCGAAATACCAATCGTTCACGCCCAAGAGCGGTCCGAGCCCCAGTTTTTTCATTCCCGCGTCGGCTCCGCGCTCGGGCGTGCCGAGCCTCCATTCGAATACGGACTTCGGTCCCGAGGGGTGGAGCGAGGGATAAACGCGTTCGTCGTAGGTTTCCTGGAACACGGTGAGCCCCTCGCAACCGGCGGACACGTATCTTTTGTAGTCCTCCACTCGCGACGGCGCTATTTCCACGGAAACCGACGGTATTTTTTCAAGCGCCGTCTTCAGAGCCTCCTCCACGTATCCCGACGACACGAGTTTCGGGTTCTCCGCCGCAACCAAAAGCAGATTGCGAAAACCGAGGTTGTAAACGGCGTCTACCTCGCGCGCTATTTCGGCGCGGGTCAATGTCTTTCTCTCTACGGAATGCCTGCGAGCGAATCCGCAGTAGACGCAGTTGTTTACGCATTCGTTGCTCAAATAAAGCGGCGCGAAAAGACGCATGGTCTTCCCGAAATATCTGCTTGTAAGCGCCGCGGACACCGCCGCCATTTCCTCCAAATAGGGCGCCGCCGCGGGGGAAATCAACAGGGCGAACTCCCCGACGGAATCGGCGGAACCCTTTTCAAGAACCCTTTTGACGGCGCGGATTGAAGCCGACGCTTTTACTTCGGCGGCGAGGGAATGAAGGTTGCTTTCGCGCAGCAGGGAAAGAAACCCGCAGCTCATTTTTCATCCCCCAAAAACGCGGTAAGGGGGCTTGTGGCGGACGCGTATTTAAACTTGTCCGAGCGCGCGCACAAATACGCCGTGCGCCCGGCCTCGACCGCCGAAGCGAACGCCTTAGCCATGGCGGGCGGATCCGCCGCCACAGCCACCGCCGTATTTATCATCACGGCGGCCGCGCCCATTTCCATGGCCTGCGCCGCGTGCGACGGCAATCCTATCCCCGCGTCGACAACCACGGGCAAACGGCACTGCTCCACCATTATTTCAATCTGCGCGCGCGTCTCCAAGCCGCGGTTTGTCCCTATCGGGGAGCCAAGCGGCATCAGCGCCACCGCGCCCGCGTCTTGAAGGCGTAGGGCCAGGACGGGGTCCGCGTTCATGTAGGGCAACACGGCGAAGCCCTCCGAAGCCAGGACGGAGGTTGCCTTCAGTGTCTCGACGGGATCCGGAAGCAGGTAGTTCGGGTCGGGGTGTATCTCGAGCTTGACGAATTTCCCGAAACCCGCGGCCTCGCCGAGGCGCGCTATGCGCACCGCCTCTTCGGCGTTCGCCGCACCCGAGGTGTTCGGAAGAATCAAATATTTTCCGGGCTCGAGCCACGAAGCCAAATCCTCCTCCCCCCCTCCGTCGAGGTTTACGCGTTTCAGCGCGACCGTAACTATGGACGCCCCGCTTGCCGAAAGCGTTTCACGCATTAATTTTGCGGAGGAAAATTTCCCCGTGCCGAGGAAAAGCCTGGAGGGGAACTCCCTTCCCGCTATCACTAAGTTTTCGTCAGAATCCATAAAAAAATTGATTACGCCCCTCAGCGGGGGCGGTCCTTACGCCTTTCCGTCGAAGGGCGGAAGCGGACGGAGGAACGGGAATATTTTCCCCAAGCTACTATTTCCCGCCTTCCGAAAAGTCAACGGCTATTTTAAACAGGCGGAGCAAATCGGCGTCCGCGCGCCTCCCGGATTTTTCAACGTCCTCGGCGAGGGATTGGGGATCCCTGCCCCTGAGTTCGTAAATTTCGCGCAGACCCAAATCCAGCAACGCGCGCGCGGCGAAGACTTTCATTTTCGGAATACGCATAAATGGGCTCGCCAGCGCCGCGTAATCAGTCTTCCTCTTATTTGGAACGGGCGAAGGCATTTTGCGCGCTCACTTGGCGGAAGCCTTGTCCGCGCCGTCGTCCGCCTTCAAGGAGCTTTCTCCCTTGCCCACCAGCTCGCCCACGGTCTTGCTCCTGGCGTCGGAGGAGTACTTTTCAACGCCCTCCTTCAGGAGTTTCAACACCCCCTTGTCTTTGTAGAGTAGATCCGAACCCTTGCCGAGCGCACCCGTAAAGAAGATATCGGGATTGCCCTCGTGGGAAACGGCATATTGGACAAGTCCCGCCCGAAGCTGGGGGGAAAGGTTTTCCTTGTCCACAAGGGGGGAGTAGACGTCCCACAAATCCCTGCGATTCGACAGCAAAAACAGCTCGAGCCCGTCGACGGCGGCGTCCTTGTCGCCGTTGTCGTACGCCCGCTTTATGAAATTCGAGGCGCTTGAAACGTCGCCCGTGCGGTATTCAACCAAGCCCATTCCGCGCAACGCAAGCACGTTGTCGGGCTCCGCCTTCAAGACCTCCCTGTAACACTGGCGCGAGACAATCCACACCTTTGTAAGGGCCGCCGCGCGCGCGGGGACGATAAGCATTGAGGGCGTCCATATTTTCCTGTCGGCAAGGTATATCCTTAGGGTGGTTGCCATGCCGTCCGGAGACGCCGACTCCAAGAGTTTTTTTGCGTCGGCGGATTCCACTGTTTCCTTCATCAAGGCGCCGTCCTTGTTCTCAGAATCGCGCATTGCGTAAAGCATCACGACGTTGAACGCCTCGAGGTTCTCCTTCGCCAATTTCTTTAGAACGGGCAAAATGGAGGATATTTCGCCGTATTTTCCCGACATCAAATAGGCGCTTCCAAGGAATATATTGGAGTGTTCGTCCCCCGCGGCGACGCTTCTTTTGTAGTAGGATACGGCGCCGTCCACGTCCTTTGTAAGCAAACTTATCGTGCCGAGGGAGCGGAGGGCCCTTTTGTTGTCCGGGCAAGCCTTAAGGAAGGCTTCGAAAGTCTCCTTCGATTGCGGCAACGCGTTCACGGTAAGGTAACACACGGCAACCGGCAGGAGCTGCGACGGCTTGTAGGACGCCTTGTTCGCCTCGTAGTCCTTCAAGAGCCTGATATTGGCCTGCCTGTCGGCGAACACGCTTTGTGGCTCGAAAAGCTCCGTTTTTTCGAACAACTCCTTCTTTGAAAGCAACTCCGGACCGTCGTCCCGGGCGAACGCCCCGGACGACGCAAGCAAGGTTATCAACAATACCGATAATATTCTCATATTTTCAACTTCCTGTTTAATATAAAGGAACGCGCCAAACCCAATTGTGCAAGATTGCATTCTATTTTGCGTCCTGCAAGCCATTTTTTGGGGAGGAGATCCACGCTTCCCCCCGTGAAAACCGTTTTTTCCGCAACGGATTCGCCGGGGAAAAATTCTTCGGCAATGTCGGACATTACGCCGTCTATGAGACGGCAAAAGCCCTTCACGCAACCCACCTGCATGGCCTCCTCGGTATCCCTTCCTATGGTCATGGAGAAATCCGCCAAATGGGGGTTTATACGGGGCAACTGCGCGGCGCGCTCGCCGAGATAGGACACGAACGCGTGCATCCCCGGGGCGATTGCGCCCCCCACGTACACTCCCGACGCGTCCACAAGGTCTATGGTAACGGCGGTACCCATGTCCACAACCACATAGGGGGGGTTGAAAAGCAGGGATGCCCCCACTACGTCCGCTATCCTGTCCTGCCCCACCTTTGCGGGATTTTTAAGCCCTATGGGGACGGGCGAAATTTCGAAGCCGAGCTGCATGGCGTCAACGCCGTCCAAATCCGCGCGCAGGGATTCGGAATAGGACGGGACAACCGAACACCACGCGAGGGCTGAGGCGCCGCTTTTTTCAAAGAGCCTTTCGGCGCGGAAGACGCCCGCGAACGCGGAACTTGGGAAACTTTCGCTTTCCAGAACCTCGAAATCTTCAGCGGACGCGCAACGGAGTGTTGCGCAGTGGGTTCTGGTGTTGCCGATGTCTATGCAATAGATTTTTAGGGACATGGGGCGCAAAAAAAGGGTCGCCCGTATCAAAAGTCCGCGGACAGACCCGAAATATCCGTATTTAGCGGAGGCGCGCGGGGCGCGCGAACCCCGTTTTAGTAGTCCTCTATGGAGAGGAGCCCCCAGCAGAACTGGGTTCTGTCGCCCGAGGCGAGCTCCATGCCGCCCGCCTGGTCTGTACGCAAACCGAATGCGGCTTCCGACCTGGGCGCGAAACTTGCGGGTTCGTAGGTGTAGAAGCCGAAGAACGTCGACTTCTGGTGCGCCGTGGTTTCGTCCCCCACATTACACGCCGCCAAAGCAAAGACGGAGGCGAGCAAAGAACACAAGAAAGCTAGTTTACGAAGTTTCATGGGAAAGCACTCTATTGGATTCCGCGATAAAATCAACATATTTTTCAAAAAAAATGCGCAGGGCGAAAAAAACGCCCCGCAAAGAAACTTTTACCCGCGCGGGGCGTTTCTATCCACGGATACGCCTTTTTTTCAACACAAATATTTTTTCCGATGCACAAGTTAAAAATTCTGGCGGTTGTTGCGCTGGCCGCCGCGCTTCCGCGGGCGTTTTGCGCCGACGGCGAAAAAGACGACCTGCAGGGTCCGTTCTACCTCGTGGACGAGTCGCCCTACCAGGTGATAAAGATAATAGAAAACCTTTCGGGAAAGAGTGCAATCATTTCGGCGGAGCTCCCCGACGTGAAGATAAACTTCACCGCGCAGAGGAAACTAGACAGGGACGACGCCGTAAACGCTATGAAATCGGTGCTTGCCGTGAACGGAATGGCGGTGGTGCCCATGGGCGACAAATTTTTCAAGGTGTCCCCCTCGAAATCCGTGAACGCGCAATCGCCGTCCCTGCTCAAAGGGAGGGCGTCAGACCTTCCCGCGAGCCAAAATTTCTACACGAAGCTCTACCAGCTCCAATACGTCAATGTGGACACCCTCAAGGACGCGCTGAACCAGTTCACCAGTCCGAACCAGGTAGGGTTGGCGGTCCTCTTTCCGAGGAGCAACGCCTTCCTCTTTACGGACACCCTCGCCAACCACCAGCGCATAGAAAACCTTGTGGAGAAACTTGACACCCCGCCCGTAATACGCGAAGACGTTGGGTTCATCCAGTTGAAGAACACCGACGCCGACGATATGAAAAGGCGCATAACCGCCATACAGGGGGATCTTTTGAGAAGGTATTTCGAGGGGACGACCATAGAAAGCGACGAGCGCACGAACCAGTTGATAGTGGTGACCCAGCGCGGAAACCTGAAAAACATCAGGGAATTCGTGGAAAAACTGGACATAGACTGCGAGCCCGTAACGAGCAGCAGGGTGTTCTACATAAAACACGGAGAGGCGAAGGACGTGGCGTCGGTGCTGAACGACATCGTCAAGGGGCAGCAGTCCGCCGTCAAGAAGGCGAACGCCGCGAACGCCGCCGCCGCGAACGCCCAAAACCGCAGGAACGGGTTTCAGAACTACCAAAACAGGAACGTGCGCGGCGCGCGCGCCCTTCCCACCAACATCACGCCCGACCCCGTGGGGGCGTCGCTGCAATTTAGCGAATATATAACGATAGTCCCGGACGAGCGCAGCAACTCCATAGTCACCTACGGAACCCCGTCGGATTTGAAGCAAATTGCGGACATAATATCGAAAATAGACGTTGTGCTCGCCCAGGTGAAAATAGACGTGATAGTAACCGAAGTGACGCTGTCGGACAACCAGGCGTCGGGGTTGTCGACGTTCGGAATTTCCCATTCGAAGGACGCGACGGCGACGGCGAACAGGGGTTGGACGGGTTCGACCGAGGGTTTCGCGCTAAGCGACGGCAACAATTCCCCCATATTTTCCGCGGGCGTGGACGAAAGGGGGTTCGACCTCGTCTTCAACGTGGCGGAGCAAAACAGCAACGTGAAGGTCCTTTCCGCGCCGTCGGTTGTGACGTCGCACAACAACACGGCGAAGATAAACGTGTCGAAACGGCAACCGTTGATAACGGGAATAACATCCTACGACGCCACGTCCTATCCCACCACAAAGAGCACGGTGTCGTGGACGGACATAGGAATCCAACTCGAGGTGACCCCCCTGATAGGCGACAACGGCATGATTCAAATGAACATCAAGCAGACCGTGGAAACCGTCATCGAAAGCACCGTCATAGACGCGAACGTCCAGCCCATCATAGGCAAGCGCGAGGCGGAAAGTTTCGTAAGCGCCCGTTCCGGGGAGACCATAATACTGGGCGGACTGCAGCAGGTGAACAACAAGAGCCTGGACGGGGCGGTTTTCGCGCTGTCGGACATACCGCTTTTGGGGAACCTGTTTAAGCCCGCGCGCGAAAACAACGAGAGGACGGAGCTCATTATATTCATACGCCCCGTAATAATAACGAGCATGCACGAATACGAGGGGCTTACCAAGGAGCAAATAGACGCCTCCGGAGCCAAGAGGGAAATAAAGCGCTACTTCTCCACGGGGAAGTTCCAGGATTTAAAAAACGACGACATGGGAAAGGGGAAGTTTAGGCAAAGCTCCCTTTGGAGGACTCTTTACCCCCTGGACCCGAAAAAAAACGAAGAGGCGGAAGACGCGGAAAACGGTAGGAACGCCGAAAGCGCGGAAAAAAGTTCCGCAAAGGCGGACGCCGTGAAAGGCGCGGACGGACGCGGCGGAATACGGCGGGCGCAAAAGCGCGCGGGCGGAGTAAGGAAATAGAGTTTGAAGGCGTTTTTTACAACGGTTGCGGGGCTCGCCTGCCTGCTCGCCTCGGCGCAGACGGCGGACGACAACACGCCCGCGGAGGACGCGGTTGCGCAGCCGCAAAGCGACGGCGCGAATTTTTTCCCCGCGGACGCCGAAAACGCGCCTGTGGGCGTGCAGGGTGATTTTCCCCCTCCCCCGGGCTATTTCCCCCAGAATCCCGGGGGGTTCGCACCCCCGCCCTTCCCCAGCGAAAGGGGAACGGCTGGAGCCGAAGCCGCGCCGAATCCCGGAAAGAAGGAGGTTGCAAAAGACGTGCAAGGCGCCGAAGACGGCAAGGCGGCGGAGGAAAATACCGAAGAAGCCGTGGAGGAGGAAGCCCCTCCCGACGAGCCTAAAAAGCGGGATCTGCCCCGAATAGAAAAGGTGGACACTACGAAATTCCCCCAAGAATTGCAAAACCTCTTTAAAAGAAACCCCTTCGGGGCGTCCATAGGCTACGGACGCGGCGCGGATGGACGGGAATCCCATGCCCCGAAGAACCTGAATTTGCACTCCATTTACTCGGTGGACGGCAAATGGTATTTCGACATACGGGACGCCTCCTTGAAAAAGAGCTATACCGTGACGCTCGGAGGCAAGACCGACGCCTCCACCCCCTACGCGGTGGATTTCTACGACGAGGAAACGAATTCCGTAAGCGTGACAAGCGACTTAAGTTCGTTTGTCATGACGCTCAAGACGCCCGACCCACCCACGAGGGCGGTCGCCCCCCAAAAAAACTCAAAGACGCGGACGGGAAGACGTTAGCACGCCATGAGCCGGGAAGAAGAAACAGTCCAGAAAATCCGCGCGTACCTTGAGGGGAACTTGGGCGACGCGGACGCGGAGGAGGTGTTCAAACTACCCATGCACAGGCGCGCGCAGTACGTTTTGGAAAGAACGGAGCTTTCGGAAATGGAAATAGCAAAAGCGCTCTCGGAGGCGTCGGGCTTCGGCTTGGTTGAGGAATTCGACGCGGACGCATCCGCCAAGGACGCCCTTCCCCTGTCATTTATAAGCAGGTACCAATGCCTTCCCACAACAAAAGGCGAAATAGCGGTGTCTTGGCCGCCGTCGGAGGACATGCAAAAATGGGCGGCGGCGCTTTCCGACACGCCCCCCGTATGGAAGATAGCGGCGGCGAACGCCGTGGACGAAAAGATATCGCAACTTTTCGGGATAGGGGCGGACAGCCTTATGGGCGAGGACGCCGACGATTTCTCGGACATAGACGACGCCGACATAGAGGAGGACGAGAACGCCGCCGTCATAAAATTCGTGAACGAAATAATAACCCGCGCGCTCGCCGACAGGGCCACCGACATCCATATAGAGCCACAGAGGGATTTCCTCGCCATACGCTACCGCATAGACGGAAACCTCGTGCCCGTCAAACTCCCCGAAAACCTGATCAAGTTCAAGGACGCGGTGACGTCCAGGATAAAAATAATGGCGCGTTTGAACATATCGGAAAAGAGACGGCCTCAGGACGGGCGCATAGCTTTTTCCACGAAGGACGGGACGGAGATAGACATAAGGGTTTCAAGCCTCCCCACACTCTACGGGGAAAGCGTGTCGTTGAGGCTTTTGAGCCAGAACGCGCAACCCGCGGGTATAGAGGATCTTGGATTTTTGCCCGAGGACATAGAAAAGATATCGGGGCCGCTGTCGCGCCCGCACGGGATAATACTTGTAACGGGGCCGACGGGCTCGGGGAAATCAACAACGCTTTCCGCCTTCATAAGGAGGCTGCGCTCCCCCGACATACGGATAGTAACGGTGGAGGACCCCGTGGAATACGAGATAGAGGGGGTGAACCAAACGCAGGTGCACCCCGAAATAGGGCTTACTTTTTCCTCGGTGCTGCGCTCGATATTGAGGCAGGACCCCGACATCATAATGGTGGGCGAAATACGCGACCGCGAAACGGCGGACATAGCAATAAGGGCGTCGCTTACGGGACACTTGGTGTTGAGCACACTGCACACGAACGACGCCGCGGGCGCCCTGACGCGCCTTGTGGACATGGATATAGAACCGTTTCTTATAGCGTCATCGGTTGAAATGATACTCGCGCAGAGGCTTGTAAGAAGGCTTTGCACGTGCTCGGCGAAAGCGGACTACGAGGCTTCGTACGCGGCGTCCTGCATAGGGGCGCTCGGTCTTCCCGCGGGGGAGATTTCAAACATGGGGAATGCCCGCAAGCCCCGCGGCTGCGACAAATGTAGGAACATAGGATATTTCGGGAGGGTCGGAATTTTCGAAATACTTGTTGCGGACGAAAACATACACTCGATGATAGTTGCGCGCAAGACCGCCCAGGATATACGCAGGGCGGCGCGCTCCAACGGAATGAGGACGCTCCAGGAATGCGGCTGGGAGCTTTTCAAGAGGGGGACGACGAGCCTCGAGGAAATCATGTACTACGCGGGGGCGTCGGAGGACAGGGATGCCAAACTATAAATACCGCGCGTTCGACCCCTCCGGGAAGATAACGGAGGCGTCCATAGACGCCCCCAACAGGGGCGCGGCGTTGGACGCGATAAGGGCGATGTCGCTTGAAGTGGTGAAGATAAGCGCGGACGGAAACGCGGCGGAGGGAAACGGCGCCGGCGCGAAAAAAGGCGGGGGCGAAAAAACGGCACTGGCGCTTTTTAGGAAGCTCCAACAGCTTTGCGGAAGGGGAGGATTGCCCGTAAGCGACGCGGTGAAGTCGCTAAGCGCGAGGGCACTGGACCCGAAATTGAAAAGTTTGAGCAGGGAGCTCTATAGGGACTTGAGCGAAGGGAGAACCCTTGCGTCCTCTATGGAGAGGTTCCCCGACACATTCGACCCCTGCATGGTGCACCTGGTGGAGGCGGGGGAAGCCACGGCGAATTTGGAATTCGTGTTTTCCAACCTGATAAAATACATAGAGGACCGCAGGAAACTGAGGAGCACCATAATTTCGGCACTGGCGTATCCCGTGTTCCTGTGCGTGCTTGCGGGCGGGGTTGTGATGCTGTTTCTTTTTTTCATGCTGCCGAAGATAAAGTCCATGATGGCGAACATGGGGGCGGAGGAGAATTTCCCCATACGCGTGATGGAGTTTATAGGGGACGCCATGACTCGCGGGATACCAGTATCCGCCCTCCTGCTCGCGGCGGCGGGGGCGGCGGCGGTCTATTGGAGGAGGAGCGAACGGGGTCTGAGGAAAAGCGATTCGCTTGCGCTGAGAATTCCCGTACTCGGAAAGATAGCCTTCGACGCCGACGTTGCGCGCTACGCAACGCTTTCCTCCACGCTTTTCGCGTCCGGGGTGAACACCACGGAGACTTTCAAGCTTGCGGAGAAGTCGGTAAAAAATTCCGACATGCGGCTCCGCTTCCAGCTTTTTAGGACTTCGGTAAACGACGGCGCGCCGATTTCGGCGGCACTCCAACGCTACGGGTTGCTCTCCAACGAAGATATAGATATCGTATCAGCGGGGGAGCGCACGGGCAGTTTCGTGGAGGGCTTTGCGGAAGTAGCAAGGGCGCACTCGGATTCCCTCGGGTTGCGAATAAAGTTCATGACGGCGGCGCTGGGGGGCGCGGCGTTGGGAACGGCGTTTTTGCTTGTTTTAATTTTCGCCATGGGTATCGTTATGAGCATACTCGGGTTGAGCCAAAGCATGACGGGCGCTTAGGAAAGGCGCCCCGCACCCCGGGGTCGGCGTATTTTCCAAGTGACGGATAAAAATTACAGTTACGGACGCGGATACGGGCGCGGGCATACGCACGTGCGCGGGCGCGGGCACTCGCGGCACAGGGTTCTTTTCGGACTGCTTTACAGGATTTACGACGACAATTCCAAAAGCTGGAAAATTAAGGTCAACTTCAGGTTCGCCGCCAAGGCGGCGGCGGCGCTTGCCGTCGCGCTATGGCTGGGCGGAAGCGCCGCGGTGTACTCCTATTTCAAATACGCGAAAAAATTCGAGGAAATCTCGTTTTTCAGCGTTTTAAAGACGCCCTTCGACATAGGCGGATTCAGGAAGGAACTTGGGGAATACAACATAAGGCAGGGGAGGAAATTCCTTGCGGCAAAGGACTACCAAAGGGCGCTTATGTACCTGTACGGCGGAATTGCGCGCTCCCCCGAAAACCTCTGCGCGCGCGCGGATTTGGCCGCGTTTTATTTGTATTCGGCGCGCGATCCGAAAAGGGCGGCGGAGGTCGTGTTGGAGAAAATGCCCCTCGCCTACAGAAAGAGGGACAAGGACTATATCCTCCTTGGAATATCCGCGCTGCTTGCAAACGGCGACGGCGTTGAAAACGCCGCAAGTTTGGCGTGCAGGGCGCTAAACGACAAAATAGTTACGGACAACGACGTAATTTCCAGGTTTTTCCTCGTCATAAAAGAGCTGACCGCGCGCGGGGAATACGAAAAAATAGGGGAAATTTGCTCGAAGACGGTGTTGAAATCGCCCCCGGCGACCCTGCGCCGATTCTTGGCGAACAACGGGGCGGCAGCGTTTTTGAACAACGCCGAACCCCGCAGGGCGAGGGAATTGCTGGATTCCGCCGACGTCCGTTCGGGAAGCGTCTACGTGTTGGCGGGCGCGCTCGAACGCTGGGAGGACGGTCTTGAAATAAGCGCGTTTAAGATGTTGAACACCCTTGCGGGAAAGACAAGGGAACCTTCGCCCGTCTACAAGGCGCTGGCGGTTTGCCACGCCGCCATGGGGAACAAAAAGAAGGCGGAAGAATGCAAAAAAATGGCGGCTCTCACCTCCAAGAACGGAATCGACGCCGAATTCTACGATTTGGACAACGAGCGCGACGAAAACGCGTATTTTGAGAAATTCAAAAAAATATCGGAAAGGGAGAAATCGCCGTGGGCGCTTGTAAGGCTCATGGGGTCCGCCGTATCCAAAAACAACGCGAAGGCGGTGGAGGAGTGCCTAAAAAGTGCGCCGAAAGACCTTTCCGGCGGGACGTGGCTTTCGGTGAAGCTGCTGGAAGCCGAATACAACCTAAACAGGGGCAACGTATACGAGGCGTCCCTCAACTTGGACGCCGTAAAAAACATCGTGCAAAAGACGGGCAACGCGCGCATACTGCAGATTTGCGACGGCATGGAGACCGTGTTGAAAATATCCGCGAACAAGGATTCCGGAATGTTTTTAAGGGCTTTTTACGAAAGGCATAAGAGTCCCGCCAAGGGCGTTTTGGAAACGGCGAAACTCTTGAAGAAACTGGGGAAAAAGGCGGAGGCGATGTCGCTGGTAAACATGCTTCTTGACGAGGCGCCGAACACGGATACGGCGCGCGTATTCAAGGCGGATATGCTCCTTGAATCGGGCGACTACGGGGCGTTTGCGGAATTTGCGGCGGACGCGGGGCGGATACCCGCGGGGCTTTTCAAGGAATTTTATTTAAGGAAACTCCCCGAAGACGCCTTTATTTTTACGCCGGCCGAAAAACTTGGGAAATTCCGCGCCCGCACGAAGGATGCGCTTGCCAAGTTGGACGCGTACCATAGGGAAATAGCCCCGGAGTAAGGGGCTTTCTTTTCTTCCTCTTCCCATCCCCGTACGGATGCGGGGCGAAAAAAGGGAGGGTAATAAGTACCCTCCCCAAAAAACAAAAAAAAAGAAAATTAAAAATGAATGCTTTCCTTATCGGGAAAATTTTTTGATTTGTCAAACTTTTTATGGCGGAATGCGGGTTTGGAAGGGAGGAATATCTTTTCGCTCTTTTTGTCCACCTTGCCCGATTTTTTTAATTCTTCAAGAATTCTTTCTTTTGGGAGGTGTGCCAAAAA
>CAZMBN010000015.1:0-40622 GCA_964564825.1 uncultured Opitutales bacterium
TTTATAGTATTGTCGCTTTGGTTTTCTATCTCTATGCGCGCCCCTTTTTCAAAAGGCATTACAAAATAGGAGGAGAGTCCGGTGCCTTTCACGGGACCCGCCGAAATGGGCATGGAGCCGTAAACGTAGGACTCGTCCCACCCCTGCCCGAAAAACGGCCCGATTGGAGACTCCACCGACGGATAATCGTTGCCGTCCCAATATATGCGGATAATGACGTCGTTGCGGCTCAAACTGTCGGGCTGGGGGGACATGGTAAACCAAATATGGTTGATTATCCCCGTTCCCTTTATCTCGGCAATAGTCCTCTTCTCCCCAGGCTTGAAGGGTTTTGTGAAGTCGCTGTTTCCTCCCGACGGATCCGTGCTTGAAACCCTCTTGCTTCTAATTCCGGACTTTATCCGGGCAAGGTCGAAAGTCGCTGTTTATATCGGACACCGCAAAAAGCGGCGGACAACCGTTTCCCAATAGAATGAGCAACAACAAAGACAAAAACCTTTTCATATTCCCCGGACGGTATGGAATTTCCAATTTTTGTCAAAAATTTTTTACCTGATATCCCAATACGTAATTCGCGTTAAACGCGGTATCCTCCCGAATCACGGACGGCATTTGCATATTTTTACACCTCAGGACGCCGTTGAAACAATCCCGCCGGAAACCGGAAGTCCCTCCGCGAAAACAATCCGCGCAATCAAGGCGGACAGGACCGGACAATCATTTGTATTGATTCGACTTTATATCGGGATATTGACTATGTGTGTACTGAAAGGGACAATGTCGAATACGGGCAAATTTTTTCTAACCGCGGTTGTGGCCGTTGCAGGCGTCTCCGGATATCTTGCGTACAACACGGGACACGCCGACAAATCAAAACTGTTGGAGAAAGCCGTAAACGAAAAGGAAGAAAACGACAGGCGGGCGATTGACGGTTTTATCGGAGGTTTGGACGCCCTTTTTGACGTCTATATTTCGAGAGTTCCAAAAGCCGTAGAAAGCAAGCCGGACTGGCGCACGGCGTGGAACATGATGACGGGAGACAAAGCCGAGGCCGAAAAAATCGTATCGGAACACTTCAACAGGGAAATATTTAATAAAAACGACGACGGCAAGACCTCGTGGGACGATATCTCGGCAAAACTGTATTACGAACTCGAGACCAACAGGAATAAATTGTCGTTGGAGGTGGGCAAGATACTTGGAAACAATAAGTTTCCCGAAAAAAAAACCGAAACGGACGCCGTCGGAATAAAAACGGACGGGTTTTTTTCGGGACAGGAAAAGGCGGTATCTCTAAACTTTATCGTTTCCGGCGTCGCCGGTATTATCGCGGAGGAATTTACAAGGATATCGGTTGCATACGGACTGGGAACAACTTTCACCGCCGTCGGGACGGCGTCCGGCAGCATTGTTCCGGGGTTGGGGACCGCCGTCGGGCTCGGTGTGGGATTCGTATCGGGCTACGCAGTCCAATCCTATTTTGAGAACAGGAACAACAAGAAAATTTCCGACTCGATGGTTGCCGCTTTAAAGAAATCGCTCGAAAAGATAAAATCGGACTATAGGCGCGAACTGTACGGGCGCATAAAAACCGACAATAACGGGTACAGAACCGCTATTAAAGAACTATGGGAATAAAACACGCACTTATAATCGCGATATCGGTAACCGTGTGCATTCAACCGCTTGAAGCGCAAGTGTCGCCGGTTGCGCGCTCGTCGGCAAGGGAATTGGTTGCGTACTTTTCAAAAAAAGGCGCAACAAGGGAGGTTGCAAAATTCGGAGGAGAGGCCGGGATAGGAAAATCCCTGGATGCAATCGCGAAAACGGGGGGGAAAAAATGCGTGGAGGAAGCCGCAAAATACGCATCCGCCCACGGATTGCGGGCTCTAAAAGCCATCGAACTGTCTCCGGAAAAGATAATCCGCGCACTGGAAAAAACTCCGCCGAAAGACAGAAAAATCCTGATACATATCGTAAACTCCAATAAAAGATTAATATCGGAAAATCTAACGAAGGGTTCGGAGGAATTCCTCGTACTCGAGGCGAAGTATCCTGGATTGGGATTGGATATTTTTAAGTTGGGGGACGATGTTTGCAAAATCGCCAACACGCTGCCGAAAAGCGACGTCCTTAGAATCGCGCAAAGAAGCGACGCCCTCCTAAGGGTTCAAAAAGCCTCCCCAAAGCAATACCAAGGATTTGCGGAAGCCCTGAAAAAGACCCCTTCGAAAATTCTCGACACTTTGGAAAAGCACCCGAAAGTCCTGCTTTCCGGAACGGCTCTCGCCGCGTACCTCGGGAGTAGGAACGAATTGCTTAATTTGGTTGGGGACGTAATTTGCAGGCTTTCCGCGTCGAGTCCCGCTAGGGTCGGGGGCTACGGCATTGCCGCGATATTTTGCGCGTGGCTCGCCTATAAACTGTTCCGGCCGTCCTCAAAAAGACGCAACCAAGAATAGGATTTTATCAGGATTCAAAATTCGCCGGAATACGCGAAACTCTTCGGAGGGTTGGAAACCGATATTCCGATACCCCGAATCGAGGACAGTATTCTCCAGCTTGCATCCGGGCTATTTCCCGTGCGGATCCTCCCAATGCATCGTACCGGTCCGCTTCCCCCCGCAACAGCAGGAACACGTTCCGCCATTCCGGCATTTGCCGCAAGATCCGTCCTCCTTACCGGAAGACCTCCGCCTCCCCGAGAAAAATAATATTGCGAAGGCCGCGGCAAAGGCTGCCGCCATTGTAACATAGGTCTCCATATCGCTATTGCGCCAATTTTGTTCCTATTTGCAGAACCGAGGCTATTTGGTATACCGCAAAAGTGGAAACATACGCCAAGACGAACAATCCGACGGCCTCGTAAGCGACCGCCCTCCACGAATTGAGCTCGCGTTTTATTACGGCAAGCGTGGCCAGGCACGGTATCGACAAAAGGCAAAACAGCATTATGCAAAATCCCTGCAACGGCGTATAATTTTTTACAAGTTGTTCCCTAAGTGGAACGCTTTCCTCGTCGGTTTCGCCTTCGGCGTAAAGAATACCCAATTGGGAAACAAACACCTCCTTGGCTGCCAACGCGCCGATACTGGCCGTCGTCATTTTCCAGTCGAAGCCTATGTGTTTAAACACGGGCTCCAAAAACTTTCCGATTCGTCCGGAAATTGTGTATTCCAAGGCCTCCGCTTTACGCTCGTTTTCAAGTTCGCCTATTTTGCCGTACGCCTCGGAAATACGCGATATTACGGCTTTTTGGGCGCCGGTCATTTGCCTGCCGGATATCGAATCCAAAAGGTCCTCTGGAATCTCCCCTCCGGCGGCGATGTCCGCCTTCTCACCGGCGCTCAAAAAACCGTTCATCGACAATATGTCCAACTGTTTTCCCTTTATCTTTGCGCTTTCCCTAAGCGACGCTATCTGCGACTCGTAATCTTTCGAGAACACGTCCTTTTCAGGATAGGAATTGAAAACATAAAGTATTATGGATGTTGCCAGGATTATGGTGCCCGCCTTGTGCAAATACATCTTGCCCCTATCCCACATGTGCAAAACCAAAGTCCGCAAAGTCGGCAGACGGTACGGCGGAAGCTCCATAAGATATACCTCGCCGTCGCCCTTGAAAAGGGTGGCCTTCAACAGTCGGGCGCAAATCAACGCAACCGCTATCCCTATCAAATAAACCGTCCACATAACCAGGGCTTGAAACTTCAACGCAAAAAACGCGGGTATTATAAGGGCGTATATGGGGAGGCGCGCCCCGCAACTCATCAGGGGCAGAATCATAATTGTGGTTTTACGGTCGCGCTCGCTCTCTATGGTCCGGGTAGCCATTATGGCGGGGACATTGCAGCCAAACCCCAAAATCAACGGGATGAACGATTTTCCCTGCAATCCGAATTTGCGCATTATGCCGTCCATAACGAAGGCGGCCCGCGCCATATATCCGCTTTCCTCCAATATGGCTATGGCGAAAAACAAGAATAAAATATTCGGCAAAAATACCAAAACCCCTCCGACTCCGGCTATAACGCCGTCGGTTACAAGCGATCTCGTATACGGCCACGAGTTTTCGTCCCATACGGAACGGACGCAATCGGACAGCAGCGCGAAACCTTCTTCTATCCAACCCATCAACGGATCGGCGCACGTAAACGTAAACCAGAAGGTCAGGTAAATTATCCCCAAAAACAGCGGTAATCCCAAAAATTTGTTCGTTACGATTGTATCGATTTTATCGGATATTTCGCGCCGACGCTCCCCCGTCATGGATATCGCGTCCCTGCACGCCCCCGCAAGCATCGCATAACGGCGGTCCGCCATAAAGGTGGAGGTATCGTCTATCGCGTGTATTTCGGATAAATGGTTTATCTGTCCGGCGACTTCCCCCCACACGGGTTGGAACTCGGGTATCTTCATCGTGCAGGAATCGCTCTCGAGGAGTTTTATGGCGAAAAACCTCGACGGTATGTGGGAATATTTTTCAACACCCAATTTATCTATTTTTTCCGCTACGGCGTTTATGGAATCGTCTATATTCGAACCGTAGGTAAGCATCGGCACGCCGTGGCCGTCCAAAGTCTTCAACGCCTCCGACAATTTTGAAACCAACGGTTCGACCCCTTCGGTGGATCGACCGACGGTCTGCGCCACGGGGGATCCGAAATACTGTTCGAACTTTTTTATGTCGAACTTCATTCCCTTTTTTCTGGCGTCGTCGCTCATATTAAAGACAAGCATCATGGGAATGTGCAATTCGGCCAATTGCGTAGTTAAGTACAAACTTCTGCGCGGAATTGACGAATCTATCACGTTGAGTATTAGATCCACCCCGGGTTTCGTCAGCTCCTGGAAAGCCACGTTCTCCTCGGGGGAACTGGAAGACAACGAATAGATTCCGGGGAGATCCACTAATTCAATCTCCGCTTCGCCTATTGTAAAAAAGCCGGATTTACTTTCGACGGTAACCCCCGGATAGTTGCCCACATGCTGGCGCGCCCCCGTCAGAACGTTAAATATCGACGTTTTCCCGCAGTTCGGATTGCCCGCAAGGGCGATTTTAAAACGCTTTTTCATCCGTTTTTCTCCTTCTTTCTCATAAGAATGTTTTTCGCCTCGGAAGCGTGCAAAGCCATGCTTGTTTCCATTATTTTCACCCGCAAAAGCCCTCCGAACGGGGCGTGGGATTCCATCACGAGTTCGGTTCCCGGGACAAGCCCCACGTCGGCAAATTTCTTTTTGCCGCGCGAGCACGGTATTATTTTTATTATAGTGGCCTTCGCGCCGACCGGCAAATCCGCCAACGTCAACTTCGAATCCGATCCGACTTTCTTTTCTGTTTTTATTTTCTTTTTCATTATCGCTGCTGTTTAATTTTTAAAATTTCGACCTCCGCCAATCCGTTTAATCCCCCTTGCAACATCTTTCCTCATCCATTCAAACGGCGTTGCATTCGAGGAAAACGGACGCACCGCATTTCGCCCGTCACGAGGCGGCGCCAAGTCTCCCTCTCACGAATTCCGCCAATTTTAACGTCAAGTTTTCGCCCATGGCGTGCTCCATTTTACAGGCGGCATCCTCCGCATTCCCGCGGGGGATTTTCAATATATCGACCAGAAACCTCACAAGAAGCATGTGTTTGCCGAAGGTTTGCAACGCCAGTTTTCTCCCTTCTTCGGTCAACCGCACGGGCTTATATTTTTCATACACCAAGTATCCCGCCGCGCCTAGGGCGGCAAGCGCGTTGGAAACGCTGGATTTTGAAACCCCGTGAATTCTGGCTATGTCCACTTCCTTCACGGGTTTTCCTCCCGAGGAAAGTCTTAAAATCGTTTCGAGATAGTCCTCCCTGGACTCGCCCAAAATGTTTTTCTGTATTCTCATTTTTTATCGGAAATCGACCGGGATAAAAGTTGCATTAGTCTAACTTGTCAATAAAAAAGTTAATTAAGGTTAACATTTTTCTGGCGACGGCAACGAAACTATTGTAAACTGTACCGACAAGAACTTCGATTACAAAGGGGAAAAGTCAAACCCAAGAGTTATGGATTGTAGATTGTATAATCCGCTTTGATTTTTCCGCAAAACGGATTTTGCAACAAATTGAAACCCGCTATTTTTTTATTTTTTATAAGAAATGGGTTGATGTATCCGCTTTCTTAATTTAGGACTTCGTTCCGTAAAAGGAGCATGCTTATGCATATACCGTCTGAAATGTTTTCCGGGGGCGTATGCCCCGTTACGGCGGCCGTAGCTACAATCGGCGTAGCGGCTTCCGTCGGTTTTCTATACAAAAATAGGGATTCTATGCCGTCGGCGTCCAAGTTCGCCATGGTTAGCGCCTCCGTTTTCGGGTTTCAAATGCTGAACTATCCCGTTTGGCACGGCATATCCGGGCATCTTATAGGAGGGGTTTTCGCCGCGGCGATGCTCGGAACACCCGCCGCAATGCTCTCGCTTGCGATTGTGCTGATACTGCAAACGCTGTTGTTCGCCGACGGAGGCTTGTCGATGCTCGGGGCGAATGTCCTAAACATGGCGGTTCTCGGCGCGGGAGCCGGAGGTTTGATACGTTCGACCATGCTTCGCCGCAACGTGCCGGATAAAACGGCCACGGCGGTTGCGGCGTTCATGTCGATGGAGCTTGCGGTTGCCGCGCTGTGCGCGGAGCTTGCGTTCTCGGGAAAGGAATCGGTCCAGGTGTTTTTAACGCTTGCCGGCGTACATGCTGCGTTGGCGGCATTCGAAGCCGCGGCTTCCGTAATTATATTGTCGTTCTTAAACAAAGGCGCGGAGGAAGCCCCCGCGGGGCGCACAGTCTTGGCGGTGGGGATTCTCTCTGCGGCGTCCGTTGCAATTTCACCCTTCGCATGCGCGTTTCCCGACGCGTTTGAATGGACCATGCAAACTTTTTCCATGTTGCCCCGAGCGCCGAATTTCGTCAATGCTCCCTTCGCCGACTATACGGTGGCATTCCTGCCCGATACCGCGCTTTCGGGGATACTTGCCGGGATTATAGGAATAACTTCGACGGCCGTCCTTGCATACACCGCCGCAAAAATTTTAAACGGGAGGACTTCCGCCGCATAAGGGTAAATTCGAACAATTGAAAAATTCCATTCAACGGTGCGGTTTGCTACGCGGACGGAATAAGCGATTCGGAGACTATATTGTAGTTTAGTACAATGGAAGAAAACAGGAAAACATCTTCGGGCATAAAACCTCTCTACGACGGGTTGTTTTCCGTAATAGTTCCGTGCCGGGACGAGGAGGAGGCTATTCCCGCGTTCTACGGGGAATTTGTTTCCCAAATGGAAAAAATGGGGAATCCCCTCTTTGAAATAATATTTGTGGAAGACGGTTCCAGGGATCGAACGCTCGAAGTCTTGAGGGAACTGTCGAAATCCGACGGCAGGGTAAAATTCATATCGTTCTCGAGAAATTTCGGGAAGGAGGCGGCGATGTACGCCGGGATGAAAGAAGCCCGCGGAGACTATATAGCGGTAATGGATTGCGACTTGCAGGATCCGCCGTCGCTTTTGCCCGATATGTTTAGGGCTTTGGATTCCGAAGGATACGACTGCGCCGCGGCCCGGCGCACCACACGGGACGGCGAATCTCCCGCAAGAAATTTTGCAACCAAATGGTTTTACCGCGTACTTAACGGTCTTTCCCCTTTGAAATTTGTTGAGGGGGCGAGGGACTTCAGGCTAATGCGCAGAAAAACATTGGAAGCGATACTATCCATGTCCGAATACAATCGCTTCACTAAAGGAATATACGAGTGGATAGGCGGTAGGACAAAATGGATAGAATACCCGAATGTTGAAAGGAAAATCGGGAAGACCAAATGGTCCGTATGGGGACTTGCAATATACTCCCTCGATGCCCTTACATCTTTTTCCACCATACCCCTTGCGCTGGCGGCCGTTTTGGGAATGGCGTTCTGCGCATTGTCGGCAATAGCCATAATGTTTCTTGCCGTAAGGCAAATGGTATTCCACAACTCGGCGTACGGCTGGACTTCCATGGTGTGTTTCCTTTTCTTCCTGAGCGGTCTCCAACTTTTCTGCCTCGGCGTGTTGGGACACTATATGTCCAAAATTTACATGGAGTCGAAAAGGCGTCCGCACTACATTGTGGGCGAACGCTCGAAATAGGGACGCGGGCGGCGGCGAAATAAAATAGTCGACCGTGCGGGAAAACCGCCGCGCGGATTAAAAGATCGTTTGGCGCGGAACAAATTCTTAAAACCGCGTATTTTTATCTTTCCTTTTTCCCGGCGTCTACGACTGAAAGCTTTTTCGCGGCGTCGACGGAACCGGCGGTTGCGGCTTTTTTGTAAAGTTCTCGGGCAACTTCCCCGTTGCGGACTACCCCATCGCCGTGTTCGTAGGCCACGCCGAGATTGAATAAACTGTCGGCGTCCCCCTGCGATGCCGCCATGGAGGTAAATTTGAAAAATTTTTCCTTGTCCCGTTCCACGCCGTCCCCCGCGAAATACATCTTCGCGATATTTTTCTGTGCGTGCAAATTTCCGAGAACCGCCGCATTTTCCCAATATGCGGCCGCTTTCCGTTTGTCCGCGGCGACGTATTTCCCGTGGTACAAGAACCCCGCATACACCGCGCACGCCAACGGGTGTTTGGAGTCGGCGGAAAGTTTCAGCCAGTACACCGCCCTGTCGGGAGATTTCCCAACGACGACTCCGTTGAGATAAAAAAGCGCCAAATTAAATTGCGATTGGGCATGTCCCGACTCCGCCGCCTTCAGGAACAGTTCAAACGCCTTTTCGCGGTTTGCAACGCAACCCAAACCGCGCATGTTGCAAACCGCGAGGTTGTACGTGGCTTCGGGATAGCCCAGGTCGGAAGCCGCATTCCACCATTTATAGGCCGCCGCGTGGTCCTGTTTTACGCCGTCGCCTTTCGAAAAAGCCGCGGCCACAAAATTTTGGGCGTAGGCGTTCCCGGATTTTGCCGATATTTCGAACCATTTAAAGGCTTTGGAGGAGTCTTTTGGAAATCCTTTGACGCCTTCGGCGTAGTTCATCGCCACGGCAAAAGCTGATTTCGAATCCCCGCTGCCTGCACGCCGTAAAAGCGCCAACGAAGCCGGATTTAAGTTCAATTCCTCCCCCTTGGAATCGGCCGGACCGGGAGGATCCTCGACCGCGATTTCCCGAAGACCGGAGTCGGGATCGGCTCCGACAAACGACGGAGAAGAACACCCCCCGAGAAGGAGGGACACCGCGGCAAACGCCGCCCTTAAGGCAAAACCGTATGTGTCGAACCCGTAACCCATAACAAACCGGCGGTACACCGGCGTAGGAACCAGTCCGTAGCACACACACGCAATCCGGGCAATTTTTTAATTTCAAGTTCCCGTATTATATTGCGTATGCGCGTTGCGGACGGGCCGGGAGCAATATGCCTCTTCCGGAGTCCGTATAAAAAAATAAAAAAAAGCTTGAGCGCAAAATTTTAGTGTGCATGAATGCGCCCTTTAGTTTGGCTTTATTCGGTGGGGTATCCAAGGGGCTAAAGGGCGCGGACTGTAAATCCGTTCATCTTTGATGTTCGTCGGTTCGAATCCGACCCCCACCACTGTCGCTTCGCTTCTTGGTCCGAAAGCAAAATATTTCAGCTTGCGGTAAAAGAGAATAATATTGATTTATGCGCCGCAAGCATCGAGACTCGGATTTTGCAAATAAAACATCCATATGAAAATAACCGCAAATTCAAAAATTTACGAAAAAACCGGGAATTTGACCGTCTCGGATTTTATAAGAAGCATCGGAGCGAACCCGAAACGTTGCGTTGTGGAATACAACGGAAAGGCGATGAGATTCGCGCAATTTGAAAACATAGAATTGCGCGACGGCGACAAACTTGAAATAATGAGTGTCGTCGCCGGGGGCTGAACGCGTTGTGGTATATACCGACCTAAATACAAAAATCGACATCGGTTCAAGCGGACATCTGGTCGAATTCGGATCTTTCCGCGCACTTGTCGACTGCGGTATCCATCCCAAATACATGGGGATCCGCGCCCTGCCCGACTTTTCGAAGATACGGCCGGAGACGCTGGACTTTATAGCCGTCACACATTCGCATCTCGACCACTGCGGAGCCCTACCCGTGATAGCGCGCGAACAAAACCACGCGCAGATATTGATCGGCGAAGAGGGGGTTGAACTCACCCTGCGTATGCTGAGAAATTCGAAGAACGTCATGTCAAGGCAACGGGAGGAATTCGGAATAAAGGAATATCCGCTCTTCGACTATTCCGCAATAGATTCCCTGCGGTCCCGTATAATTCCGATGTCGTACGGACACGCCCGATGTTTTGGGATGGACTCCGTTCCGGTAAAAATCACCTTCACCCCCGCCGGGCACATACCGGGAGCCGCTTCCGTCCTGTTCGAATATAAAAAGCGGCGCATTCTATTTAGCGGGGACATATCCTTTCATTCGACCTCCGTACTCAGGGGTGCCGTTCCGCCAGACGGCAAAGTCGACGTAATCGTGGTTGAGACTACCCGCGGTTCCTACTCCCGTCCGGAAGGTTCAAGTTACGACGGCGAAGTCGAACGTCTTATATCGTCCATATCGCGCGTAATAAGAGACGAAGCCACGGTTCTAATTCCCGCATTCGCCTTGGGTAGAATGCAGGAGATCCTATTTATCATAAAGAGGGCGAAAACATGCGGGGCGATTCCGAAGGATACCCCCGTGTATGCGGGGGGCTTGGGTTTGGATATAGCCGAGTATTTTATAAAGGGGTCGAAGCGCTCAAGCACCTTCTTTTTCGGGAAACAGCACATGGAGGGGGTGATTCCGTTAAAGGAGGATATAATCCCGGGAAGAGAACTTGAAAAGAAGGGGATATACGTGCTCGGCAGCGGTATGATGATGGAAAAAACGCCGAGCTATCTGGCGGCCTCGGCGATTATGGAAAACCGTTCGAACGCGATATTTTTCGTCGGGTACGCCGATCCCGACACTCCCGCGGGCAGGATATTAAAAACCCCAACGGGCGGACAATTCAGATTCAGGGATTTATTTTACGTGGGAAACCTCAATTGCAGAATAGACAAATTCGATCTCACTTCCCACGCCGACCGCGAGGAAATTTTGGGTTTTATTTTGGAGAAGGATCCGCGTTGCGTCGTGCTTACCCACGGCGAAGAGGAATCCCGGGAATGGTTTATGGACGAGATCCTCGACATATCCCCGAAAACCAAAGTCGTAATTCCACAGCCTTCCGAAAGTTTCGAAATCTAAAAACAAAATATTTGCCGTCAATCTACAGACAGGTACACCGGACAGTGGTCCGAACCCGTTGTACCGCCGGCGATTCCGCAATCGCCGACCCTGTGAAGCATGGTGCGAGACACCAGGAAATAGTCTATCCTCCACCCTACATTTCTGGACCGCGCCCCTCCCCTATAGCTCCACCAGGTATACGCGTTTGAAATACCGGGGTTTCTTTCGCGCCATACGTCGGAGAGACCGGCTTCACTTAGTAGCTTGGAAAAATCCGACCGCTCTTCGTCGGTGAACCCGGCGTTCATACGGTTCGATTCCGGACGAGCCAGATCGATATCGTTGTGGGCGACGTTCAAATCCCCGCATACGACCGTGTTGCCGAGCCCGTTCAAGTACCCGAGGAAGTCGGCGTCCCATTCCCGCCTGTATTTGAGGCGTCTCAACCCGTTTTGGGAGTTCGGAACATATGCGTTTACCAGTCTAAAGCCGCCGAAGTCGGCGTATGTTATCCGCCCTTCGTTCGGATGCCCGTCAAGGGCTACTTCCCCGGCACACCCCGGTTCTATATTGGAAAGTATGGCGGTACCCGAATAGCCTTTTTTCTCCGCATACGAAAAAATCCGGTATTTAAACGGGAGGGGCAGCCCCTCCGCCGCGGACGGATCGATTCTCGTCTCTTGGAGACAAAGCACGTCGGGCTTGCATTCGGATATAAAGTCGAAGAAACCTTTACCCATAACGGCGCGCAATCCGTTCACATTCCACGAGTATATTCTCATCACGATAATATGTCTGTTACAGTCTCGATAAAATTCGAACGGTCGGATACGTCCGACAGCCTCCCCACCAAATCCTCGAACATCTTCCGCTTGCTCAACTGGAGTTTGCGCACTTTGTCCTCGACGGAATTCTCAGCAAACATTCTATATACGAACACGTCGCCATTTCTGCCTATGCGGTGCACGCGGTCTATAGCCTGCTCCTCGACGGCGGGATTCCACCACGGATCGGAAAGGAAAACGTAATCCGCCGAAGTGAGGGTGATTCCCGTTCCTCCAGCGCGCAGGCTCGCCAACATAAGCGCGCCTCCGTCCGTATGCTGGAACGCCTCGACCGGCCGGGAACGGTCCCGAGTGGAACCGGTGAGTTCAAAGACGCGCCCTCTCCCCACGATGCCGGAAAGACGGTTTTTTGCTATGTCCAAAAATTTCGTAAACTGGCTGAAAATAAGGATTTTTTTTCCCCCCTGGTACAGCTCGTCGACCCTGTCCATCAGAACGGATATTTTGCCTCCGGGCTCCGCCGCGCCGTCCGTACCTATCCAGGGCAGAAGTGCGGCATCGCAGGCGACCTGCCTCAACCGGGTAAGAATCGATAGGACGGTAATCCGCGCGCCCGCATCGCGGACCGCGCGCGTATTTTCGAGTTCACGCCGCGCCCGTAAAAGCAGTTTATTGTACTCCGATTTCTGCTGTCCGTTCATCGGGCACAGGAGATCCACGTCGATTTTTTCCGGAAGCTCCTTCTCGACTTCGGACTTTAAGCGGCGCAAAACAAACGGGGCTACTTGGCGCCGCACGACATCCACAATCGACGCGTCGCTTGCCACCGCCCGTTCAAAGGTTTTTCTTTGCCCCATAAGCCCCGGCATAAGCCATCTAAACGAAGTCCACAAATCGAGAAGTCTGTTTTCCACCGGTGTTCCCGTGAGCGCAATTTTCCTCCTCGCTGATATCGACATGCACGCCGCCGTTGTCTCCGCGTCGGGATTTTTTATAAATTGGGCCTCGTCGAGCACCGCCAAATCGAAATTGTTGTCATCCACAAACCTCCTATTGCGCCGAAGTTGGGCGTAGCTGGAGATCCAAAGGGCGGCTTCCCCCGGATTCCCCTTGGACGTCAATACCGCCGTTTTTATGTCCGGGAAGAATTTTTTCGTCTCCGATACCCATACGGGAATAACGCTTGCCGGACACACCACCAGAAACTTGTTTGAAGCGCCGGGTTCGCGCGACAATATATCTATAACGGTAAGGGTCTGGACGGTTTTCCCCAATCCCATTTCGTCCGCTATCATGGCGTTGCAGGAGTGCGAAAATAAGTTCATCGCCCACCCCACTCCGAGCCGCTGGTAACGTCTTAGAAATCTTGGCAAATTACCGTTTGGAATATCGACTTCTTTTAAGAGGGATTCCTTCCACTTCCTCAAATCGGCGTCCAGATTTATGCGCGCGCCGAAATCGGAAAGGGACAAAAGCATATATCGCGGAATTTTTCCGTCGGCGAAACCAAAATTCCTCGACTTCTCCACGTTTTGCACAAATTGCGAATCTTCGGACGAAATCCGGATTATACCGTAGGCGGGTATTATGCGGACCGAACTTGCGCCGACCGCAAGTTTGCCGATTTCCGTTGCGTCGATAGACTCGTCGTCCACATAGGGAAACCATTCCACGTCGAAATCGGACGCGTCGCCGGAAAGGGTTTTCGCCGAGGGATGTAGTTGAATCCTCCTCTCCCCGCGTCCGAGCAAGTCTACAAATTTGTCCTTTCTTATGGGGAAATAGCGCCTCCATTTTGGAAGTTCCGACGACAGAAAAACGGGAATTTTCGATATTTCCTCGAGTACATACGTCTCCGATTCGTATTTAAAGCCGGATTTGCGCGCAAAAGTCGCCAGACGTATCAGATTTTCGCATTCGTCCGTGGACAAAGACTCCACCGGAACGCAATTTTTTCCGAACGCCTTGCGCCGTCCGCCGTTCCGCGCAACCCAATGCGCGCAAAAAACCAACCCTTTTCTGCGCGAAAAAAATTTCAAGACAAGATCCCTTGCGGGGGATTGCCCCGAACCGGAGTCTTTTTCCCCCGCGGCGGCGGATTCGCAGGCGGAAGAAGGGTTATCCACGCCCGCCGGTTGCGGCGCGTCAGCATTCCCGCGCAATTGCGCCGAATCGGGCAAACGCGTCCAACCCGCCGCAAACTCCGGGAGGACCGCCGTATCGGCCACGAGTTCTTCTATTTCGTAAAAACCCGCCACCGCAAGCGACGCCGTCAAAAAATCGTCCGTCTGCGAACCGCGGTAGGAGAAATCGACGCCGTTGAAATCCACAACGCAATACGGTTCGCCGCCGTCCGGCATTTTTGCGCATATTACGACCTCGGAAGATTCGAGTTCGATATCCTTTACAACCCCCGATTTGTAAAGTTTTCGTCCGTAAATTATCTCCTCGAGCCCGAATTTCTTCTCCCAGCCGTATGAAATCCTTTCATACCACAACGGAAGTTCGCTGGTTCTATATGTGCGCTTCGCCGTGCGGGTAAACATGCCTTTTAAAAACCGAGGGCCCGGGCGTCGCCGGCCCACTTATAAACCTGCTTGTACTTTTCCGATGAAACCGACCACGAAAAATTCTTCGACATCGCATTGCGCCTCATCGCAGTTATGTCGATTTTCCTGTCGTACCACGTCGAACACGCCCACCCTATGGTGTTGTAAAGGGCATCGGAAGTCGGGTCGTTGAAAACAAAACCGTCTCCGATTCCCTCCCCCTGCCTATATTGCTCGACCGTGTCCGCCAACCCCCCCGTCGATCTCACTATGGGGAGTGTTCCGTATATCATGGAATACATTTGGTTTAACCCGCAGGGTTCAAACCGGCTCGGCATTATGAAAAAATCCGAACCCGCCTCGACGAGATGGGCGAGTTTATTGTTGTAACCTATGTAGCACGATATGCGGCCGGGGTTGGACGCGGTTAAGTCGGAAAAAGCCTTTTCGAGCCACGGTTCCCCGGCGCCCAACACGAAAATCTGGATCTTCATATTGTCCACGAGGGGTTTTGCTATGCGGGCAAGCAGGTCCAAGCCCTTTTGGTCGAAAAGCCGCGAAACCACCCCGAAGAGCGGAATGTTTTCATCCCTTTCCAAGCCGGCACTTTCCTGAAGTGCCGATTTGCATTTCGCCTTGCCGGAAATATCGGAAAGCCCGTAGTTGGCGGGTATCAATTTGTCCGTCTCCGGATTCCATTCCGAAGTATCCACCCCGTTTATTATGCCGATGAGATCCGCAGCCCTGAAACGAAGGAGGGAATCCAATCCGCAACCGTAGTCCTTGGTTTGAATCTCGCGCGCGTAGGTGGGACTTACGGTGGTAATTTTTGTACAGTTGTAAAGCGCCCCCTTCATCATGCTCACCGCCCCGTAAAACTCGCACGAATCCATGCGGAATTCGGAATCCGGTATCCCCGCGTAGTCGAGCAATCTGCGGTCGAAAACCCCCTGGTGCTGCATATTGTGGATGGTGAAAATCGTAACTGCCCGTCCGATGGGCGAATTGCGGAGAGTCGTATTGAGATACACGGGAATTAATCCGGCGGGCCAGTCGTGGCAGTGCACCACGTCGGGAATCCACCCCGTCGCCAGGCAGTACTCGAGTGCCGCCTTGCATAAAAACGTAAAGCGCCCCCCGTTGTCGTCGTATGAAATTCCGTTGTAATCGTATATGCCGGGCCGGTCGTAAAAACGGTTGAACTCGAGGAACAGGACCGCGGCTTTCCCGAGCGGCGCGCGCCACACCGAAGCGTATTCCTCCACGCCCAAACCCATGTGTACGCTCAGGTTGTCCATTTCCTTGCGGAACTTCGCTCCGCGGCGTATCGAGGAATACATGGGGGTAAACACCCTGACATCGGCATCCTTAACGGCAAGTTCCTTGGACAACGACGAAACCATGTCCGCAAGACCCCCGACTTTGGAAAACGGGGCGCATTCCGATGCAACCATCAATATCTTCATCTTCATAGGCAACGCACTTTTCAACCCGCCATTATCGTATAAAAACGCGGTTCGATGCAACCGTTTTTCTTGAATAAGGGGAAAAAAATACGAAGCTGTGCGCAGGATGAAAAAATTCTTCGCCATAACGGGCAACCTGCTCGCGGAAACTACAATGACTTTCAATATGCCTCCCCTGGGAGCCGCCGCTCACGCCCTTTCTCCCGCGGATTTTCAAGCGGGGGGAAAGGGCGTAAACGCGTCGAAAGCCGTTGCCGCAATTTCGCGCGCTTTGCCCACGGGCAAAATAAGACCGTATTCCGTGGTGTTTCCGGGCGGAACGGACGGAAGAAAATGCGTAAAATTTTTAAGGAGGCAAAATTTCTGCCGCATCGTATCCGAACCCGTGGATGGCGATACGCGAACCGGGCTTGTATGCGTGGACGCCGCGACGGGCGTGGAAACAACCTTCCTCGGCGCGGGAACGCCGGTCGGAATAGAAGCCTTCGCGAGGGCCATGGAAAGGATTTCCGACAAGGCGTCGCCCCGCGATATTGTGGCGCTCTGCGGAAGTTTCCCCGGATGGAGCAAAAAACACGCCCGAGAATTGCGGAACTTGCGGGCGTCTAAAAAATTAATCTTTTGCGCCGACACGTACGGTCCCCCCCTTGGGGACGCCATCGCCATGGGATGCGACCTCCTGAAAATAAACCGGTACGAATTTTTTTCAAATCTTGCAAAGACCGTGGACGGAGGGGGGTTCGAAGTTTTTAAGGACGCTTTCGAGAAAGTTGCGGGAAGTTTGAATCTCGGATACTTCTCCGTTACCGACGGCGGAAAGCCAGCCTTGTTCAAGGAGAGGAACGGGGAAACTTTTTCCGTAAGCCCCCCCCGTATCGAAGAGGTTTCAAGCACGGGTTGCGGCGACATCATGTTCGCATGTCTGGCATTCGAGCTGTTTCGCGCAAACACGGATTTTAAGCTTGCGGCGGCGCGCGCCGTAAAATGGGCGTCTCTCGAGGCGGGGAGGAAGGGGATATGCTCGCTGTCAGGCGCAAAAATCGCGGAAATCCTGGGGGGATAAAATGGACGCGTCCGTATTGGACTACGATCTTCCCGAAGAGCGCATAGCCCGTTATCCGGCGCCCCGGAGGGACGAATCCCGGCTACTTGTATTCGACAGGAAAACGCGGAACATATCGCATTCCGTTTTCAAGGAACTCGCCGCCTTCCTGCCTCCGCGTTGCAATATATTCCGCAACGACGCCGCCGTATTGAAGGGAAGAATCTTCGCAAAAAAAACAAGCGGGGCGAAAGTGGAATGCCTCCTTCTTTCCCCCGCCGGGGACGGTTGCGTATGGAACTGCATGCTGCGGCCGGGGAAAAGGCTTCCGGCGGGGGCGGAATTTGAAATTCCGGGGGTTTTTAGGGCGAAAGTGCTTGGGAAAAATTCCGACGGCAGCGCATTGGTGTCGTTCAAGCTTGAAAAATTCGGCAGCGTAACCGAAATGAGCGAAGCTTTCGGCGTGGTGCCTCTGCCCCCGTACATCGCCCGGAGGCAGGATTCACCGTCGTACGATAAAACTTTCGACAATATCCGCTACGAAACGGTTTATGCGGATCCCCGTAAACGCGCGGCCGCGGCCGCGCCGACCGCGGGACTGCATTTTACCAAAAGGCTCGAAGAGTCGCTCGTGCGGGCGGGGCACGACTTCCGCGCACTCACCCTGAACATAGGGATGGGAACGTTCCAGCCGATAAAGACGGACAAAATTCAAGGGCACCGCATGCATTCCGAGAACTATTTCATTCCGGCAGACACGCTGAAAGCCATGGCGGACACGTCGCGTCCGAGGGTCGCGGTGGGAACCACTTCGCTGAGGGCGATGGAGGATTATTGCAGAAAGCATCCCGAAATCGACTTCTCGGCGGACGCGCACGACGCCGCTTCGTTGTTTGTCTATCCGCCGCAGCGGATAGTATCCGCGGACATTGCAATAACAAACTTCCATTTGCCGCGCTCGACGCTAATGTGCCTTATAGCAGCGTTTCTCACCCCGGATTCGGAGGAGGGAATAGACTTGTTGAAAAGCATCTACGCGGAGGCCGTATCCCTGAAATACAATTTCTATTCCTACGGCGACGCCATGCTGATTTTGTAGACAACACGGTTTCCCGTCCGCGCTGACGGAAATGTTTTTTAAAAACTATTTCCTAAAAAAGTCGCGTATGGATTCGCAAACCCAGTCCTGCTGGTTCCTTGATATCGTCGAATATATGGGAAGTCTCAGCATGGTCTTGGCCATTTTTTCCGCCACGGGAAGGGGTTCCTTCGAACAACCGAGTTTCGCCGCCATTGGACATGTATGGAGCGGGGCGTAGTGCGAATTTGCGAATATGTCCCTCCCTTTTAAAAACGCCGCAAGCCGGGAGGTCAGCTGCGGGGCGTCGGTGGAGATAAAGAATATGTGTCCGTTATGGACGCAACCGTCGGGAACCTTGCACAGGGAAATTTTCCCCTCGCGCTCCGTTTCCGACAGATTCTCGGCGTAATAATTCCACGCCCCGACGCGCGCCCGCGTGAAATCCTCAGCTTTTTCAAGTTGCGCCGCCAAAAACGCCGCCGATAGTTCGGACGGGATGAAGCTGCCGCCGTAGTCCACCCACGTATATTTATCTATCTCGCCGCGCACAAAGCGGATGCGGTTGGTGCCTTTCTCACGTATAAAATTGGCGCGCTCCTCCATCGATGGATCGTTCACCAAAAGAGCCCCGCCCTCTCCCGCCACGACGTTCTTTGTACCGTGGAAACTCAACGCGCCCAAGACCCCCATCGAACCGAGATGCCTCCCCTTGTAGTACGACATAAACCCCTGCGCCGCATCCTCGACAACGGATATCCCGCGCCTGCGCGCGATGCCGCAAAGGGCGTCCATATTGCAGGAAACCCCCGCGTAGTGGACGGGTACTATCGCGCGCGTCCTGCCGTTTATTAGGGCTTCAACCTTGTTTTCGTCCATATTGAGCGTATCCGGACGCACGTCCGCAAAGACGGGCTTCGCCCCCCTCAGGACAAACGCGTTCGCCGTGGATACAAACGTGAAGGTCGGAATTACAACCTCGTCGCCCTCCTTTATATCGAGAAGCAAAGCCGCGATATCCAGGGCGGAGGAACACGAAGTTGTAAGCAGGGCGCAATGCGAACCGGACGTCCTACTTATGGAATCCTCGCAAATTTTCATGAATTTTCCGCCGCCTTGGAGGTATCCGGAATCCACGGCTTTGCGCATGTAATCGATCTCCGATCCCGAAACAGGTATTTTGTTAAAATCGACCCTCATTTGAATGCGACTGCGTATCCGAACGGAATAAAAGTTTCAAGACAAATAAAGGGAGGGAATCCGGCCGGGAAACGGCGCTTCGAAGGGGGATTTTCTTTTCTTGCGCAATACCGAAAAAACTGGAAGAGTATACGGCAAGGAAGCCGCAAGGCGGGCATCCGCTCCGGTTTTTCGGCCGGAGAGGAAAGTCCGGACACCGCAGGGCGGAATTCCGTTCGAAAAGAACGGGGTCGCGGCGGCGACGCCGCGATACGGAAAGTGCAACAGAAAACAAACCGCCGTCCAGACGGCAAGGGTGAAACGGCGAGGTAAGAGCTCACCGCCGTCCGGGGCAACCCGGGCGGGCAAGGCAAACCCAATTCGGTGCAAGACAACGTAGGGGACAGGGCTGCCCGTCCGATTGTCCCGGGTATGTCGCACTCCGAACGGAGGGGGCGCCCCGGCAGAAACCGCGGCGCGTCCAGATAAATGGATGCCGGTTCGCAAGAACTACAGAATCCGGCTTACAGCTTTGCGGCTTCCCCCTTTTTTAACTTGCCAACCAACCGGGTTGGACGGACAATGCCCGAACGATGTCTAAAAATTTTTACCTGACAACCGCGATAGACTACGCCAACGGATCTCCGCATCTCGGACACGCGTACGAAAAGGTCCTATCCGACGTCATAGTCCGATTCAACAGAATGAAGGGGAGAAAGGTGCACTTCCTGACCGGTCTCGACGAACACGGACACAAGGTTCAGCAGAGCGCGAAAAAAGCGGGAATTACGCCCCAAAAATTTTGCGACGAGCAAGCCGCAAAATTCGCGGCTCTTTGCAAAAAACTCGACATATCGAACGACGACTACATACGCACAACCCAACCGCGGCATATCAAAGTTGTAAGGCTCATACTGCAAAAGCTTTTCGACAACGGCGACATTTACAAGGCCGACTACAGGGGGTTTTATTCCACGCGGCAGGAACAATTCCTGCAGGAAAAGGACAAAGTCGACGGCAAGTGGCCCGAAATATTCGGGGACGTTTCGGAAATTACGGAGAGCAACTATTTCTTCAAGCTCGGGAAATACCAGGAATGGTTGGTGGACTACATAAAAACGCACGACGACTTCATATATCCCAGATTTAGGGCGAAGCAGGTGGTTGAATTCCTCCGCGAACCGTTGAACGACCTCTGCATATCGCGCCCGCGCGAACGGCTTGAATGGGGGATACCCCTGCCCTTCGACGAAAACTACGTAACCTACGTTTGGTTCGACGCCCTTGTAAACTACATATCCGCCGTGGGATACGGCACGGACAAATTCGCCGACAACTGGCCGGCGGACTTCCACGTAATAGGGAAAGACATACTTGTTCCGCCCCATTCGGTATATTGGCCGATCATATTAAAAGCCATAGGGGTGGAAATGCCCAAGTCGCTACTCGTGCACGGTTGGTGGCTCTCGTCCGGAGAAAAGATGTCCAAGAGCCTCGGGAACGTGGTGAACCCCCTGGATTTGGCGGACAAATTCGGGGTGGATACGTTCAGATATTTCCTGATGAGGGAAATGAACGTCGGGCAGGACTCGGACTTTTCCTTCGACCTCTTCGCAACGCGGTATACGTCCGACCTCGGAAACGACCTCGGAAACCTTCTCAACAGGCTGTTGAACATGGGGGGCAGATACTGTTCCGGGATTGTGCCGAAGGCGCAAACCGTGGAGGAAATAGAGTCCGAACTGAAGAGGGCGGCGGACGAAACTGTGGAGGAGGCGATGCGCCTATACGAAGGCCTGCAGTTCCATACCGCGCTTGAAAAAATATTTAATTTTATACGCGCAATAAACCGCTACGCCGAACAGCGGGCCCCGTGGAAACTGGCGAAGAGCGGAACCCCCCGGGATTTGGAACTTCTAAACTCCACAATAGCCAATATGGCGGAGGGGCTCAGGATTTCGTCGATTCTGCTTGCGCCGGTAATGCCCGGAGTTTCGGCAAAAATATTGAAGCTTATGGGGACATCCCCCGTGGAGACTTTCGGAGACCGGCTTCAGTGGGGAAATTCGCTGGAGGGCGCAAGGCTTGCGGAAAAGGAAATACTTTTCCCGAGACCGGAACAAAAGGCGTAGGAAACGGGAAACCCGTAACCCCCCGCGCGGACGGTTTACTTTGCGTTGAAGTATCCGCGTTGTTTTTCGGATATTTCCATTCCCGCGCGCTCCATTACCGACATCATATCCTCCCAAACCAACCGCTTCGCCGGGTTCGTCGGGTTGCGCACCAGGTACGACGGATGGTACGTCACCATCAAATCCGTGCCGTCGAACTTGTTCCATGTTCCGCGCACGTCCTTCATGAGGCGCGGAGGGTCGGAACCCAACAATCCGACCATTGCGGAGTGCCCCAACGCCACGATTACCCGGGGTTGCACTATGGCTATCTGCGCCTTCAGGTAGGGGAGGCAGTAGTTCATTTCCGCCTCCGTAGGGGGGCGGTTGCCGTGGGGGGTGGGGAGTTCCGGACGCCAATTCATAATGTTTCCTATGTAGACGTCGCCGCGCGTCAAACCCATGGCGCCTATAATCTTCGTCAAAAGTTGTCCCGCCCTGCCCACGAAGGGCTCCCCTTGTATCTCCTCGTCCTCCCCCGGAGCTTCGCCGCAGAAAAATATTTTCGCGTCGAGATTGCCCACGCCGAACACGACTTTTTTCCCCGGTTTTACGTGCGCATTGCAAACGACGTCCGACAGCACGATGTTCTTCAACGCCTTCCAACGCTCGAGCTTTCCGCCCTCCGGAAGCTTGAAAGGTTTGGGGTCGGGTATGTCCGTCGTCTTAAAATCGACCGAAGCCGTTTTTATTTTCAACCTTTTCCCCCTTGTTCCGGACCGGTCCGCGGCGGCGAATCCGGCGTCCGGCGCGGATTTTCCGCTTTCTTCGGCGCCGTCCGCACAGTTTCCGTCTTCGGGACTGGCGTTGAATGACGCGGAATATTTTCTTAAAGCCGCCATGCTTTCGTCGTCGACGGCAACGAATTCCACACCTTCGGACGCCATGCGTTTAAGTTCGTCGCGCAATATTTTTATCGCCTCTTTCACGACGGAATTTTGCGGGTTAGTTTTTTAACGACCGCCGATACGATGTCGTCCACGCCGGCAAGCCTTCCCCTGCCCTCCGTTCCGCACGCAAGGGCGCCGTATCCGGGCTCCACAAAGGACACCCCCACCTCCTTTAGAAAATCCGTATTCCTCTTCACCGAAGGATGCGCGTACATCGCCGAATTCATCGCGGGGGCTACAACGACGTTGCACGGCGGAACCGCCAAAAACACCGACGATAGCAAATCGGGCGCCAGACCGTTTGCAAAATTTCCGATAGTATTCGCCGTTGCGGGGGCCACCACCATAAGATCCGCAAATTCCGCCAGGGATATATGCTCCGGTTTCCATTCCGGTATTTTCCCCCACATGGAAATATTCACGTCGTTGCGCGACAGCGTCTGGAAAACCCTCGGCGAGACGATGCGCGCGGCGTTGCGGGTCATTACGACACGGACGTCGGCCCCCATTTTTACGAGAACCGACGTCAAGTCGGCGGCTTTGTACGCCGCTATGGAACTGCACACCCCGAGCACGAGTTTTTTGCCCGAAAGCGCGTCTCCTTTTTCGTTTTGCATAAAAATAATTTTTACAAAACCCCGCAAAAGTGCAAGCTGTTTTGGGATGGCTGGTTTCAGGGCGTATTGCGATTTTCGCGGATTGGAGACGGCGGCGGGTTCCGTGGTCGAATTGTGCGAAGCCGAAAGCCTCCATTTGTGCGCCGCGCTTAGGGCGAAACGGGGGGACGTCGTGGATTTGTTCGACCTCGAAGGAAACCTGTTTCGTTCGGAAATAGCCGTACCCGATAAAAAATCCGCGAAATTAAAAATATTGGAACCCATACGGTGCGGGGGCGAATCCGCGGAGATTGTGCTCGCCCAATGCCTTCCAAAGGGTAGGACTTTCGACACCATACTTCGCCAATGCGTGGAAATCGGAGCTTCGGGGTTGTTTCCCGTCCTGTCCCGGCGCTCCGAAGTACGCTTTCCAACCGAAGAGGATGCGGAAAGGAAAATGCTTAAGTGGCGCGCCAAGCTGGTCGAAGCCGTAAAGCAGTCCTCGAATTTTTCCCCCTTCGACGTCCAAAAACCGTCCGACTTTAAAACCTTCCTTAAAAAAACGCAAAATTTCGATTTAAAGATAGTGGCGTCCCTCGAAGAGGGGGCAAAACCGCTGCTGGGTCTCATGAAGCCTTCAAGGAGGATATGCGTGTTGGTGGGTCCGGAGGGCGACATGGCGCCCGAAGAATATTCCGCCGCCCGCGACGCCGGCTTTTTGGGGGCGAAACTCGGGAAAAACGTAATGAAATGTGAAACCGCGGCCCTGTATTCGCTGTCTGTGGTGAAAGCCTATTGTCTGAATATTCAAAACGCGCCCGTATAAAGGCGCGGACGGGGCTCCCCCGGGAGGGTTTTCGCGTGGATAAGTTAAGGAAAAGATTGGTGCGGCTGTCCGCCGTATTGAGCGCGGTTGCGGCAGCGGCGGCCGTGCTGGCGACCCTTTGGTGTCCGAAGGGAGGCGGCGGGTTTTCCAAGGACGGGGAGCGCGTGTCGGCGTGGGGGGAGGGCCTGCAGTCGAAAGCCAGGAAGCTCGACAAACTCGTACTTTTCACCACCCGCGAAGACCTGGACGAATCGATGCTTTCCCCTTTGGCGAGGAAATGCGTTTCCGACAAATACATACTTTCAAAACTCGAACCCTCGCGGTATCCCGCCGATTACGAAATACTAAAGAAGCTTTTTAACGGCGTCCGCGGCGGAAACGAAGATATAGCGGTGGGACTTCTCTCCCCGAAAATGCGCCCGATATACCTCAGTTCGAAATTTCGTTACGACTCCCGCGGACGCGGCAACTCCCTGAACCGTATTCTTCCCGGCGCGGTTGCGGTATATTCCAAAGTATCCGGGGAATTGCAGGACCGGGCGGGGCGAGCCGCGGAAATACTCGACGCCTCCCTTCCCGCCGGTCCCCTAATTCCGTCGGGACCCGTGGGGACGGCGTTTTTTACGGATATTCAATCGTGGAACCTCCTAGTGCTCTTCGGGCGGCCCGCCGCCCTGCCGGCGGGGGTGCTTGCCGAAAACGCGCGGCTCGCCGTTCTCGTAAAATCGAAATTTCCGCGGCAATTTTGCGCCCGCAAGGCCGCCGATACCGCGGCAATACGCGTTGCCGAGGCGCTCTTGGGAGGGGGAACGCGCATGTCGGCGGCGGAAAGGCTCGTACTGCTGCGCGCGGCGGCGGAGATATCGGAATCGAGAGACTACGCCGCGCTCGGCGACAAATGCCTCGAAACGGGGCTGTCGCTTTTAAAATACCAGGACGGCGGCGGACTTTTTGTCCTTTCCGGCTCATCGGCGGGCGTTGCCGAAAACGCGCTCGCCGTGTCCTTTTTGGCGAAGCTTTCGCCCCGTTGCCCCGACGCACGCTTTGAAAAAGCCGCAAGGCGCTGCGCGAACGCCCTCATAAAGATTCTCGACATGCCGGGGGAGATGCCCGCCGTTGTGGATGCGGAAAGGAAAGGCGCGTCCGGCTCTCAGGCGTCGTCGTACGGATACGCATACCTGTGTTCGGCGCTTGCCGATATGCACAGGTTGACGGGGGAAAGCTTCTACCTCGACGCCCTCGCCAAAACCGCCGGCGAATGGAGGCGCTTTTATACGACGCGCCTGGGATTGTTTTCGGTGAATTCCCAAAACTCGGCGCTCGGCGGATTCCTGCGTCCCGTGCTTGTGGAGGACCGCAAACTGCCGTCGTACCTCGGCGAGGCGGCGCAGGTTGCGGCGTACCTGTCCAGGAACGGAAGGGGGAAAAGCTTTCCCGGAGGGGGCAGGCTCGCGGCGATGGCGGACGCGGCGTTTAGGCAAATCTCGCCCGCCGACGGCTCGTACGCAAGTTTCAAAATCGCCGCGTTGCGTTGAAGACTACGACGTAAGCATGCGTATGCGGGGTTCGAACCTCGGAATGGATACGGAAATTTTAGTGCCCTTTCCCTTCCTGCTGCTGACGTCGATCTCCCCCTTATGCGCCCTCACTATGGCCTGCATAATCGTCATGCCCAAACCGTGTCCGTCGGGCTTTGTAGTAAAATAAGGTTCGAAAAGTTTCGACATCGAACCGTCGTCGATTCCGCATCCCGTATCGGAAAACGACAACCTTACAAAATCGTCGTCGCTGGAAGCCGTTATACGGATTCTTCCGCCCCCGTCCATTGCCTCCATGGCGTTCCTGAGTATGTTGAAATAGAGTTGCTTCAACATGTTGGCGTCGGCAAGCGCCGTCGGTAGGTGCCCTTCCGCATCCACGCCCACGGATATTTTCAAGTTTTCAAGCTCCCCGTTTAAAATCTTCAAAGTGGACGCCAGGGGCGCAAGGACGTCGCATTCCCTCATGTCCGGCTTTACGGGGCGCAGCGCCTTCAAAAAATTTTCTATTATGGAATCGAGGCGCGCAACTTCGGCGGAGCATATCCCGACCGAATCCTCCACGCCGGAAAGTTCCCCGGAAATCCGCGGATGGGCCTTGGAAAGTTTGGCGAGGCGCCTTTTCGCCAACTGCAAATGGATATTTATGGAATTTAGCGGGTTTCCCAGTTCGTGCGCCACGCCGGAAGCCAACTTCAAAAGCGACGACATTTTTTCGTTTTCGATCAACTTTTCCGTGCCCTGCTTGGCCTCCGTCACGTCGTTCAATATTACGGCGAAAGTGCCGTCCGCGGAACCGAAATTAAAGGGTATTATTTGCGCGCTGAGCGTCCGTTCGTCGGGGTATGTAACGCCGAATTCCCTCCGCACGGCGCCGTCTCCGTCGAGAACCGTATTTACGGCGTCCTCTATTCCCGGCAGAAGTTTGAATATCGAAGGGGGGTTTTCCCCGAGTCCCAACAGCCGCTCCGCGTAGTTGTTGGCGAATTGTATGGCGCCGCGCGCGTCGGTTACCAACACCGCCGAATGTATGGCGTTGAAAACGGTTTCTATGCGCGACAATTCGCGCGCCAACCTCTTGTTGGTCCGCAAGAGGTGCCCCAGACTTTCCTTTCCTGCGTCGAAACCATCCATACTCTATTCCAGTCTAATTCTCAGGCTGTTTGCGTGGGCGTCGAGCGTCTCCATCTCCGAAAAAGCCTCCACCACCCCCGCCGCCTTTTCGAGCGACTTCGGATCGTATTTTACAACCGAACTCCTCCGCATGAAATCCGAAAGTTGCAAACCGCCGGAAAAGCGCCCCGTTCTGCCGGTGGGCAGGGTGTGGCTGGGACCGGCGGTAAAATCCCCCAATACGGTCGGGGTGTTCTCCCCGAGTAAAAGGGCCCCCGCCGTTCCTATTTTGGAGGCGAGACCTTCGGGGTTTTCCACGTGCAGTTCGAGGTGTTCGGGGGCGGTATAGCCGGCGACCTCCGCGGCGGCGTCCAGATTCGGGACAACCACGGCGTACGCCGAATCCCGGACGATTTTCGAAAGCTTGCCGGCGCGGCTTAAACGCCTGGACATTTTCCCGATTTCGACGCCGACCGAATCCACAAGTTTCGCGTCGGTGCAAACAAGGTAGATTTTTTCCCTTCCGCTGCCGTGTTCCGCCTGGGAAAGCAGATCGGAGGCTATATACCTCGGATTCGCCGAGGAGTCCGCCACAACCATAACTTCGCTCGGACCGGGAAGCAGATCGCATCCGACTATTCCGAAAAGCCTGCGTTTAGCCTCCGTCACATACGCGTTTCCGGGGCCGTAAAGTTTGTCCACGGCGCGTATGGAAGCCGTGCCGTAGGTCATCGCCGCCACGGCCTGAGCCCCGCCGACTTTATAGATCTCGTCCGCACCCGCAATGGACAGGGCGCACAGCACGTGGGCGTCCACGTTTCCGCCGGACGACGGCGGAGTGCACACGCATATCTCCGGGCAACCCGCCAGTTTCGCCAAAGTAACGGTCATGACGACGGTCGAGGCCAGCGGGGCGCTTCCGCCGGGCACGTAAATTCCGACCCTTCGAATCGGATAAAAATTTTCGCCCACCACGGCGCCGTGGGGGTTTCTGGCGCGCCAATTTTTCGGCTTGGTGCGCTTGTGGTAGTCCCTTACGCATTTTACGGCGTCCCTTATCGCCCGCTTTTTTGCGCCGGGGACCGCCGCAAGCGCCGCGCGCATTTCGCCGCGGTCGACCTTGAGCTTCTTCAAGCCTACGCCGTCGAAACGCCTTGTAAGGTCGAACAGCGCCGCGTCCCCGCGCCTTCGGACGTCGGATATAATTTCCTCCACGGCGGCGGATATCCGCCCGTCCGCCTCCGCGGGGGCGCACGCCGACTCCAATTTTTTCCAAAATCCCGCCTTGGAATAATCAAAAATTTTCACGGCGGAAATCTACCCGGACGCCGCGGCGTTATCAAGATTTTTCGGAGCCGGAAGGGGCGTCGAAGGACAATTCCCCCTGCCTGGAATCCCGCGGGGAAAGCACACCGCCGAGCACCGGCGAAAAACGCCCGACGAGGTCGTCTATCTTTTTTACGTAATATTCGGCGTCGTACGGCGTTTCGCGGGGGTCGTAGGCGGATACGGGCAACGCCCTGCTCCAATCGGGACTTTTCTTCGCCCCCTTCCTTGCGGCGATATAATAAAGAACCTTTTCCCCGACCTCCGGACGCGGGTCCATCAGCAAAGCCGCCTCCATGGCGGCCCTCCTGCCCTTGCCGTTTTTGGCGACCTCGGCTTCGTATTGGGAGGGCGATTTGCTTATAAATTCGCCCTTGGCAAGGTCCGATATGTCGGCGCCGCCCGAAAGTATTTTACGCTTGGCGTCCTCCACGTCCTCCGCCGCGGCGCCGCCCCCGCTTAAGAGTTTGTCGCGCACGATGGTTTCGGTGAGCTTTCTCAAATAGGGTTCCGTGGACCTGTTTCTAAGCGCCGAACCCCTGAGCAGGATTTTTTCGCCGTCCAACAGCGCGTAGTTTTTGGCTTTATAACAAAGCATCGCCCCGTACGATCCGTCGAATTCGAGATCTATCCCCCGGGGCAAAACCGCCGAAACCTTGCAAAGCAGTTCCCCCGCCTTTGCGAAATATCCGCCGCCGGAAACGTATATGCCGTCGGTATCAGCTTCCAACACCAGGCAACCGAGCCTCCTAAACTCCTCCACGAGGTCGGAAAGTATGCGCCTTCCCATGGCGGTCACCTCGGCGGCAAGGCGGGTGTCTCCAAAAGTCGCGGTTCCCAATCCGAGGTAGCCGTAGAAGGAATTTATGAGGATTTTAAAACTCTTTTGACGGGCGTCGTATTCGCGCCCGAGCGCCGAATCTCCGGTTTCGCGCGACAATTTTTTATACTTCAACCTGTACGAGCGCAGTTTTTCAAGCTCCGGCAGAAAAGTCCCCATATAGTCGTTGCGGGGGTGTTTTTTCAAAAGGAGCATCAAACTCGGATACAGCGACGCCACGTCGTAATGGAGCACGTTTTCGAACACCCCCGTTTCGAAACTCTCGGACAACGCGCCCTCTATGAAGGTCGATTTTTGGGGCAACGGCAACGCCGCGCGGGATGCGTAGTATTTCTCCAGGAATACGCTCTCGACCTTCGTCCCCGAACCTCTCAACAGGCATTCCTGGAGGGTGAGGGGGAAATTCCCCACCTGCGCCACGTACGCGGGCAACAGCCTTTCGCCCAGGGCGGCCGTTTCCCGGAGGTCGTCGAGGAGGTATTTGCGGAAAGTTTCGCGGTCGGAGACAAAGGTGCGGAAAATTTCGCCCCCGGCGACGTATGTCCGGGTTTCGGGATCGCTTACGCCGAAGTGTACGGCGGAAGCCTTCAATGTGTACGACGGCATTTCGCGCGCGCCGAGATCGTAGAGTTGCACCAAAAGCAGGGTGTCTACAACCGTGCGCCCGGGAATGTCGCACCTGGTATAGTCGAAATTCCGCTCCGCAATGCCCATGCGGCTCCTGCGGAATTCCGCGGGGAAGCCGAGGCGCCCCCAATTGAACGGCACGTTTAAACGCGCGCACCTCGCGTTTACGTACGGCAGGTCGAACTTGAAGATGTTGTGCCCCTCCACGACGTCGGGGTCGCGTTCGAGTATTTCCGAATTCAGGGCTTCAAGCAGTTCGCGTTCCGATTCGTCCGAAAAGTCCCCTATTTCCAAAATTTTACTCCCCCCCGCTCCCGACAGTCCCGCGGCGATAATCCTGTCGCCGGGGTTCCGCGCGTCGGGAAAGCCCCCCGACGAACGCACTTCTATATCGAATTGGAGCCGCCTTATGCGCCCGAAATCGATTCCCTTGAACATTCTGGCGCGGTTGTGGCACAGGTATTGGTTTTCCACGCTCGATATCCGCTGCGCGGGGACGGACTTGCGGCGTTTTTTAAAGTAGGCGTCCATATCCTTGCGGTTCTTAAAGCGCAAAATCCTGTCGAGCGGGGTCCGCACGGAACCGGGGCCGGGGCTTCTTAGGACTTCGACGCTTTCCACCCCCTCGGCGGAAAAACCGTCCCCGCTCCAAATAAATGGGGAAAAGTCCGCGGCGACGCAACGCCTTCCGCCGTCGGAATCCCCCAGGCACAGATGGATCCTCCCCCCGGATTCCCATATGCCGCATATCGGATTCTCCAACTCGACGCCGTCCATGCGGAAAATGCTTGCCCAAAAATATATCCCTTTCAAACTTAAACGGATATTTTTACCATGAAAAAGGCAAACCTGGTGATACTCGGGGCTCCGGGCAGCGGAAAGGGCACGCGCGCCTCGGCTTTGTGCGGGGTGTTGAAAATACCCCAAATCTCGACGGGGGACCTCTTCCGCAACAACCTCAAGAACGGAACGGACCTGGGCAAGCTTGCGAAGTCGTACATGGAAAAGGGCGCGCTCGTCCCCGACGACGTAACCGCCGCCATGGTCGAAGACCGCCTAAAAAATCCCGACGCCTCCAACGGCTTCATACTCGACGGATTCCCGAGAACCGTGCGCCAGGCGGAATTGTTGGACGAAATCCTCTCGCGGAGGGGCGGAAAATTGGAAGCCGTGTTCTTCCTGGACGTTCCCGACGCGGAGATAGTGAGGAGAATCTCCGGACGGCGCGTATGCGAAAAGTGCCAGGCGGTGTACCACGTCTCGTACAAACCCCCGAAAATAGACGGGGTGTGCGACGCCTGCGGGGCGAAGCTTCTTACGCGTCCCGACGACAACCCCGAAACCGTCTTAAAGAGACTCGAGGTGTTCCGCGAAAACACCCTTCCCCTCGCGGAATTTTACGAAAAAAAAGGCCTGCTAATCCGAGTTCCCGCCGAACTGTCGGAGAGGGGCGCCGAAGCCGACATGCTGGAACTTGCAAGGCGCACGGGGTTGACGGTCGGGAAATGAGGCTTTTGTTTATAGGCGATATCGTGGGCAAACCGGGGCAGCGCATTTTGGCGGAAAACCTCGGCAGGATAAGGGATTCGTTGAAGGTCGACGCGGTTGTCGCCAACGCCGAAAACGCCGCGGGGGGGAACGGCGTAACGAAAAACATGGCGGAAACCCTGTTTAATTACGGTATCGACGCCGTAACGCTCGGGGACCATACGTGGGACCAGCGCTGTTTCGAAGGCGAAATAGACTCCCTTGAAAACGTCTGCCGCCCGGCGAACCTGCCGGGGAAAAATCCGGGAAGGGAATACGTTGTGATAGAAAAAAACGGCGTCAGGCTCGGCGTTTTCAACCTGCTTGGCCAGACCCTTATGAAGCTCAAGGCGAACTGTCCCTACGAAGCCGCCGACAGGATTACCGGCGTCCTCAAGGGGAAATGCGACGCCGTGTTTTTGGACTTCCACGCGGAGACGACTTCGGAGAAGGTTTCCATGGCGTGGCATCTCGACGGGCGGGCGGCGGCGGTGGCGGGAACCCATACGCATATCCCGACCGCCGACGCCAGGATATTTCCGCGCGGGCTGGCGTACATAACGGACGTGGGGATGACGGGTTCCTGGAACTCGTGTTTGGGCAGGAAATGGGACGCGGTTCTCCAAAAATTCGTGGACGGCCGTCCGCGCCGGTTCGCGGTGGCGGAGGGCGACGAGCGCATATGCGCGTGCCTCTTCGATATAGACGGCGCAAGCGGACGGACCCTGGAGGCGGTCCCGTACATATATCCGCCCTTTCCGCGGACGGGGGCGGGGGTCGAGGAACGACCGGCGCAATAGTACGCGCCCTACGCCCGCGGACCGCCGTTGCGCGGAAGCGTTTTATACGCGAGATGCGCGGCGGCAAAGGACGGGACGGTCGACAGCATAACCCACGAGAAAAACCCCGTATATCCCGCCGCCGACTGCACCGCGCCGCTGAAAAATCCGGGGATAATTACGCCGAGCGCCATAAGGGAGGTGCATATGGCGTAGCTCGACGTCGCGTTCTCCCCGCGCGAGACGAACATCAGGTAGACCATGTAGGCGGCGAAACCGAAGCCGTAGCAAAATTGCTCGAACCCTATAAGGGCGGATACGGTGTACGCGGAACGGGGTTGGAACACCGCCATATAGACGTAGATTGCGTTCGGCAGGTTCATCAGCGCCGCCATCGCGAACATCGAACGCCTAAGCCCCGCCCGCGATATGAGAACCCCCCCGAGTACGCCGCCGAGCAGCAGGAGGACGGGCGCCAAAGTTCCGTAAATCCAACCCATTTGCGACAAACTCATTCCCAGCCCCCCGTCCTCCCTCGAATCGAGCATGAACGGTTGGACTATTTTAAGAAGCTGCGCCTCGGCAAACCTGTAAAAGAGGATAAACGCCAGGATGGAAACTATGTTTTTTTTGCGGAGGAATTCGAGAAACGCGCCCTTTACTCCGCCGAGAACTTTGGAAACGCAAGTCGGGGCGCAACGGACGGCGTCGGCGGGCGGGCGGGGCAGGAACAACTTGAAAAATACGGTGCAAAGCGCGGCGAGCGCCGCGCACACCCCGAAGGAAAGCGACCATCCCGCCCCCGTGTTCGAAAAAGCCAGCGCCCCCCATCCCGCGATAATCGACATCGCACCCTGCCCGAATAGGACCGCGACCCTGTAGAAGGCGTTTCTTATCCCGACAAAAAACGACTGTCCGCGTTCGTCGAGGGCCAGCATGTAAAAACCGTCCGACGCTATATCGTAGGTTGCCGACGCGAACCCCAATATCCAAAACGCCGCGGCGCTCGCCGCAATCCAACACGGAACGAATTGGACCGCCGCCAACGCCGCGAGGCAAACCACAAACCCCGCGGAACAGAAAAATATCCACCGCCTTTTGGTGGACACCGAATCCACCAACGGTCCCCATATCCCCTTCGCAACCCACGGAACGTAGAGGAGCGACGTCAACATCGCGGTTTTGGTGTTGTCGAGCCCCATGGACTTGTAGTACCCCACGGACAACGCGCCCACGATTGCGTTCGGCAGCCCCTCCACAAAGTAGAGGCCGAATATCCACGCGAATGTGCGAAGGGTTCCCGCCACGGTGTAAAAAAAAGCAAGCCCCGCCGATGCCGTCTTGCCGGGTTGGTTTCGCAGCCCCGTAAAAACCAGGTGGGCGCCTCCGCAGCGCTTTTGCCTTTCGCCCGACGGCGACTTGACAGCCGCGCTCCGGGTTGGGCTCCCTTAATTGATGCCGTTAAGGTTGGGAACCGGTCGGGCAGTCTCGAACACCGCAGAGCTTGTGCCGTCTTTATCCCAGAAAGCCGCTCCAACTACAAGCTTTTTTACGGCGCAAAACGTTTTTTTTCGTTCCGGGCGCGTCAGCGTATTTTATAGTTCTTGTGGATTTGCCACCCCAGCCGCCACAACCCTCCGCGGGACTCCACATAGCCCGCCAACGCCGATAAAAGTCTTCCGTCCCCCGCCTTCGACCATTCGGGATGCAGCCACAAAGCCTTGGCGTTTTCCGCCGCCGGCGCCGTCTTTTCGCAGAAATCCAAGTCGGACAAATCCGATATTGTGAACTTCAGCTCGTCCGCGCGCTTCAACGCGCCGCGGTCGGCGGCGGCGAAGGGCTTGGGACTCACCGAGACCCACGAAAATACGGCGGAGGACGTTTCGCGGACGGGGAGGACGCCCGAAGTTTCCAAGTGGGCGGCTATCCCCAGGGAATTCAACCCCGCCGCGAGGGGCGCCAAATCGTGCACGCACGGTTCCCCCCCCGTTATTACCGCCGTTTCGGCGCCGGAATTTTCAACGCGGCCGACCAGCTCCGAAACCGTACGCTCCGCGCCGCCGTTCCACGAATACTTGGAGTCGCACCACGGGCATTTTACGGGACATCCCGACAGCCTTACGAAATACGCGCGCCTTCCGGCGTGGACGCCCTCCCCCTGCACGGACAAAAATGTCTCTGCCACGGGATACGTCTTCACGGTTCGGGCGCGTAGAGGGCCGCGTTTTTTTTGTCCTCGCGCACCTCCACCGACAAAACCCGCGCGCGCGAATCCGTATTCTTCTTTACGAGGGCGTCGAAGACGCCGTAGAGGTGCCTTGCTATCCCCTCGCACGAACATTGTTCCACAACGTACACCTTCCACGCCTCCGGGGCGGCGGCGACCAGCTTTTCCGCCAGCGGATCCCCCTTGGAAAACACGCACGCGTGGTCGAGGTTTGAATCCATCCATTCCTTGAGAAATTTCAATTTTCCGAAATCCACAACGAAGCCGTTTTCGTCGGGTTCGGAGCACGCAAACCTTACGGAAATATCCCAGTTGTGGCCGTGCACGAAGGAGCAGCGCCCGTCGTGCAGGTGCTGGCGGTGGGCGAACGGAACGTCGAAATACGTTTTGGTGCAGGTCAACATCTCACTTCGCCATCTCCCCGAAAAAGCGTTCGTAGCAGGCGGACGCGCGTTCCACCATCCGCAGGGGGAAACTCTCGTTCGGGGCGTGCAGGTTGTCGCGCGCGGTGAAAAACCCCGTCATCAGGCAGTCTACGCCCGCGTACCGCTTGATGTCCGATATCAGCGGAATGCTCGCCCCCTCCCTTAAAAACAAGGGTTTTTTTCCGAAGATTTCGGTTACGCACTTTTCCATCGAGGAAAACGCCTTGGCGAGGGCCTCCCTCTTGCGAGGGGGCGAATCCGAACCCGGATTTTTCGCGTCCAAAAAATATCCGCGCCCGCAGCCGCCGCACTCCTTGAATTCCACCTTTATTTGTTTCGGGCAGCGCTCCCTTACCGCTTTTTCCACCAGATCCAGCACGGCGCGCGTATCCTGCGGCGGAACCGTTCTTACCGATATTTTGCAAAAGCACTTCGACGGTATTACGGACTTCGGACCCTCCCCCTGGTACCCGCCGCCGATACCCGTGAAATCGAGCGAGGGAAGCGCCCTGACCGCCTCCGCCGGCTTGTAGCCCTTCTGGACGTACATGGCGGGAATCCCCAGTTGTTCCATTATTTGGGCGTCGCCCGCGGGGTGCGAAGCTATTTCCGCGCGCTCCCATTCCGGCAGCGGGGAAACGCCGTCGTAAAAACCGTCTATGTTTACAAAGCCGTCAGGGTTGTGGAGCGACGCGCACACCTCCGCCATCGCCTGCACCGGGTTGTAGACCGCCCCCCCGAACATCCCCGAATGCACGTCGGTATTGCATCCCGTGAACACCGCCTCCACGGACCCCGTTCCGCGAAGCCCCGTGGTAACCGCAATCCTGTCTTCCGACGCCGCGGAGGTGTCGCTTAAAACGGCGAAGTCGTAGGACGACAGGAAATCCGCCCCGTCCCTTACAAAAGCCGACATCGACGCGCTTCCTATTTCCTCCCCGCCCTCGAGGATTACCGCGACGTCGAGGGGGGCGTCGGGATTTTTGTCCAGGAAATCCGCCAAGCCCGCTATCATGCAGGCGGACGGCCCCTTGTTGTCGGCGGTTCCCCTTCCCCACAACCTCCCGTCCTTGACGACGGCTTCGAAGGGGTCGGTGTTCCATTCCTCCAGGGGGTCGGCGGGTTGGACGTCGTAATGCCCGTAGCAAAGAATCCGGTACTTGGCGCCGCGCGCCCGGGAGGGGCGCTTTGCCGCGACTATCGGGTGGTCCCCACCCGTAATTTCGGCGTCGAAACCGAGCGACGAAAATTCCCGCCTTAGGAAATCCGCGCAGGCGCGCATTTCGGGACGCGCCGAGGGGTCGGCGGATACCGTCCTGAAACGCACGAGGCGCCTTATAAATTCCACGGTGTCAAATTTCATATCCGTTAAAAAAACGCCTTGCCGCTACGGCAAGGCGCGGGATAAAAACCCGTTCCGCCGCGTCAACGGTAGTACGCCATGTTCTTGGCTATGGCGTTGAATATCTGTTGGCTTTTCATCAGGTTTCCGTCGCCGTAGGAAATATCGACTTCAACCATGTCGTTGGGAAGCTGCGTGAGGAGAACCACTATTTGGAGGTCGAGTTCCACGCGGGCGTATATCTTCCACGAATTGTCGCCCGGTATCTGGCCCACGCGGAAATATTTCAAATCGCGCTCCAGGGCTATGTTCGCCGCCTTGAACGCGCTGTTGATATCGCCTTCGATTTTGCCCACAAGGCTTCCGGAAATGTCGTCGTAGGCCGCCATCGGGCACGAGGGGGAATCGACCATCACGTTCGTCTCACACGCGGTTAGAAACAGGAGCGAAACCGGTACTAATAGAAATGCGAGCTTCTTCATACGCGCGCATGTTCGCACGTATTTCGATATTTGCAACTATTTTTTCCGCGCAAAAAAAAAGGCGCGCACATGCGTGCGCGCCCGGAAAACACCGTGCGAAACCGCGTTACATCATTCCGCCCATTCCGCCCATTCCGTCCATTCCGGCGGGTGCGGCGGGTTTGGGTTCGGGTTTGTCGGCAATCATGCACTCGGTGGTCAGCAGCAGTCCGGATACGCTTCCGGCGTTTTGGAGCGCGGAGCGCGTAACCTTGGTGGGATCCACCACGCCGGCCTTTACGAGGTCCTCGAATTTGCCGGTCGCCACGTTGTAGCCGTAGCCCCCCTTGCCCTTGAGAACCTCCTTGACCACCAGCGCGCCCTCCTCGCCCGCGTTTTCGCAGAGTTGGCGCAACGGCGATTCTATGGCCCTGCGGACTATCTGGGCGCCGACCGCCTCGTCGCCCGAGAGGGTCGATATGAGCTTGTCTATGACGCCCGCCGTGCGCAGGAGGGCAACCGAACCTCCGGCGCTGATTCCCTCTTCGACCGCCGCGCGGGTCGCGTGCAGGGCGTCGTCCACGCGCGCCTTCTTTTCCTTCATTTCGGGTTCCGTTGCGGCGCCTATGTTGATGACGGCGACGCCTCCCGCGAGTTTCGCCAGGCGCTCCTGGAGTTTTTCGCGGTCGTAGTCGCTTGTGGTCTCCTCTATGGCTTTGCGCAACTGCTTCACCCTGGCCTGGATGTCGGAGGACTTGCCGGCGCCCTCCACTATGGTCGTGTTCTCCTTGGAGACGGTGATGCGTTTCGCCTTGCCGAGGTCGGCGAGTTCTATGCTCTCGAGCTTGATTCCGAGGTCTTCGGTTATGCATTTGCCGTTGGTGAGAATGGCTATGTCTTCGAGCATCGCCTTTCTGCGGTCTCCGAAGCCGGGGGCCTTTACGGCGCAGACGCTGAGCGTGCCGCGCAGTTTGTTGACCACCAGGGCTGCGAGGGCCTCGCCCTCTATGTCTTCGGCGATCACCATAAGGGGCTTCCCCGTCTTCGCAACGGTCTGCAGTATCGGGAGGAGCTCGGTCAGGTTGGAGATTTTCTTCTCGTGTATGAGCACGTAGGCGTTTTCAAGGACGCACTCCATGGTGTCGGTGTTGGTCACGAAGTAGGGCGAGAGGTATCCCTTGTCGAACTGCATCCCCTCCACGACGTCGAGGGTCGTGTCTATGGACTTCGCCTCCTCCACGGTTATCGTTCCGTCTTTTCCCACCTTGTCCATGGCGTCGGCTATGATGTTGCCGATTTCGGTGTCCCAGTTTGCGGAGACGGTCGCCACCTGGCGGATTTCCTCGCGGTCCTTGACCTGCTTGGAATTCTTGGCGAGCTCCTTCACGGCGGCGTCGACGGCTTTGTCTATGCCGCGTTTGAGGAATATGGGGTTGGATCCCGCCGCCACGTTGCGGAGTCCCTCGCGGTATATGGCCTCAGCCAAAACGGTGGCGGTTGTGGTGCCGTCGCCCGCGTTGTCGGAAGTCTTGTTGGCGACCTCCTTGACCATTTGCGCGCCCATGTTTTCAAAGGCGTCCTCGAGTTCTATCTCCTTCGCAACGGTTACGCCGTCCTTTGTGATGACGGGGGCGCCGTATTTTTTGTCTATCACGACGCTCCTGCCCTTCGGGCCGAGGGTGGACTTTACCGCCTTCGCCAAGACCGTTACGCCCGCAAGAACCTTCTTGCGCGCGGATTCGTCGAAAATAATTTGTTTAGCCATTTTTTACCTGTCCTTTCTTGTTTGTTTTATTTGAGGATTGCAACTATGTCCTCCTCGCGGAGAAGGACGTACTTTTCGTCGCCGATGGTCACCTCGGTGCCGCCGTACTTGGATACGAGGACCTTGTCGCCGACCTTGACCTCGACGGGAAGCCTCTTCCCCTCGTTGGTGAGGCGGCCGGGCCCCACGGCGACGACTTCGCCCTCCTGCGATTTTTCCTTGGCGGCGTCCGGTATGATTATTCCGCCTTTTATTTGCTCTTTTTCCTCGGACTGCTTTACAAGCACCCTGTCTCCGAGGGGTTGGATTTTTGTTTTTATCATAACTTTGTGTCTTTTATTTACGTTGTTTTTTTTAGGGTTCAAATTGTTTTCGAATTCGGGGCGGCGGGCGTTATTTCTTCTTCGCGGAATCGTCGTCCACCACCTCGAAATCCGCGTCCACGGGTTTGTCGGAAGGCGCGGACGACTGCCCCGTTTCCCCCTTCGGCGCCTCCTGCGCGGACTGGGACGCCGCCTGGAAGTATTGGGCGTTGGATCCGACCGCCTTCATCAGCTTTTCCGACGCCTTCTTCAGGTCGTCCTTTCCGGCGCCCGCGTTTTTTAAAACCTCCCGCGCCGACTTGAGTTCGCGTTCGAGTTCGTCCTTGACGTTCGCGGGGAGTTTGCCCCCGTTGTCCTTCAACTGTTTTTCAAGTCCGTACGCCGCGTTGTCCAATTCGTTGCGCGCCTCCGCGGTCTCCTTGTTCAGGGTGTCCTCGGCGGCGTGGAGTTCCGCCTCCTTGCGGAGCCTTTCAACCTCCTCCTTGCTCAATCCGCTGGAATTGGTTATGGTTATCTTCTGCTCCTTGCCCGTGCTCTTGTCCTTTGCGCTCACGTTCAATATGCCGTTGGCGTCTATGTCGAAGGTTACCTCGATCTGCGGCAGGCCGCGGGGCGCGGGACTTATGCCGTCGAGCCTGAAATTGCCTATAAGCTTGTTGTCCTTCGCCATGGGGCGCTCACCCTGGAGGACCCTGATATCCACCGCCGTCTGGTTGTCGGCGTAGGTGGAAAATATCTGGGAGGCCTTTTTCGGTATCGTGGTGTTGCGCTCTATCATCGGGGTTGAAACGCCGCCCGCGGTCTCTATGGAAAGGGTCAGGGGCGTTACGTCCAAAAGCAGCACGTCGCGCACGTCGCCCTGCAAAACCCCGCCCTGTATGGCGGCTCCGCGGGCCACGACTTCGTCGGGATTCACGCCCTTGTGCGCCTCTTTGCCCGCAAGCCTGTTTGCTATCTCCACGACTTTCGGCATACGGGTCATTCCGCCCACGAGCACGAGCTCGTTTATGTCAGCCTTGGTGAGGCCCGCGTCGCGCAGGCAGTCTTCGAAGGGTTTCACCGTGCGCTCCACAAGGGAGCCCGTCAACTGTTCGAGTTTCGACCTGGTGAGCTTTACGTTCAAATGCTTCGGACCGCTTGCGTCCGCGGTTATGAACGGAAGGTTGATGTCGGTCTCCTGCGCCGAGGAAAGGGTTATTTTGGCCTTTTCGGATTCCTCCTTGAGGCGCTGCATCGCCATGGGATCCCCCGAAAGGTCTATTCCCGTGTCCCGCTTAAATCCGTCTATGAGCCATTTCATGACGGCGCCGTCCCAGTTGTCGCCGCCCAGCTGGGTGTCGCCGTTGGTGGCCTTCACTTCGAATACGCCGTCGCCTATCTCGAGAATGGAGATGTCGTAGGTTCCCCCGCCGAGGTCGTACACGGCTATGGTCTCGTCGTGCTTCTTGTCGAGTCCGTAGGCGAGGGACGCCGCGGTGGGCTCGTTTATTATTCTTTTGACGTCGAGTCCCGCTATGGTTCCCGCGTCCTTTGTGGCCTGGCGCTGGGCGTCGTTGAAGTAGGCGGGAACGGTTATAACGGCGTCCGTAATTTTTTCGCCCAGGTAGCTTTCCGCATCGGCCTTGAGTTGCTGCAGAACCATCGCCGATATTTGCTCGGGCGAAAAGCGCTCCGTCTTCCCGCCGACGGAACATTCTATCGCGGCGGCGCCGTTCGGACCCTCCACCACTTTGTACGGAAGCTGTTTCGCCAACTCGGCGACTTCGGAATATTTTCTGCCTATCAGGCGCTTTGCCGAAAATATGGTGTTTGCGGGATTGGTTACCGCCTGGCGCTTGGCCGCCTGGCCCACAAGTCTTTCGCCCGACTTTGTAAACGCCACGATCGACGGCGTGGTCCTTGCACCCTCCCTGTTCGGGATAACGGTGCTTTCTCCGCCCTCCATTACCGCCATGCAGGAATTGGTTGTTCCTAAGTCTATGCCTAATATTTTGCTCATGCCTTGTGCAATAGCACGTAACATGCCAATTTTTACCGGATAGTTTTTATTAATTGGAAAACAAATACTTAATAAAAAATTTCGCGCGGGGGCTTCGGCGGGGAAAGCGCTTTCGCCTTCCCACGCCGCTTTAAGTGCGACATTTTGGCACATTTAACGGACTAATTGTCGCAGTGCGGGCGCCGCGTTTTTGCAACGGGCGGGAACCCCCGGAGGATACTTTAAAATTCGGGAAAAAAACCGTTGCAATGTTTCAAAAAAAAACTTTAATCGCGGTTCTTTCATTGGAATTTTTAAGGAAGGAAAAGATTTATGTCCCAACACAGCAGTTTAAAGAGCGGAGGATCCTCCTCGTCGAAGAAGCGCAGCGTGTTAAAGCGTTTCGAGCGCATAGATCTTTTGCGCAAGCGCGGGGTAATTAAAGACGTTTCGCGCGTAACGGGTCTTCCCAAGACAAAGCCGGCGGAATAGCGGCGCTTT
>CAZMBN010000016.1:0-37864 GCA_964564825.1 uncultured Opitutales bacterium
CCCCCCCCCCCCCCCCCCCCCCCCCCCCCCCCCCCCCCCCCCCCCCCCCCAGCCTCTCTTTCCTTCTTGTTTTTTGCGCGGCGTGGGTCGGAGGTAAAAAAATACGCCCCGTCGCTATTTGCGCGGAATTATACCCCTTTCCTTATCGTACACGTAATTTAGTATTTCCCCGCTCACCGTCATTTTAACGGCGCATTCGATATCCTCGAAGGGAACTTGGAACCATTCGCGCACGGGGTGGGATTTCCCCTCCAAATCGTAAACGTTTATCTCCACCCTGCAGCAGTCGAAAAACTTGTGCAAAAGTTTTTCAAACTTTTGCGGATTGGCGTCGTAGGTTTCATAGGACATCACTATCCTTACGGGCGCCATTAAATACGTGGGGTCCCGCGCGGCGTTTTTTACGCGCTCCTTAACCGACGTCTTGCAGTAGCCTATTTTATAAAGGTTTTTTATCGACCTTACATCCGCATCCCTGCTTGTAGACGCCAACACGTAAATGCGCCCCGTGGGTTCGGCGTCCTCCGAGGCGGGAAGCAACCCGTTCCACTCCGCGGCTCCCAGGGTGGAATCGGAAACGTGCCTTCCCCCCTTGTACATCATCTTTCCGAAAGAGCGGAAGAGCATGTTCGACATTTTCCCGTTTTCCAAAACCACCCGCGTGCGCCCGTCCCGTTTTCCGAAACTGTCGGTTAAAAGCTCGGGAACTTCGTCCACGTAAAACAACACCCCTCCGAACTCGAAGAACTGTCCCCGCACCACCTGCCGTTCGTTGAATTTCTCGAAACGCCTCGCGCCCGATTTTAAATCGGCGTGGCACGCCTTGAAAAGCCCTTCGTATTTTTCGAAATCGGGACACGGTTTTTGCCTTGAAACGAAATCGTGCGCCTCGAGCCTCGTGTCGGTAACGTTGCGCAAGATATAGATGTCAGCCTCCTCCTCGTCGCCGTCCGCGAGGAGGTCGTCGAAAAAGGGCGTTTTTGTTCTCCCGCCGTTTACGCAGGCAACACCTTCAAGCAGGCGGTGCCTGTCGTATTGCTTCAGCGCCGCCGCCTTTTCGGGGGTTCCCCTTATGCCCGAAAGCCTGTACCACAAATTAAGCTCCGTTGCGTCGTCGGAATTGCGCGGCTCCCTTCCGTGCGCGTCCACAAAGGAATTTATCTCCTCGAAGGATTCCGCAAGCCTTTCGGCGTCGGTGGTGGGCGCCGCCGTCCGCTTGGATTCCAGCAGACCGAAGCGGTCCTGTTTCATCAACTCTACCAGTTCCTCCTTCGTCATCGTTACAATCCGAGTTTTTTCCTTTCCCTCTTCAGGTATATTACCGCTCCCGCTAACTTGCGCTCGTTGGGGTCGGGCGAATCGATGTCGGGATTGCGCCCCGTCTCCTCCCTGAACCGTTGGGCTTCGGGAAAGAGCCTTACGGCTTCGTCGTCCGTCATGTTCATGGCTGCAAGGCGCACTGAATTTTGAACCGCCCTGAACGTCTTTTTATCCAAATTTTTGGAAAGTATCTCGTAGGCTTTTTGAAAGGGGTTCACGGAGTCTATCAGGTCTATGCTAAGCTCGTCCACATTGACGAAGTTGTCGGCAAGCTTTATAAAGCGCCTGTCGCCGTCGCTTTTTGTTTCCGAGCCCTTGAAGATGATATCTGCAACCACATGCTGGCGCAGCTCCTCCTTTTCGTCGTCGTCCAGATATGGGTAGGCGTCGCCTATCACCCTTTTTATGGCAATCTTGGAGTTTTCGGCGCCGCGTTCGGCGTCGAAACCGGTCCGCATGACGTCGGGGTCTTGGATTATTTTCGCCTTGATGTCGTCGAGGTCGGATTCCAATATGCGCTCCACCCTCTCCGACGGCGGTTTTAAGCCCCTTATCGACACCATTCCCGGGGATCCTCTGTCCGGGGCGTGGTCCAGCTTTCGCTTGAACTTAAAGTTCGGCGCAAGAACCTGCTCCATCAAAAGCGAGCACGACACCGCCTTCAGCATGGTGTTCACCGCCGTCCCCACCTCCTGTTCGTCGGCGTCGGGTTGGGCTATAAGGTTGGTGAATTGCGCGTGGGTCTTGTTTTCGCTGTCGCGCGTGCAGCGGCCTATTATCTGCACAAGCTCGGTAAGCGACGCCCTGGCGCCCACCGTGAGGGCGTGTTCGCAGTAGGGCCAGTCGAAGCCCTCCTTCGCCATTCCGAGGGCTATTATCACGTCCACGTCTTCGGGCTTTCGCATCGCGCGCAGATAGTCGATTGTCTTCTGGCGCCCGCCCGTGTCGTCCACGATGTCGGCAACCTTCAAGATTTTGCCGTCTTTGCGCCTTACCCTTATTATCCCCGTGTCGGGATCCGTATCCAGCCTCTCCCCCATTATGTCTATGATTGCGTCGACCTCGGCGTATTTGTTTCCCGTGGATTCTATGGAATTGACGTTGGGTATATGAACAAGCGTCTTTTTGTCTGTATCCAAAACCTCCCCTATTGCGGACAGGTATTTCCCGCGGTAGAAGTGGTGCCCTATGCCTATAGATTTCAAATACACATAGCCGTTCAGCTGCTCGTAATAGGTGTAGGTTACGCGGTCGAACTTCCCCTCGTCTTCGGGCGGGAGCACGGGAACGCGGTCGCCCCTAAAATACGAGCCCGTCATGGCAAATATGTGCGCGCTCGATTCCGCCATGAGGCGGTGGACTATGTCGCCCAGCCTGTTGTTTTGGCTGTCGGCGGACACGTGGTGGAATTCGTCTACGGCAACCAGAAAATCGTCGAAGGCGCTGTATTTCAGTTTTTCGCAGGCGAAGCGCAGCGTTGCGTGCGTGCAAAGAAGCACCCTCGCCGAAGGCTCCTCCTCAACGAACCTGCAAAACGCGTCCACCTTTCCGACGCCGTCGGAGCCGGCGCACAAGTTGTAGCGCGGATCCACCGTCCAATCGGCAAAAAAACCGTATTTCTTCAATTCCGTATTCCCGAAGGACGCCGCTATGGTCTGCTCGGGCACGGCAATAACCGCCTTTTTTATCCCCTGTTTTTCAAGCTTGTCCAACGCCACGAACATCAGCGCGCGGCTCTTGCCCGAGGCGGGCGGCGCCTTCAGCAGAAGATAGCGCGAATCCCTGTGCGCGTAGGCACGCCGCTGCATTTCGCGCATGCCCATGCCGTCCACCCTGCAGCTTTCCCCCGTGCGCGCATACTCCCTCTTTATCGTGTCGGTCATATTATATCCATTTCCGTTTGGGCCGGCATTTTCCCTTTTTTCACGGCGGCGTAGAGCCTGAAAAGGAAGGATAGCCTCTTTTCGTCGTCGGCAAAGGTCCTCTTCCCATAACATGCGTCTACGGCGCAATCCAGCGATTCGTGCGCCACCCTCAAGTCTTCGGGCATCCCGAGGGGGTCGTAGAGTCGCGCAAGGGTGAATTGGCTGTAGTTTTCCCTAATTCTTAGGACGTTTTTTGCGTGGTATTCCAATTCCATCTTTTCCCCCTGCGCAATTTCAGGAAAGGGGAAAGTGTTGTAGCAAAGGTCCACCGAATACCTTAAATCGGTTTTAAGCTTTCCCCCAACCGCGCGCACCCACACCATATGCATACGCGAGGTAAGCACGGCAAAAATCCAAAAGGGCGCGCCGTACACGGCAAACGCCGAATCGGAAATTACGGTGTCTTTGTCTAGGTAGCCCACGGGTATATAATTTCGCCTTTCCGACGATACCGCCGGTACTATGATAGATGTTTCGGGCTTGTATCTGGTTCCCGCAAAGCGCCAAGGATACGCCGAAAGCTCCCTTGTGCCCGGAGCTTTGCTTTTCAGCCTAAAAGCCTCCACAAGTTCCGCTCTTTTTTTTATTTCCCCTATTTGGAGTGCTTGGGAAACTTCGTTTTCTCCTATCCAAAGGCAATACCTTGTCTTCCCGTTTATAAATTCTTCCGAGCCCATGTATCTTTTTACGAACTTGGCTGCCTCTGGACACCGGGAAAGCAAGCGCTCCTTTTCCTCCACGCTCAGAATTAAATGCCCGTCGTCTATCGGCATACTTCCATAATCCATCCTCGGAAAATCCGAAACGGAATTTTTTTCCTTTTCAATATAGACGTCGTCGGCATCCAAGAGATAGGCGTTTAATTTTTTACAGCTTATCTTTTGGGCGCCGTCGTAGACCGTCTTCGGAAGGGTGCTTTTCCGCCTAAAGCCCACCACCGCACACGTTACGCCCGCGTTCCGCTTGGCGTTGTTGCTCCATTTAAACGACCTGTGGGCAAAACCCAGTTCCGCGTCTTTAAAATTTGCGGCAACCATTTTCCAAAAATACGCAACCTGCTCGCCTTGGCATACGGAGTTGGTGCACACAAACGCCGCCTTCGCCTTGGGGTTTGCGTTCACGTACTGCATGCCCTTATATAGCCAACAGCACACGTAGTCCAAATTTTTTGTTTTCCCCCGAATTAGGAAATCTATATCCTCCTTCTGCGCTTGGTCTTGAAGCCTCGCGCCCGAATAGGGAGGGTTCCCCAGTATGTAGACTTCGTTGTATTCGGCGGGAATTTCCAATTTCAGGGGGGAGCTTTCAAGTTCGGCTGCGGCGCATTCGGCGTCCAAGCCGCGCGGGGCGCGGGGCGGGCAAACCTCCTCCCAATCGAGCCGCACGGCGTTTCCCCCCGCTATATACCCGCCCTCCCTAAGGGGAAGCGTGGGCTGGGTAACGCCAAGCTCCTCTTCCACCGCGCGGTTCATCTGGTGTTGGGCAAGGTAAAGGGAAAGTCCCGCCATCCGCCGCGGGAAATCGGCAATTTCTATCCCGCGGAAATTTGCAAGTTGTATACGCGAATAGTTGAACGCGAATTCGCCGCGCAATTCCCTTACGTGCGCCATGATGTCCAATTCCAGGCGGCGCAGCCGCTTGTAGGCTATAATAAGAAAATTGCCCGAACCGCACGCGGGGTCGAACACCCTTATCTTGGATATACGCGTATGCAGGGCGGAAAGGCGCCGAACGTCGCCCTTCGCCTCCTCGAACACCCTGTGCAGTTCGTCGAGAAAAAGGGGGTTGACAACCTTCATTATGTTCGGCACCGAGGTGTAGTGCTGCCCCATTTCGCGGCGCGTTTTTTTGTCGGAAACGGCTTGGAACATTGAGCCGAATATGTCGGGGTTGATTTCCGCCCAATTCATATCGTTTCCGCATTCCAAGAGCAGCTTGCGCGCGCGCCGCGTAAAGTGCGGCACGGTTTTTTTTTCGGCGAACACCCCGCCGTTCACATACGGAAACTTGGAAAAATGCGCGGGCAGGTTCCCCCTTTGGGGATTGGGGTCGTTCAACACCAAAAAAAGCCTTTCAAGGTAGTCGCCCAGGTCCGAGCCGTCCTCCTCAGTATGGTTGCACACCGATTCCGTGAATATGTTGCCCCCGGGGAAAATCCCCGTGTCCTCCGCAAAAAGGCAAAAAAGCAGGCGCGTAAAGAATACGCCGAGGGCGTCGGTCTTCCCCGCAAAGTCGGGGTTGGAGTCCAATATTTCGTCGTATATCTTGGCAGTCTTTTCCGCCGCCTTCAAGTCGGCGGGGCTCTCCTCGTGGTTGGCGTATTTTTCCCTGCCCGCAAGCGGCAAAAAGAATTCCCAGTTGGCGTAGAGGTCTTCAAAGCGCGTATCGAGCTCTACGCCGTTCTTAAGGTCGCGGGCAAGAAGGCGGTTAAAGTCGGTAACCGCAACAAAGCGCGGCGCGGCGGATTTGCGCGCGCCCCCGCCCTTCGCTTTTATACCATCCAGTGCGGAGCGCAGGGAGGCGCCCCCCCCCCCCGACTACCCTTAAAAAGCGGATTTTCCCCGGCACCAAGACCTCGCAGCCCTCGCGCACGGCGCATCCGTATTGCTGTTTTAATTTGGTGACGGTGCTTTTCGGCGTTCCGTAGGCAAGCAGAAATTCGTATAAAAACCCGTCCTTTTCATGCGTCCGCACAATTTGGGCAATATCCCCCTCTATCTTGTTTACATCCATTTCTTGTGAAAATCCGGGTCCTACGTATCTATTCCACCAATCCTGCCCCTTCCCCCCGAATCTTCAAGCTTTCTTTACTTGCCTTTTTTATTTTTACCCCTCTTTTTTCCTTTTTTGCCCGGTTTACCCCCCTTCCTTTTCCCTTTCCTTTTTTCCCTCCCTCATTCGCGCGGAAGGGCGGAGGAGTCACCCCCCATGCCGAGCACTCTTAGGGCGTAGGAGGGGCATTTGCCCAGTTCCGCAACCGTGTTGCCGTTGCGAAGAAGCCTGTCGGCAAGGCGCGCGTCCATCTTGGCGAACCATCCCAACGGCGCGGAGGGAAAAAACAAAAAAACGGAAAGAGAGGAAGAAAAAAAGGGAAAAAGAGAAAAAGCCCCCCTTTAAAACTTAAAGGGTTTTGCCTTCAACAAACCTGCGCCAGAGGGCGGCAACGAAGGCGGAAAGGGGAATTGCAAGAACCATTCCAAGGATTCCGTCGAGGGCTATCCCCCAGAAGAAGACCGAAAACATGACAACCGCCGGATGTAGCCCCGTTTTGCCGCCCATAATCTTCGGGGTTAGGACATAGCCTTCCAGCATCTGGACGAAGACGAAGACCCCAAGCGATGCAAGGCAAAGAAGAACGCCGCCGCCGTCCTGGAGGAGGGCGGTGGGCAAAACGCAACATAAGCCCGCAATGCTGCCGAAATAGGGTATTAAGTTTCCAAGACCCGCGCAAAAGCCGAGCAAAAACCCGAACTTCACCCCGCAAAGCGCGAGCCCCGAGCCCATTAGAACCCCCATGGCGAGCGCTATGCAAATCTGCCCCCGGAAAAACGCGGTTGTTGCGCCGCAAAAATTTTTTACGCAGAAGAGGACGTCGTCCCTTAAGCGCGCGTCGGCGAAGGCGAGGCGCTTTTCCAAGAAGCCGTAGAAATCGAAGTCGGCGCAAAGGATGTAAAACAGGTATACGGGCGCGAGAGCGAACGCCGCGGCGAAGGAGCATAGGCTTGCAACGCCGCCGGCGGCCGTCCCCGCCGCCGAAACCGCCGACTTTAAGCCCGCCCCCGAAGACGCGTATTGCTTAAGTTCCCATATCTTGGCGGCGGCGAACTCTCCGGCCCAGGGAAAATTTTTTAAGATGTAGTTTGAAAGCCTTTGGAGCGCCGGGGGCAATTCGCCGAGGGCGCGCCCAGCCTCCGAAAAAAGCGGCGGCAAAAGAAAGACCGCAACCCCCGCAAGCGCAAGGAGCGCCCCCGCGAACACCGCAAAGCACGCCCAAAACCTTGAAATTCCCGCAACCTTTGAAAGGGCGTCCACCGCGGGCTTTAGCAGGAACGACGCCAGCACCGCAACCGCGGGCGGCCAGAGCACCGCGCCGAACTTCGCCAGGAAGACTTTCACGGCCCACGCGCCCGCCGCAACCGTCCCCGCCAGGACGAGGAGCGAAAGGCACGCCAAAGCCCACCCCGCAAGTTTTGCTTGAAAATTGTTCAACATACGGGAAGAATCGGCGGTTAAAACGGTTTTTTATGCGAACGCATGCCGAAGGATATGCAGCCGGGCCGGCGCCGCGTCAACAAATTTCCGCCAGATGCCGGACAAGATAACCATACGCGGCGCGTCCGCCAACAACCTTAAGCACATAGACCTGGAAATCCCTCGCGGAAAAATAACGGCGTTCACGGGCAGGAGCGGTTCGGGGAAGTCGTCTTTGGCGTTCGACACAATCTACGCGGAGGGCTACAGGAAGTATATGGAAAGCCTTTCGGCGGACGCCCGGAGGCTCCTAAGCCAAATAGACAAACCCGAGGTGGAGTCTATAAGCGGACTCTCCCCCGTAATAGCCGTGGAGCAGGCGAAGTCGCTGGGCTCGAATCCGCGGAGCACCCTTGCAACCCTGACCGAGGTTGCCGACTACGCGCGCCTCGTATGGAGTCTTGCGGGTGTACAGCACTGCCCCGACGACGGCGCGGTGATATTGCGAAGAAGCCTCGACGAATGCGTAGACCGCGTAATGGAGCTTCCCCCCACCGCAAGGGTCTACATACTTTCGCCTCGCGTAAAGGGAAGCGCGGCGGAGGCGAAGAACGAATTAAAGCTTTTAAGGCAGGGGGCGTGGCAGCGCGCGCGCGTTGCGGGCGAGATTCTGGACTTGGACGACCCCTCCGCGGAAAAGGAATTTTTTTCAAGGCGCGGAAACCGCGGGGAATACACGGTGGAACTGCTGGTGGACAGGTTTCCCATGGAATCGGCGCCGCGCGGACGCGTTGCCGACTCGCTTGAACTAGCCCTCAGGGAGGGTTCGGAAAAGTGCGTCGTTGCGTGGAGCGACGGAGGAAAGTCGGGGGAGATGCTGCTTTCAAACTCCTTCGCCTGCGAAAAGTGCGGCAAGGTTTACGGCGCGTTGGGGGTTAGGAACTTCTCCTTCAACCACCCCGACGGCGCGTGCGGACGCTGCGCGGGCATAGGAAGGATAATGGGGTGTTCGGAGGAGCTCGCCGTTCCCGACCCCTCGAAAAGCGTCGCCGAAGGCGCGGTAAAGGCGTGGCGCGTGGGGTCTAAAAACATAATAATAGCCCACAACAAGATTTTGCGCCAGCTTGCCGAACAAATGCCCTTCGACATGGAGACGCCGTGGCGCGACCTCCCCGCGGAAACGCGCAAAGCCCTCCTTTACGGCGACCCAAAGCGGATCTACCGCCTGAAAATGCGCAGGGGCAACTGCAGGGCGGTTGACGTGCGTTTCGGCGGAATCTTGCGGGAAATCGACAGGCTGTGCGCGAACACTTCAAGCGACGCCCTCCGCGCAAGGCTTTCGGCGTTCCAGGTTTCCTCGCAGTGCCCCGAATGCGGAGGGGCGCGGCTTTCGGCGCGCAGCCGCAACGTCTTCGTGGAGGGGCTTTCATACGACCGCTTTTGCAAATTGAGCGTTGAAAAATCCCTGCAATTCGCGCGCGCCCTCGAAAAAAACCCGAAATACCGCCCCGTCCTCGACGCCGTGGAGGGGCTCCGGGAGCGCCTGTCGTTTTTGGATTCCGTTGGGCTTTCCTACCTGGGGCTCGACCGCGAGGCGTCGACCCTAAGCGGCGGCGAGGCCCAGCGCGCAAGGCTTGCAACCCAGCTCGGCATGAACCTTACGGGCGTAACCTACGTCTTGGACGAGCCCACCATAGGTCTGCACCCGGCCGACAACGGCATGCTTACGCGCGCGCTTAAGACCCTGAACGGGCGCGGCAACAGCGTAATACTTGTGGAACACGACGAGGAGGTTCTGAAATCCGCCGACTGGGTTGTGGAGCTCGGTCCCGGCGCGGGCGAGGCGGGCGGAAGGCTCGTCTTCAACGGCTCTATGAAGGACTGCCTGGAATCGGAGACCTCGCGCACGGGGATGTATTTGTCGGGGAGGGCGCGCATAGAAAGGCCCTCCATGCAAAACCGCCCGGGCAAGGAGTTCCTTGTTGTGAAAAACGCAAGGCAAAACAACCTAAAAAACATCGACGCCAAGTTCCCCGTTGGGCTTTTTACGGTGGTCTGCGGAGTGTCGGGCTCGGGGAAAAGCACGCTTGTAAATGACGTCCTTGCCAAATACGCCGCCTTCAAACTAAACGGAGCAAAGGAGATAAGCGGCGCCCACGGGGGCGTGAAGGGCTTGGAATATTTTTCGACCTGCGTGAGGGTGGACCAGTCGCCCATAGGGAAGAGCCCGCGCTCCAACCCCGCAACCTATACGAAGCTCTTCGACCTCCTCAGGGATCTCTATTCCAAATGCCCCCTTTCAAAACTGCGCGGATACGGTCCGGGGCGCTTCAGCTTCAACGTCAAGGGGGGAAGGTGCGAACACTGCGGGGGCGACGGCTCGGTGCGCCTCGACATGCAGTTTTTGGGCGACGTCTACATAAAGTGCCCGAGTTGCGGCGGAAAGCGCTACAACAGGGAGACCTTGGAGGTGCGCTACAAGGACTTGAATATAGCCGACGCCCTGAACCTGACCGTGGACGAAGCCTTGGAGGTCTTCGGCGCGCATGCGGGCATGGCGGCGAAGCTTAGGACGCTTAGGGAGGTGGGGCTCGGCTACATACGGCTTGGACAGCCCGCAAACACCCTAAGCGGCGGCGAGGCGCAGAGGATAAAACTATCCCTTGAACTCTCGCGCAGGACGCGCGGAAAGGCGCTCTACATACTGGACGAACCAACCACGGGCCTCCATTGGGACGACGTGGACAAACTTCTTAAGCTCCTCTTCGAACTGCGCAACGCGGGAAACACCCTGGTTGTAATAGAGCACCACCCCGATTTCGTGCGCTACGCCGATTGGCTTGTGGAGCTCGGCCCCGTGGGGGGCGAAAAGGGCGGATATATAATATTCGAGGGTCCCCCGCAAGAGCTTGCAAAGGCGGGCACGCCCACTTCGAAATACACCCTTAAAAATTGAAAAACGCTTTTTTTAAAATTTTTTACAAGGAATAGAACGCATGGACGCAGTTTGCGAAAAACCGGTACTTGCCGGAATGGGACGCGTATCGTTGGACGACCGCGAAAAAATAGCGGGGCTTATAGGGCTTTCGCCGTCGCGGAGCTGCGAAAACTCCTTCGCAACCGTATTTGCGTGGAGCGCCGCCTACAACACGTCGATACTTTACCCGGGCAAAGAAAACGCCTTCCTGTACAACCCGGTAGACGGAATTTTGCACTACCCCCTGGGGCGCGACGTCCCCCCGGAAACCCTCGCCCGCTACGCCTGCGCCTTTTCCGACGCCGGTTTGCTGCGTTCGGGATACGTCTACAACGTCCCCCCGGACTGGGGGGAAAAGTTCCCCGGCGCCTCCGCCTTCTTCGACCTCTCCCGCGACCCCGCCGACGCCGACTATATCTACGACGTCGCCAAGCTCCGCGCCCTTACGGGACCGAAGCTCCGCAAGAAAAGAAACCACATAAAGCGCTTTTCGGCGGACCACCCGCGCTTCGCAGTCCAAAAAATCTCCCCCGCGAACACGGAGGAGGCGCGCCTCTTCATGGAGGACGCCGACCTTCACATGGGGCTTTTGGACGAACGCAAGGCGGTTGAAAAGGCGTTTGCAAACTTCGGGGAGCTGGGCATGGAGGGGATTCTCCTGCGCGCCGAAGACGGGGGGAAAATTCTTGGTTGCGCGGTTTTCAGCAGGCTTAATTCCGACACCTTCACCGTCCACTTCGAAAAATCCCTCCACGAGGTGGAGGGCGCGCCGCAAATGCTTGTAAAGCTGGAGGCCGACGCCCTTGCGGAGCGCGGCGCCGCGTATATGAACCGCGAGCAGGACCTAGGCGACGAAAACCTGCGCCGCGCAAAAAATTCGCTGGACCCCTGCATGAAATACGAAAGGCTTAGGGCTTATTTGAAACCGTGCCGCAAATAAGGGAAATAGAAATCCCCCCCGCGCCGTCCGTGCTTGCGGACATAGCCGAACTCTACGAGGCGGCGGGCTGGGGAGGCAAAGACGACGCCCCCGCCGTAGGACGGGCGCTCGCCGAAAGCCGCTGCGCCTACGGGGCGTTCGAAGGCGGAAAGCTTGTTGGTTTTTTCAGGGCGTTGGGCGACGGCGTATCCGACGCCTACCTTCTGGATTTGGCGGTTCTCCCCCGGTACAGGGGGAAGGGGGTGGCGTCCGCCCTCGTGGGCGCGGTTGTGGCGAAACTTAAGGCGGAGGGCGCCGAGTGGATAACGTGCATCGCATCCCCCGGCGCGGAAAAGGTGTATTCGAAATACGGGAAAAAAATGGAGGGCTTTACCTCCTTCAGGTTCTGACCGCCCCCCGCCCCGCGCGCGCGGAACTTTAAAAATGCAAAGAACGCTTGACAAGGCGCGCCTTTTCGTATTTCGTAAGCCCCTTTTAAAAAATTGGAAACGCCTTAAGGAACATGAAAATCGTATCGTCAATCAAGTCTTTGAAGACGCGCCACCCCGATTGCAAAGTCGTGCGCAGAAAGGGGCGCATTTACGTAATAAACAAAACAAACCCCCGTTTCAAGGCGAAGCAGGGCTAAAAAACCGTTCGGGGAATTTAGAAATGAAGGAAAAAATCCATCCAGACTACCACCCCGTGTGCTTCGTGGACGTGTCTTCCGGCGCGCGCTTCGTTACGCGCTCGACAATGAAGGGCAAGCAGACGGAAAATATAGACGGCGTGGACCACTTTATGGTGCTCCGCGACGTCACCGCCGACTCCCACCCCGCATATACGGGCGAAAAACGCTTTGTGGACACGGCGGGGCGCGTGGAGAAATTCCAAAAGAAGTTCGCAAGAAAGCGCACCGTGAAGTAGGAGACGCCGTTTCTTTTAGCGCGTTAAGGGCGCACCCGCGGGTGCGTCTTTTATTGTCTAAAAACAACCCCGCCGATTTTATTTTTTACCCGCAATGAAAAAACGCATTTGCATTTCCACCCTCGGATGCAGGGTGAACCAATTCGAAAGCAACGCCCTTGCCGACGCCGCCGACGCCGCGGGCTGGGAGGTGGTTTCCCCGGAAAGCCCCGCCGACGCCGCGATAATAAACTCGTGCGCGCTCACCAAAAGGGCGGTTCTTAAAACCCGCAGGGCGGTTGCGGCATTCCTGAAGAACAACCCCTCCGCCTCCGTATGCGTTGCGGGCTGCTGCGCCGACGTATGCCCGGGGGAGTTTTCCAACATCCCGCGGGTGAAGTGGATAATAGGGAACTCCCGCAAGGCGGACTGCGTAAAGACCATACTTGAAAACCCCTCCCCCGAAAAACCGCTGGTTTTGACGGGTGCGCGCGCCCCCTCGGAAGGGGCCGGGGAATTTTCCGTATGCGGCTCGTCCCCCCTTTCCGACAGGACGAACCTGAAAATCCAAGACGGCTGCGACAACTTCTGCGCCTACTGCGTAATCCCCCTCGCGCGCGGCGCGCCGAGAAGCAGGGAAATAAAGGACATACTTTCCGACGCCCGGAACGCCGTTTCGCGCGGAGTGAGGGAGATAATTTTGACGGGGATAAACATCGCGAAATTCGCCCCAGCGGACGGCGGAAACCTCGTGGGCTTGATAGACGAATTGAATTCCCTAAAAGGGCTTTTCCGCCTGCGGTTGGGAAGCGTGGAACCCCCGAATTTTCCATTGGATGAACTGCTTGAACGCGCCGCCGACCCCGCACACAAGCTCATGCCGCACCTGCACCTTTCAATCCAAAGCCTTAGCGACGTCGTTTTGAAAGCCATGCAAAGAAGATACGGCGTCGACGAGATTTTAAGCCTCTTGAAGCGCGCCCGCGAGAGGGTTCCCCACATGTTCCTCGGCTGCGACATCATATGCGGCCACCCGGGCGAAAGCGAGGAAGACTATTTTCTGACCGAGGATCGCGCCCTCGAAAGCCCCCTTTGCAACATCCACGTATTCGCGTTCTCGCCGCGCCCCGGCACCGCCGCCGCCCTAAATGCCGCCTCCGCGCCTCCGCCTTCCAGAATGAGATTCAGGACGGAAGGGCTCCGCACCGCGGCGAAAAAACTCTACGGGAAGTTCCTTGAAACCCAGTTCGGGAAGAAGCGTACGGCGCTTTTGGAAAACCGCCTTCCCGACGGCTCCTACATTGCGCACACCGACAACTATATAAAGTTGAGGATAGGCGGACTTCCCCCCGGCATGAAAAACGCGCTCGTGGAGGCGGAGTTGGGGGACGGGAAAACGGGACCGCTTTTCGACCTTCCGCCGGGCTTTCGCGTGGTCCGCGAAGGCGGCGCAATCCATATAGATATCCGCACCCGCGGGCGCAGGCATACGCGCATAAGTCCGGAAATCAACGGGGTTCCCCCCGATATAAGAAACGAGCTCCTGGACTCGTGGTGCGATTGGAAAGGGGATACGGTTTTTATTCCGCCGTCTGGCGTTCGTATAATCCGCGGTAGTACGGACATCTAAGCATGAGTTCGGCGTGGGAGCCGAAGTCCTCTATGCGCCCGTCCCTGAACACAAGGATTTTCTCCACGCGCCTGATGCTGCTGAACCTGTGGGCCACAACGAATAACGTCCGCCCCTTCATTAAGGTTTCCATGGCCTTTTGGATTTCCGCCTCGCTGTTCGAGTCGAGGGCGGAGGTCGCCTCGTCGAGGAATATCAAGGGGGGGTCCTTCAGGAACACCCTGGCTATGGCTATCCTCTGCTTCTGTCCGCCCGAAAGCCTGTCGCCGCGCTCGCCCGCCATGGTGTCGTATCCGTTTTCAAGCCCCCTTATAAACCCGTCGGCGCAGGCGTTCCTCGCGGCGCGGTAGACGTCCTCGGCGGAGGCGTCCGGCCTGGCGAGCAAAATATTGTTGAATATGGTGTCGTTGAAAAGCACGGGATATTGGGGAACGCAGCCTATGTTGGCGGCGTAGTCTTTTCCCGAAACGGCGTCCAAGGGTATGCCGTCTATGCTTACAACGCCCGAAGTGGGCAGATAAAGGCGCATTGCAAGCTTGGCGAAGGTGCTCTTGCCCGCGCCGCTCTCGCCCACGAGGGCGCAGCTCGTCCCCGCCGGGATTTTCACCGACACCCCCTTGAGGACGGGTTTCGAGCCGTAGGAGAATTCCACGCCGTCGAACTCCACGCAACCCTCCACCCTTCCGATGTCGAAGGGGTTTTCGGGGTCGGGAACGGTCGTCTTCCAGTCGAGGATTTCGCCGAGGCGCTCGAACATGGGGGCGGTCTTCATCAAATCCGACCACATCCTCACCACGCGCTTTATGGGGTCCACCGTGAAGTAGAGCGCTATTCCCACCGCCGCGAAGGTCGCGAAATCCATGTGCGAAAAATACGCGTACACGAAGGTTACCGAAACCATCACCGCCGCAAGAAATTCAAGGGTGGGTTGTTGGAAGAGTTCGTATTTGGCTATCTTAAGCCCCAGCCTTTTCAGGGTGGAGTTGACCCCGGAAAACTTCCTGCTTTGCTGGCCCTGCAGCCCGAAAACGCGCACCTCCTGCGAGGCGTCGAGGTTCTCGTTTATTATCTGCGCCATGGAGCTCGTGCCGACCTGCGCCTGCCTTGAACGCTCCTTTAGGCGCTTTCGTATCGCCTGCACGGGCAGTATGCAAAAGGGCACCGCCGCCGCGAACACGAAAAGAAACGCCACGCTTCCGTTTTTTACCGACTGGTACACGAGAAATCCGAGCGCGCCGGCAACCTGCAGCGGCTGCCTGAAAATCTCCGACGAAAAATTCAAAAGCACCGCCTGCACCGCCGAGGTGTCGCCCGTCAACCTTACGAGGACGTCGCCCGTGGTGAACTTGTCGAAGAACGCAACGGGGTAGTTTTGTATCCTGTCGAACAGATTCTGCTTTATGCGGCGCAAAATTTCAAGGGATGCGTAGGTCATGAAGTATCCGCTGAAGAAGCCCGAAAGCGCCCTTACGAGGAACACCGCGGGTATCAGCGCCGCCACCCCGGCAACCTCCCAGGCGGAATACTCGCCCTCCGAGCCCTGCCGCATGAATATGCCGGGGAGAACGGTCTTTATGACGGCGGGCATGCCGAATCCGCTGGTAAGCCCGAACACGAGCCCGAAGAGAACCCCGAGCGCTATGTAGCCTATGCAGGGCTTCACGTAGACGGCGAAACGCGTAAATTTTTTCATTTGTGCGGATTCGATTGTAAATCCGTCGCGTGCGCAGTCAAGCCTAGTCCGCGCCCCTCCGCGCGCGCACCGGGAAAAAACGCGCCCGATTTAATTTGCAAAAGCGCGGGGCGCGCCGCACTATGGGGGAAAAGGGAAAAGCAAAAAGGAAAGAGTTATGGAAAGATACGCCGTAATAATGGCGGGGGGGGCGGGCGAGAGGTTCTGGCCCCTGAGCAGAATGGAGAAGCCGAAGCATCTCTGGGACGTTGAGGGAAGCGGCGCGTGCCTGCTTGAACAGGCGTACGCCAGGGCGGAACTCGTTGCGGGCAAGGGAAACATAGTGGTGGTCACCAATTCCGAGCAGGTCGCCAACATGAAGCGCGAATGCCCGCGTATACCGGAGGAACGGATAATAGCGGAGCCCGTCGCGCGCGACACCTCCGCGGCGGCCGCGCTCGGCGCGGTTGTTGCGGAACGCCTCGCCGGCGGAAGGGAGGCTTTGCTAATAACGCTTTCCTCCGACCAGGTTGTGGACGATACGGAAAAATTCGTAAAAACCGCCGAAACCGCCTTCGAAGCGGCGGAATCGGGCAACGCCCTCGTCGCCCTCGGCGTAAAACCAACCTTCCCCGCCACGGGCTACGGCTACATAAAGCGCGGCGAAAAGTTTTCCAACTCCCGCGGGGAGTATTTCAAGGCGGCGCGCTTCTTCGAGAAGCCGAGTCTCGACAGGGCGGAAGCGTACCTTGCCTCGGGGCAATACTATTGGAACGCGGGGATGTTCGTATGGAAGACGTCGTCCATTCTGGGCGCGTTGAAAAAATACCTGCCGGAAACGTACGCGGAAATCGGGGCGGTTGCACGGGGGATGGAGCGGAACGAACCGCTGGACAAACTCCTCACCCTGCACTACCCCAAAATGGAAAAAATAAGCATAGACTTTTCCGTTATGGAGAAGGCGGACAACGTGTTGCTTGTTCCCGCCGAATTCGGCTGGGACGACGTGGGCTCGTGGCCCGCGGTTGCGCGGCGGCGCAAGGCGGATTCCGACGGCAACGTGGCGTGCGGACGCCTGTTCGCGCGCGGCGCAAAAAACTGCATAGTCTTCGACGCCGCGGGGCGCGCCACCGCTATCGTGGGCTTGGACGACGTCGTAGTAGTGCACTCCGCCGACGCGACCCTCGTATGCGCCAAGGACTCCGCCGAGGACCTGAAAAACCTGGTGCGCTCGCTTCCGCGCGAATTCAGGTGACTACGCCCGCGCAAGGCGCGCAATGCGCTTTAGGTTGAGCTTGCCGCTCGGCAAAAGGGGGATTTCGGGAACCCTTACAAGGTATTTCGGGTGCCAGAGGTTGCTTACGCCCGCCCTCCGCAGGGCGTCCTTCGCCTGCGCCAGGGTTATGTCGGCGGCGGAAAGGAGCACGAGAGCCTCGCCCTTGCCCTCGTCGAGGCGCGACGACACCGCTATGAGAGGAAGCTCTCCCGGCAGGTTCAACTCCCTGTTCAAAGCCGCCTCCACCGTCGCGTGGGGGACCATCTCGCCCCCCACCTTCGAAAAGCGCGACACCCTTCCGTCTATGTACACGAAGCCGTCGGCGTCCACGCGCGAAAGATCCCCCGTTACAAGCCAGCCGTCCTTCAGGACGGCGTCGGTGGCCTCCTTGTTGTCGAGGTAGCCCGCGAACACGTTGGGTCCCCTCAACGCCAAAAGCCCCTGCGCGCCGAAGGAAAGCTCCTCGAAGGTGTCGGGGTCGAGAACCTTCGCCTGCATTCCGGGAAACAGCTTCCCTATGCTTCCGCGGCGCGAGCCCGTCGAGAAATAGCCGAAATCCCCGTCGGGCAGGTTCACCCCCACCACGGGCGACGCCTCCGTCAAGCCGTAGCCCTCCCTGTAGGTGTCTCCGAATTTCTCGTTCCACAGCTCGTGGAAGCCCTCGGGGGTCTTCTCCGCCCCCGCTATCGCCGCGCGGAGGGTTTTCATGTCGGACGCCGAAGCCCTCTTCAGGTAGGCGCGCAAAAACGTGGGGCTTCCTATTACGGCGGTCACCCCCTCCTCCTTGACTGCGGCTATGTTGTTTTTTATGTCGAGCGGACTGACGAGGGTTACGGTCTTTTGCCCGAACATCGCCAGATACCACACTTCGAAAAGCAACCCGAAACTGTGGAATACGGGGAGGTTGGCAAGCAATACGTCGCCGTCCTCGAACACGCGGCTTAGCTTCACCTGCAGGCAGTTTGCTATTATGTTTCGCCCCGTAAGCACCGCCGCCTTCGGCGAGCCTTCGCTTCCGCTGGTAAAGACGAGAGTCCCCTCGTCCGCTGGACCGCCCTCCCTCCTTATCCCGTAAAGATCCGCGACGCGGTCGGAGCCCATGCGGACGTCTTCGGAAATTCCGCAAAGCTCCCCTCCGGAAATTTCCCCCTCCAGGGTGCCGACGTCGAACACGGGTTCCGTCCACGGAAAGGAGGGGTTCGCCTTGGTTATCTTTCCGCGCGTGCGGGAGGCGCAAAGCATTGCGCATATGTTCGACGCCGATACGCACGCCTGCGCCGCAACCCTACCCAGCGTGAAGTTCAAGTTCACGGGAACAACCCCCGCGAACACGCACGCGCAATTGGCTACAACCGCGTCGCGGCACGGGGGGATTACTATCCCTATCCTCCCCTTTCCGCGGAACTCGGCAAGCCGCCGCGAAAGGGCGAGCGACGACACGAGTATTTCGCGCGCGGAGTACCAACGCCGTCCCGCCGGAAAATCCTTCAACACCTCCTTTTCCCCCGCCGAGCACAAGCCCGAAACCAGGGAGTAGGCGAGGCTCTCCCCCAGTTCGGGGCGCTTGGCGAACGCCTCGTACCCCATGTCGAACACCTTGTTTTTTCCCGACCTACGCATCCGGACCGTCCCCCAAGGCTTCGCCGTCGCGCGCGCAAAGGGCGCGAACCGCCCCCAGGTTCACCTTGCCCGATTCGAGGACGGGTATGGAATCCACCCCGACCACGTACTTGGGTATCCACAAATTCGGAAGCCCCGCCCCCGCGAGAAGGCGCCTGAGGCGCGGCATGTCTATATCCACGGCGGAGAGCAGCACGAGAGCCTCGCCCTTCGACCCGTCCGCGCGCGAGCCCACCGCCACGAGGGGGACTTCCGAATCCTGGAGCCCCAACGCCCGCGAAACAGCGTCCTCAACGCCCCCGTGAGGAACCATTTCCCCGCCTATCTTCGAAAACCTGGAGAGTCTCCCCTTTATGTATATGAAGCCGTCGGCGTCCAGATACGCGAGGTCGCCCGTCAGAAGCCAGCCGCCGCGCAGACGCTTGGCGGTTTCGCCGGGCTGGTCCAGGTACCCGCCGAATACGTTCGGACCCTTTAGGTTTAAAATTCCAACGGAGCCCAGGGGGAGGACTTCGCCGCTTTCGGGGTCGGTTGTGCGCGCGAGCATTCCGGGGAAAATCTCCCCCACCGACTTCCTTTTCGTGGCGCTGGGCTGGGGGCAAAACCTCCCTCTTTTCAGCCCGGCGGGCAGGTTTACGCATACCACGGGCGACGCCTCCGTCAAGCCGTAGCCCTCCAGGTATTTCACCTTGGGGAACTTCTTCTCCCAAGCCTCTATAAAGCCGTCGGGCGTCCGCTCCGCGCCGCCTATTACGCATTCGAGGCTTTCGAAGTCTTCGGGGGAGCCCTTTTTGTAGTAGGAGCGCAGGAAGGTTGGGGTGCTTATCATTATGGTGGAGCCGCCCTTTTTGCACGCCTTCAAATTCGCCTGGATTTCGAGGGGGCTTTGAACCGTTACGGTGCGCACCCCGAAAATACAGCACATCCACACCTGTATGGTTTGCCCGAAACTGTGGAAAAGGGGAAGATTGGCGTGGAGTACGGAATTTTCCGTTAAAATCCCTATCTGCCACATTTGCGCGGCGTTCGCAACCAGGTTGGCGTGGGTGAGCACCGCCGCCTTGGGCGAGCCCTCGCTTCCGCTTGTAAATATTACGGACGCCTCCCTTTCCCCGCCCTTTTCGGGTACGCGGTAAAGTTTGGCTATAAGCCTCCCCGGCAGAAGGCGCACGGCGAGGAGCTTCGGCAAAATCCCCAGCTTCCCGATGCTTTTTAGTATGTCGCCGACGTCGTAGAACCTTTCGGGCCACGGAAAACCGGGGGCGCGCGCGTCCACCTTTTCGCGCACCTTGCGCGAGCCTATCACCGACTTTATGCCGGACTTTTCAACGCACGCGCGCGCGGCGTCGGCGCCCATGGTGAAGTTGACGTTGACGCCCGACTTCCCCGCAATCTGCGCCGCCAGATTCAGAAGCGTCCCGGGGAGGCACGACGGCAGCGCTATCCCTATGCGGCTTTCGCCCGCGAAGTTTTTGCGCAGGTATTCCGCCAGGGCGAGCGCCGTGGCGAGCGCCGTTCCGCGGTCCACGCGCCTGTCGAGGGAAAAATCGTACACCAGTTCCCTGCGCGTGCGCTTCGACAACCTTAAAACCGAGAGATAGGCGAGGTTCGCGCCCAGGAAACCTATGGAGGAAAACGCGTCGAATCCGCTGTCTACGGTGTTCGAGTTTAGGACTTTCATTGCAATACGGCGAAAAAAACACACCCGCGCGGCGAAAAAACCGAACGCCGCTTTCCGCCGCATCTTTCCAGACAAACCCCGCCCCGTCAAGAACGAAAGAAAAACCGCGCGGGGCGCGGCGGCAATAAAAACTTGTACAAACCCTTTTTTTGTGGGACTATACGCGGCGTTTCGGGCGCGGAGCCCGCGCGCGTTTTACGCCGAAAAAAAAACACAAAGGAACGAACGTATATGCCAACTCCACCCTTCGAATACCAGGAAATGTTTCCGCTGGGAAAAGACGGCACGCAATACCGCCTTCTCACCTCCGACTACGTTTCCGCCGACGAATTTAAGGGAAAGAAAATCCTTACGGTCTCCCCCCAGGGACTGGTTGAACTTGCAAGGAACGCCATGAGGGACGTCTCTTTCCTCCTGCGTCCCGCGCACCTTAAGCTGGTCTCCAAGATTTTGGAGGATCCCGGGGCGAGCGAAAACGACAAAAGCGTGGCGCTCACCATGCTCCGCAACGCGCAGGTTGCCGCCGCGGGACAACTGCCGTTTTGCCAGGACACCGGCACCGCAACCGTAATAGGGAAGAAGGGCCAGCGCGTGTGGACGGGAGTCCGCGACGAAGAATACATTTCGAAGGGCGTATACGAGTGCTACGCGCGCGAAAACCTGCGCTACTCGCAAAACGCCCCGTTGAACATGTGGGAGGAGGCGAACACTGGGTGCAACCTCCCCGCGCAGATAGACCTATACGCCGTGGATTCCGACAAATACGAGTTTCTATTTATAGCCAAGGGCGGCGGAAGCGCGAACAAAACCTACCTCTACCAGGAGACCAAGGCGATAATAACCCCGGGAAAACTGGTCCCATTCATGGTGGAGAAAATGAAGGGGCTTGGAACCGCCGCGTGCCCGCCCTACCACATAGCGTGGGTGGTCGGCGGAACGAGCGCCGAGGCGTGCCTTAAAACCGTGAAATTGGCGTCGGTGAAATACCTCGACAACCTCCCTTCAAGCGGAAACAAACTCGGACACGCCTTCAGGGACCTCGAACTCGAGGCGGAATTGCTTGCGCGGACAAGGGAACTCGGAATAGGGGCGCAGTTCGGGGGCGCGAATTTCGCCCTCGACGTGCGCGTAATCCGCATGCCGCGCCACGGGGCGAGCTGCCCAATAGGGCTCGGCGTCTCCTGCTCGGCCGACAGGAACATAAAGGCGAAAATAGACTTCGAAGGTATTTGGCTCGAACGCCTCGAGACGGATCCGGGCAAGTACGTTCCCGCCGAATACGCGGGGGTGGACACCGGCGACGGCGCCGTGGCGGTGGACCTAAACAGACCCATGCCCGAAATACTTGCGCAGCTCTCGAAATACCCCGTAAAGACCCGCCTAAGGCTGAACGGCACGATAATAGTGGCCCGCGACATCGCCCACGCGAAGTTGAAGCAGCGCCTGGACGAGGGGGGCGACCTCCCCGACTACATGAAAAAGCACCCCGTCTACTACGCGGGGCCCGCGAAGACTCCGCCCGGAATGCCCTCGGGTTCCTTCGGACCGACCACCGCGGGAAGGATGGACCCCTACGTGGATTTGTTCCAATCCCACGGCGGAAGCATGGTGATGATAGCCAAGGGAAACCGCTCCCAAGCCGTAACGGACGCCTGCAAAAAACACGGGGGATTCTACCTCGGCTCCATAGGCGGGCCTGCGGCTCTGCTTGCGAAGGAGAACATAAAAAAAGTGGAGCTTGTGGAGTATCCCGAACTCGGAATGGAGGCGGTTTGGAAAATAGAAGTGAAAAACTTCCCCGCCTTCATCCTCGTGGACGACAAGGGCAACGACTTTTTCAAACAGCTCTAACCCTTCCGCCTTTGCGGTCGGGAGGTGGCGGCGCGGATTCGGGCTCCGCCCACGTTTGCAATGGACTTTCTTAAGAAAACCGGATTGGACCCATTTATAGTCTGCCTTCTGGCGGCTATTTTGGCGGCGAAACTCTTCCCGGGACCCGGAACGGCCGGGGGACCCGTGACGTTGGGGGACGCGGCGTACTGGGGGGTTGGGCTCGTGTTCTTCTTCTACGGCCTGCGCCTCGACCGCCGGAAGCTCCTGCAGGGGCTTTCCAACGCGCGCATGCACGTGCTGGTGCACGCAACAACCTTTGTTTTCTTCCCCCTCGCGGTCTTTTGCGCCGCCGAAATATCGGGGGGATTCAAGGAGGACTGCGCCGACCGCCTCTTGTGGATAGGCGCCTATTTCTTGGCGGCGCTTCCGTCCACGGTATCGTCGTCGGTAGTAATGGTCTCGATGGCGAAGGGCAACGTGCCCGCCGCCGTATTCGACGCGAGCATGTCGGGCTTGCTCGGCGTGGTTGCAACCCCACTTCTCATGGAGGCGGTCCCGGGGGACTTCGGCGTGCGCCCCGCGCCCGAGGCGGCTACGGGCATAGCCCTGCAGGTCCTGCTTCCCGTCGCGCTCGGTACGGCGCTGAACCCCAAATTCGGGGAATGGGCGGCGGCGCGCAAAAACGCCCTGGCGGTGTTCGACCGCGCGGTGATACTGCTTATAGTCTACACGTCCTTTTGCGGCTCCTTCGCGGGGGGAATGTTCGAAAAATTCGAAACCTCGAAGCTGCTCTTGCTCTCCCTGGCGGTTGCGGCGCTCTTTTTTACGGCGTTTTTCTTTTTGCTCGCCGCGTGCGGGGCGATGTCGTTCAACCGCGGAGACACCGTAACCGCGGTCTTTTGCGGGTCTAAAAAATCCCTTGCGCACGCCACCGCCATGGGGAAAGTCCTGTTTTCGAACTCCGCGGAAATGGGAATGGTTCTACTGCCCGTAATGCTCTACCACGCCATGCAGCTTGTGATAGTTTCGGCGGTGGCGCAAAAATGGGGAAAGGAAAGGCGGTCCTAAAAAAGCGTGGGCTCCACGCCCGGATGGGCGTCCTTCAACGGCGGGTGCAGGTGCGACGGCGGCTTTCCCACGCGCGATTCCACCGCGGCGTCAACCTCGCGCACTATGCGTTCGCAAATCTTCCTTACGTGCATTTTCAGCCACTTCGAAGTTATGCTTTCGGGGGTGTAGACGTTGGGTCCGTACATGTCTATCCTCCCCTCCCTCAAAAGCGTGTCGTTTTGCTCTATTTCCCCGTCCGATCCGGGGGTGTGGACGGCGAACGCCTTCCCCCCGCAATTGCGGACGACGGAAAACGCGGGAACGTCGCTCGGCCCGTCCGCAACGTATATCATGTTGCGCATGGGCACGCGCCTGTCCGCTTCGGATATGCTCGAGTTCACGTCTATGCCGGAATTTTTGTTCGCGCCCTTGTTTATCTCGAAAACGAAGCGCGTCTTCATGGTGTTGTCCACCATCATCCCTATTTGGCCCAACTGCGGGGAAGGCGACTCCGCCTCGAATCCGGTCTGTATTGAAAAAAACGGCGGAAGGGGCTCCTCTATAAACTCGCAACCGAACACGCCGTCCACGTATCCGGCTATTTTCGACCCCCTTATCATCTCAGCGAGCCCCGTGCTCACCACGTAGTGTTCAAGGCGTATGTCGGCTTTGCCCCCGCAATCGAAGCTCTCCGCCTCGCGGCGGAGCTCGGCGAAGAACCCGGGCAGGCCGTCGCAAAGTTCGAGCCTCGCCCCGAGGCTGCGCAACTTTGCGTTGCCCAACCCCGCCATCGCCCCGGACTTCACGTAGCTTAGCAAATGGTTTAAGTACACTGTGTCGGGGGAAACCCTCACCCCCCTTTCGGCGTACAGCTTCGGCAGCATGTTGACCTCGCGCCAAAACAATTTTTCGTCCACGGCGTACTCTTCGAAAATCGGGGTTTCCATATAGCCCTTTATAAGGGTTTTGTCGAAATCCCAAACGCACGCGATTATGTGTTCCCTTCCCAGGGCGTTTTCCCCGTTCGAATTCATCGAGGAAACACAAACACACCGACCCCCCGTTTTCAAGTTTTTACCCCAAACCGCCGCAAAAAAAGCGCCCGCTTTAAAACATGGGCGCCATTCGGGGGGGGGGGGGGAAAAAAAACGGCGGGGGCTAAAATCCGAAATCGACCTTTCCGCCGAACCAGAAGTTGTTTTCCCTTCCCAGAAGGGTCGTGTTGCCCGCGTCTCCCTCGTCGCCGCCGCTGCGGTACGAATAGCGCACTCCGCCGCTCACCGTGCAGTATTCGGTTACCGCAAGCGCTAAATCGGCGCTCGCGCCGTAGTACCAGTACGTGGCGGAATCCCTGACGGCTACGTCGCCCAGTTTCTGCCCAGCCGTGAGATAGCCGCCGTAGACGTTTACGGGCATGGTCAAACGGGGATAGTCCAAAAGCCAGTGCCCTACGGGCGCGTTGTAGCCGATTGAAACCTCCACCACGTGCTGCTTTAGAATCCAGTTGTAGTAGTAGTAGACGCTCGGATTCACGTTGACGCCCCAAAGATAAGCCGCCGTGTCGAGCGACGCGCCTATGTAGACCTCCATGTCGCGCGAGCGCTGGTCCGGCAAAATTTCGTCCGAGGGATACCAGTAAAATATGTAGCCCAAGTCCAGGCGGACGGGACCGGCGTAGTAGTTCACGCCGCCGTACAAATCCACTTCGAGAAGGTTCGTGGAGCTGTCGCCCTTTACGGGAGACGACGACCACGCGCCCACGTAGAGATCCACCCCGTAGAGGGGGTACGCCAGTTCGACCTTCGGTTGAACCGCCCCGCTCGAGCGCTTCTCGCCGCGGAATACGTATTCGGATTCGAAGCCGACCGCCGCCGACACGCTCAGGAGCTCAACCGACAGTTCGGGAAAGTAGTCCCTGTATTCCACGGCGCCGCCGCCGAGTTCGGATACCGTCGGGTTTATGGACGGAGGAAGGTCGCTCACCACGACTCCGTTGTTCGTCACCGTGGTCTGCGCCGGCAACACCGCCGCCGCGGCGAAAGCCGAAAGTACTGCTGATATCTTCTTCATGGTAAATTCCGTATTGGCATGGGAAATACCGCGCGGCGGGCGTTTTGCAAGAAATTTCTCGCAAAAAGACCCCCGCAACGCCTCAATAGCGGTACATATCGGGTTTGAACGGACCCTCCCTCCCCACGCCTATATAGGCGGCCTGCTTCTTCGTCAGCTTCGTCAACTTCGCTCCGAGCTTCGCCAAGTGCAGGCGCGCAACCTCCTCGTCGAGCTTCTTCGGGAGCACGTAGACCTTGTTTTCGTATTTGCCCCTGTTCCTCCACAGCTCCATTTGCGCAAGCGTCTGGTTGGCGAAGGAATTGCTCATTACGAACGACGGATGCCCAGTGGCGCAACCGAGGTTCACAAGCCGCCCCTCGGCGAGAAGTATCAGCGAATTCCCCTCCGGGAAGGTGTACTTGTCCACCTGCGGCTTTATGTTCGTGCGCTTGATTCCGGGATACGCCTGCAGTTCCGCCACCTGTATTTCGCTGTCGAAGTGGCCTATGTTGCAAAGTATGGCGTGGTCCCTCATCCGCTTCATGTGCCCTATCGTCACAACGTCGCAATTTCCCGTGGTCGTAACGTATATGTCGGCACGCGGAAGGGCGTCTTCGATCCTCACAACCTCGTAGCCCTCCATGGCGGCTTGGAGCGCGCATATGGGGTCTATTTCCGAAACAAGCACCGTTGCGCCCAGCCCCTTCAACGCCTGCGCGCACCCCTTGCCCACGTTTCCGTAGCCGCACACAAGGGCAGTCTTCCCCGCCACCATGACGTCGGTGGCGCGCTTTATCCCGTCCACGAGCGACTCCCTGCAACCGTAAATATTGTCGAATTTGCTCTTTGTAACGGAGTCGTTGACGTCTATGGCGGGAAAGAGCAGACGTCCGTCCTCCTCCATTTGCCGGAGGCGGTGGACGCCCGTCGTGGTCTCCTCGGAGACCCCCTTCAGTTCGGCGACAACCCCGTGCCAATGCGAGGGGTCGGACTTGTATATCTTTTTAAGAAGGTTCTTCACCACGTCCTCCTCGCGCGAATCCGACGCCGCGTGCACCCATCCGCCCCCGCATTCGAGCTCGTAGCCCCTGTGGACGAGCAACGTGGCGTCCCCGCCGTCGTCCACCACCAACTGCGGACCTTTTCCGCCGGGCCACGTCAGAGCCCTGTAGGTGCACTCCCAGTAGTCTTCAAGGCTTTCGCCCTTCCACGCGAACACGGGAACCCCCGCCTTGGCGACCGCCGCGGCGGCGTGGTCCTGGGTGGAAAAGATGTTGCAGCTCGCCCAGCGCACGTCGGCGCCCAGCGCCTTCAAAGTCTCTATGAGAACCGCCGTCTGTATGGTCATGTGGAGGGAGCCCGCCACCCTGACGCCCTTGAGGGGCTTTTTCGGCGCGTACTTTCCGCGCACCGCCATAAGCCCGGGCATTTCGCTTTCGGCTATGTCCATTTCCTTTCTGCCCCAATCGGCTAAGCCGATATCCGCTATCCTGTATTCTTTCGCTTTAGCCATAACCGCACTTCGCGGGGTTCGAGGCGGCGCCTACAACCCCGCCGCCTTTCTGAGTTCCCCCGCCTTGGATACGTCCTCCCACGGCAGATCCTTCTTTGTGAAATGCCCGTAGTTCGTGGTCCTTCTGTAGATGGGGCGGAGCAGTCCGAGTTGCGACACGATGTCGGCGGGCTTGAAACTGAACACTTTGCGCACGGCGCCTTCCATGGCGGACTCCGGTATTTTCCCCGTTCCGAAAGTATCTATGGCTATGCTCAGGGGCTGCGGATAGCCTATGGCGTAGGAAACCTGTATTTCGCACTTGTCCGCAAGCTCGGCGGCCACGATGTTCTTCGCCACCCATCTGCACATATAGGCTGCGGAGCGGTCCACCTTGGACGGGTCCTTTCCGCTGAAAGCCCCTCCTCCGTGGCGCCCCATTCCGCCGTAGGTATCGACTATGATTTTTCTTCCCGTCAAGCCCGAATCGCCCTGCGGTCCGCCCACCACAAAACTCCCCGTGGGGTTCACTAAAAATTGCGTCTTGGCGGACAACAGTTTCTTCGGCAAAACTTTTTTCACCACTTTTTCGATTATGTATTTTTCTATCTCGCCGTGCCCCGTACCCGCGGCGTGCTGGGTGGAAACCACCACGCTGCCTATTCCCGACACTTTTCCGTTTCTGTAAATAACCGAAACCTGGCTTTTGCAGTCGGGTCTAAGCCACTTCGGACCCCTTCCGCCCTTGCGTTGGCGCGCAAGTTCCGTAAGAATCCTGTGGGCGTACATTACGGGGGCGGGCATGTATTCGGGCGTCTCGTTCGTGGCGTACCCGAATATGATTCCCTGGTCTCCGGCGCCCTGCTCGGCGGTCTTTTTCCCCTTCGCCCTGCGGGCGTCCACGCCCTGGGCTATGTCGGGGGATTGTCTCGTAAGGAGGTTCGATATGAACACCTTGTCGGCGTGGAAGACGTCGTCGTCGTTGACGTAGCCTATCTCGGCTATCGCCTTGCGGACCACTTTCTCGTAGTCGAACCTGGCCTTTGTGGTTATCTCGCCCGCTATCACCACGCAGTTGCTTTTCACAAGCGTTTCGCAAGCCACGCGGCTGTACTTGTCCTGCTCCAGGCAGGCGTCGAGAATACTGTCGGAAATATAGTCGGCAACCTTGTCGGGGTGTCCCTCGCCGACGGATTCCGAGGAAAATACATAGTCCGTAATCATAAAGGGCGGATGCTACGGGGGGTTTCCCCGTTTATCAAGTAAAAACGCGGGCGCAAAAAAGGCGAACGCGGGAATGCGCGTCCGCCCCGAATATCCACGCGGAATTATACGAGTTTCGTCTTACCGGGAACGGGAACGGAACCCACGGCCTTCTTGCCGAACTTCCATTCCTTGGGCGCCAAATCCTCCTGCGATTTGGCGAGCACCCAGCCGTATTTGAATATCTGCCCGCTAAAGGCGCTCATCCTGCCCGCTATCGCCACAAGGCAGGAATTCACAAGGGTCTTTAGGGTGTTCACGCGCGTACCGTTGCGGACGGAGTCGAGCAAAAACTTGTGCTCCATCTCCAACGCCTGCGTCGAGGGCTCGGACGGCTGGTGCACCAGTTTCCCTTTGAGGTCGTATATGCCGATGCCGGTTTTTCCCCACATCGCGGTGGTCATGACGCCCTTTGTTCCCACCACGCGTTCGAATACGCGCGTGGAACATTTCGGATCCTGGTGGCAGTAGCTCGCCATATGGAGCCCGTCGCCCATGTCGTAGTCCACGGCAAAATGGCTGAAACGGTCGCCGTACATGGGCGAAGGCAAATCGGTGCTTCTGCCGCCGAGGCCGTTGACCTCCACGGGAAGGCGGTTGTCGCCCAACGCCCAAAGTATCACGTCTATGTTGTGCACGTGCTGCTCCACTATGTGGTCGCCCGACGTCCATATGAACGAAAACCAGTTCCTTATCTGGTATTCCATGTCGTCGAATTCCAAGCCCTTTAAGACCCCCATCTTCTCCATGTAATCGTGTTGCCCGTGCCCCACATAGTTGGGGTCGTTCCAATAACACTGCGCCGCAAGGATGTCGCCTATGGCGCCGTCCTGCACGCGCTTAACCACGTCCCTGTAGCCTTCGTGGTACCTGCGCTGGGTGCCGCATACGACGCTCAAACCCTTCGCCGCAGCCTTGTCTGCAAGTTCCAGCATCTTGCGCGCCTGCGTGACGTCCACACACGCGGGCTTCTCTAAAAACGCGTGCTTGCCAGCCTCCACTATCTTTTCGAAGTGCGGGGTGCGGAATACGGGCGGACTCGCGTCTATAACGACGTCGATATCCTCGGCCAAAAGCTCGTCCACGCAACTCCATCCGCTGAACTTCTTCACGGAGGACGCGTCCAGTATATCCTTCGCCTCCCCGGGATACCGTTCTTCTATCTTCCCGGAAAGCTTGGTTACGGCGGGTTCCAACTTGTCGGGGAACAAATCGGCGAAGGCAACAAACTTGATGTTTTTATCGGCACACACCATGTTTTCGGCGGCTCCCTTGCCCCTACCGCCGCAACCTATAAGGCCTATCTTCAACCTGTCGCTCCCCTTTACCTGCGCAAAGCCGAAGCGCGGAACGGACGCGACCGCCGCCAATGCCGTCGACCCCTTTATGAAACTTCTTCTTCTCATATTCTTTCCTCCTGTTTTTAGTTTAGTTTTAACAAAGAAAACCGCGTCGACCGCGGGCTATACGAGCTCCGTCTTGCCGGGGACGGGAACTGGCCCCACCGCCTTCTTGCCAAACTTCCACTCCTTGGGCGCCAAATCCTCCTTCGACTTGGCGAGCACCCAGCCGTACTTAAAAAGGCGTCCCGTATAGGCGCTCATCCTGCCCGCTATCGCCACAAGGCAGGAGTTTACAAGGGTCTTTAGGGTGTTCACGCGCGTACCGTTGCGGACGGAATCGAGCAAAAATTTGTGCTCCATCTCCACCGCCTGCGTCGAGGGTGCGGGTGGCTGGTACACAACGTTCCCCCTGCGGTCCAATATTTTGATTCCGCCGGTTCCGATTACGGTGCTTACCATGATGCCCTTTGTTCCCACCACGCGTTCGAAAATACTTCTCGACGTTTTAGGATCCTGCTGGCAGTAGCTCGCCATGCGAAGCCCCTCCCCCATGTCGTAGTCCACGGCAAAGTGGCTGAAACGGTCGCCGTACATGGGCGAAGGCAAATCAGTGCTTCTGCCGCCCGAACCGCGGACCTCCACGGGCATGCGGTCGTCGCCCAACACCCAGAGAATTACGTCTATGTTGTGCACGTGCTGCTCCACTATGTTGTCGCCCGACGTCCAGATAAACGAAAACCAGTTTCTTATCTGGTATTCCATGTCGTCGAATTCCAAGCCTTTGAAGAGCCCCTTCTTCTCCATGTCGTCGTGCTGCGGACCGCCTATGTAAACGTTGTCGTTCCAATAGCACTGCGTTGAGACAATTTCGCCTATGGCGCCGTCCTGCACGCGCCTAACCACGTCCCTGTAGCCTTCGTGGTACCTGCGCTGGGTGCCGCATACGACGCTCAAACCCTTCGCCGCAGCCTTGTCTGCAAGTTCCAGCATCTTGCGCGCCTGCGTGACGTCCACACACGCGGGCTTCTCTAAAAACGCGTGCTTGCCAGCCTCCACTATCTTTTCGAAGTGCGGGGTGCGGAATACGGGCGGACTCGCGTCTATAACGACGTCGATATCCTCGGCCAAAAGCTCGTCCACGCAACTCCATCCGCTGAACTTCTTCACGGAGGACGCGTCCAGTATATCCTTCGCCTCCCCGGGATACCGTTCTTCTATCTTCCCGGAAAGCTTGGTTACGGCGGGTTCCAACTTGTCGGGGAACAAATCGGCGAAGGCAACAAACTTGATGTTTTTATCTATGCTCGCCATGTTCACGGCGGCTCCCGTGCCCCTGCCTCCGCAGCCTATAAGGCCTATCTTCAACCTGTCGCTCCCCTTCACCTGTGCAAAGCCGAAGCGCGGAACGGACGCGGCGGCCAACGCCGCCGACCCCTTTATAAAACTTCTTCTTCTCATAATACCTTTTTTACCCTGTTCGCGGAGTAGACGCAACCCGTGCGGACACCGGAAGCGGCATACGCAATGAAAAGCGAGTTCGCGAAACCTCTACACGTCGCGCCCGAGCAAGTCAAGTATTTTGTCCGCCAACGAGTCGAAAATCTTTTCCGACTCCGCGGAGGGGCTTCCCGTATGGAGAGTCTTGTCGACGGGTATGCGCGCAAGGACGGGAACTCCGAGCGCTGAGGCGGCGTCGTCGGCGTGTCCGCGCCCAAAAAGGAACTCCCTCGAGCCGTCGGGCAGTTCGAAATAAGCCATGTTGTCGAGGACCCCGAATATCCTAACGCCGGTCTTCTCAAATACGTGCGCGCCCCGCGCCGCAGTGGTTGAAGCCAGTGAATTCGGGGTGGTTACGATAATCGCGCCGGAAAGCGGCACCGTCTGGACCACGCTTAAAACCGCGTCGCCCGTCCCGGGGGGAAGGTCGAGGACCATCGCGTCCAATTCCCCCCATTCCACGTCGCCGGCAAACTGCCTTATCGCCCCCGTAACCATGGGACCGCGCCAGAGAAGCGGCTGGGAATCGTCCACCAACATCCCCATCGACATAACCTTTACTCCCGAAACCTCCGGAGGGAGGATTTTTTTGTCCGCCGTAACGCCGGGAACGAGCCCCCCCCCGAAGAGCATCGCGGCGCTCGGACCGTGTATGTCGCAATCCATGAGCCCAACGCGCGGTCCGCTTCCCGAAAACACGCGCGCAAACGCCTTCGCTAGGTTCACCGCCACGGTGCTCTTGCCCACCCCTCCCTTGCCGGATGCCACCGCAATCTTGTATTTCACGCCGGGGAGCGTATCCGAAGCGGGCTTGGGCGCGTCCCTTTTCGACGGATCGTCCTTCAGTAACACCACGTCGAAAGCGAAGCCGGGATGGGCGCGTTCCAATACTTTAGCCGCCTCCAAAACCACTTTTTCAGCCAAATTTGCGTCTCCACCCGTAAATATGCGGACCTCCGCGCGCGGACCGTCTATTTTCACGTACTTAACCATTCCGAAAGACACTATGTCTTTGGAATAGGGGGGGTATTTCACCGCGCGCAAGGTGTTTAAAACGTCCTCCTTCGTCATAAAGCCCTACGACGTAAACGCCGCCTTCACGAGGGCCTCGGTCGGGGCTTCGGGTCCCAGCTTGAGAAGCGCCGCGCGGACGGCCTTGTCGGCGTCGGGAAGTTTCAGCCCGAGCGCGACGAGGGCGGCGACCGCGTCCGACGAATTGGAGTTTCCGGAAGCGGAATCCGCCCCCGAAAGCGCGGGGCCGCCCGGACCCGCCGCGGGCGAAACGAATCCGCGGAGTTCCAGAACCATGCGCTCCGCCGTCTTACGTCCTATCCCGGGGCATTTCGCAAGCATGGCGACGTCGCCCGACGCGACGGCGTCGGAAAGCGTTGAAAGCGACATCCTGCTCATGGCGTTCAGCGCTATCTTCGGCCCCACCCCGGAGACTTTCTCCACCACGAGTTTGAAAAAATCCCTGTCTTCGGGGCTCGCAAAGCCGTAGAGCGTCTGGGAATCCTCGCGGTACACCGCCACGGTGTACAGGAGGACCTCCGACCCGTGCGGAGGAAGGCGCTCGGCGGTCGTTACGGGGATGTTTATCCCGTAAAATATCCCGCCGCACTCCACAACCGCGCTGACGGGGGTGGACGACACCAGCACTCCCTTTACCGCCACTATCATTGAGGAATGCCCCGTTTCAAATTGAGGACGTCGTCCATTCCGTAGAGTCCGGCGGGTTTGCCTACAACCCATTTCGCCGCCGCCAACGCCCCTTTGGCGAAAATTTTCCTGTCGGACGCCCTGTGGGACAGTTCCACGACCTCGCCGTCGGCGGCGAAAAGCACGGAGTGGTCGCCCACCACCCCGCCGCCCCTCAGGGCGTGGACGCCGACCTCCCCCGCGGGGCGCTCGCCAACCTGCCCCTCGCGGCCGTAGCGCACGCTTTCCTCGCCCCTTCCACGAGCCGCGAGGACAATCTCCTTCAGCTTCCGGGCGGTTCCGCTGGGCGCGTCCTTTTTATGGCGGTGGTGCATCTCCACTATCTCGATGTCGTAGGACTCGTCCAAGACACGGGCAGCCAGGTCTGAAAGGTAGTTGAGCAAATTCACCCCCAGCGAGTAGTTGCCCGCCCAGACAACGGGGATTTTTTCCGCGCATTTAAGGACCTCGCCGCGCTGTTCAGTGGTGTGCCCCGTGGTGCCCACCACGAGGGCCTTGCCGTTTTCGGCGCAGAGGACCGCCAGGGGACCCGTCGCCTCCCTGAAGGAGAAATCCACCGCGACGTCGCAGGAGGAAACGAAGTCGGCGGGATTGTCACCGACGTCGCACGCGGCGGCTATTTCGCATCCGCATTCGGCGGCGGCGGCGGATATCGCCTTTCCCATCCGCCCCTTCGCCCCGTTTAGAAGTATTTTCGTCATATCCGTTGCGTTAAAACGACAGACCCGCGCCCCTCATGGCGGTCTTTAGGATTTCAAGTTTCCCCTTCTCCATGGCGCATAGGGGAAGGCGGACGTACGGGCTTTTTATCAAACCCAGCAGCGCCATTGCGGTTTTTGCGGGAACGGGGTTCGGCTCCACGAAAAGCGCCTTGAAAAACGCGCCCAGTTTTCCGTTCAACTCCTCCGCTTCGGCGGTCCTTCCGCCGGCGAACAGGCGCACCATTTCGACCATCTTCCCGGGTATTATGTTCGACGCCACGCTCACAACCCCCTTGGCGCCCGCCTTCATAAACTCGACGGTGAGGGAGTCGTCTCCGCTCAAAATGTCTATGCGGTCTCCGGCGATGGCGCGGAGCGCCTCCACCTTCTCCACTTTTCCCCCGGCCTCTTTTATGACGCGGAAATTGTCGTAGGAGTCCAGCAGGCGCAGCACGGTTTCGTTCGAAATCTCTATACCGCAACGGCTAGGAATGGAATAAAGCATTATGGGTTTCGACGTGTGCCTTGCTATCTCGCACATGTGCAGGTAAACCCCCTCCTGCGAAGGCTTGTTGTAGTAGGGCGCAACAAGCAAAAAACCGTCGGCGCCCGCCTCGTCGGCCTCCACGGTCAGGTGCACGGCCTCTCGGGTGCAGTTCGCCCCCGTGCCCGCAACCACGGGCACCCTGCCCGACGCGAACTCTATGGTGTTCTTTATGACTTCGATGTGCTCCTTGGGGTCCAGCGTGGGGCATTCGCCCGTAGTGCCCACGGAAACCAAGCCTGAGACACCCGCGGAAATCTGCCTCTCCACCAGGCTCCGCAGGGTGCCGTAATCGACCCCGTCCTCCGTCATAGGGGTGACCAGGGCCGTCCAGACTCCCGAAAATTCCTTCATAACGCATGTATGCAAATAAAACATTCCCCGCCTTGCAATACTTTTATTTTCGCCCCGCCCCCCCTCCGCCCCGCCCTCCCCGGGCGGACCTCATTTTTATTGACGCGCCGGAACGGGAATATAGCTTGGGCGGACGATGGACGAGAGCGAAAACAAGCCGATGCATTTCATAAGGCAGATAATAGCCCGCGACATAGCCGGCGGACTCGAACCCTCCGCCGTGCGCACGCGCTTCCCTCCCGAACCCAACGGATGCCTGCACATAGGGCACGCGAAGGCGTTTTGCCTGGATTTCGGCATGGCCCTCGAAAACGGGGGCAAATGCAACCTGAGGTTCGACGACACCAACCCCGACAAGGAGGAGTCGCGCTTTGTGGAATCGATAAAGGAGGACGTCCGCTGGCTCGGATTCGACTGGGAGGACCGTCTGTACTACGCCTCCGACTACTTTGAAAAGCTCTACTCCCTCGCCGAAGAACTGGTGGGTTCCGGAAAGGCCTACGTCTGCGAACTGGGTACGGAGGAGTTTAAGCAATACCGCGGCATTCCCGGCAGCCCCGGAAAGCCGAGTCCGTGGCGCGACAGACCCCCGGAAGAAAGCCTTGAATTGTTCCGCGGCATGAGGGCGGGAAAATTCGAAGAGGGGAAGTACGTATTGCGGGCGAAAATAGACATGGCGTCCCCCAATCTGCATATGCGCGACCCCGCCATATATAGGATAAAAAAGGCGCAGCACCACCGCACTGGCGGCAAGTGGTGCATATACCCCATGTACGATTTCGCACATTGCCTGTGCGACGCTATAGAAGGGATAACCCATTCGCTCTGCACCCTCGAATTCGAAGTGCACCGCCCCCTTTACGACTGGTTCATAGACAATACGGGCATAATGAAAACCCTAAAGGTGCACCCGCGCCAGTACGAGTTTGCGCGCCTGAACCTGTCGCATACGGTAATGAGCAAGCGGAAGCTCCAACAGCTCGTCGCCGAAAAAATAGTCGACGGTTGGGACGACCCGCGGATGCCGACGCTCTCGGGCATGAGGCGGCGCGGATACACCCCGGAAGCTATAAAGGATTTTTGCGAGACCATAGGCGTAACAAAATTCAACAGCCTCACGGAATTGGCTCTGCTGGAACATTGCCTGCGCAGGGACCTGAACAAAAAAGCCCTGCGCAGAATGGCGGTGTTCGACCCCTTGGAAGTTGAAATCGAAAATTGGCAAGACGGCGAAGTTGACATGCTGGACGCCCTGAACAACCCCGAGGACGAATCCGCGGGGTCGAGAAAAATACCCTTTTCCAAGCGGATATACATAGAACGCTCCGACTTCATGGAAAATCCGCCGAAAAAGTTCTTCAGGCTGTCGCCCGGAAAGGAGGTGCGCCTGCGCTATGCGTATTTGTTGAAGTGCAACAATGTTGTGAAGGACGCGGAAGGCGTCGCCGTCAAACTGCTTTGCACCATAGACCCCGCAAGCCGCGGGGGATCGTCGCCCGACGGCAGAAAGGTAAAGGGAACCATACACTGGCTCAGCGCGCAACACGCCAAGCGCGCAACCGCAAGACTGTTTGAAAACCTGTTCTCGCGCGCGGACATGGTAAACCTCCCCGAAGGAACCGACGTCGTGGATTTTATAAATCCCGCTTCGCTCTCGGAACGCGAAATCCTTGTGGAACCCGCGCTGCTCGACGCCGCTCCCGGCACACCGCTTCAATTCGAGCGAAACGCCTATTTCACCGCGGACTCGAAACTTGGAAGCCGCGGACATCCCGTGTTCAACCGCACCATAACCCTAAAGGATTCCTATGAAAAATAGTATGGCGAAAAAAATGCGCGCGTACGCGTGCGCTCTTTCTTTTGTTGCGCTCCTTGCGGGATGCAAATACCCCGGCGAAGACGCCGCGGCGTGCAACGAAACCTACGACCTTCCAAGCGGCGCATGGACGGTGCGCGACCCATTCGTCTTCGCCGACGCGGAATCGGGGAAATACTACATACACGCTAACACCAAATACGTAAAGCCGAACCCCAACGCTACGAAAGAGGAAGTATACGCGGGGGGACCCAACGGTCTTTATTGCTACGAAAGCAGGGATTTGAAAAACTGGCGATATGCGGGGCAATCCTTTAAACGCCCGGAGGAATTTTGGGGGAAAAGGGATTTTTGGGCTCCCGACATGTTTAAATTGGACGGGAAATATTACATAATAGCCACTTTTTCGTGCAACCGCATAGTGCCCGGTTCGAAAGACCCCGGCAATCCGCTGCGCCTCCGGGGATGTGCCGCGCTTGTATCGGATAAGCCCGAGGGTCCCTACACGCCCGTGTCTATGGACGAACCCCTAACTCCGAAAGACGGTCACTATCTCGACGGCACTTTGTGGGAGGAAGACGGCAAATTGTGGCTTGTATACTGCCACCAACCGCTGGAGGGGGAAATACTGGCTCAGGAGGTCTCGCGCGACTTGAAGCGCGCGATAGGAGAACCCAAGCTTCTTTTCAGGGCGTCCGACGCCCCGTGGGTGGGCGGCGCGCCGTGGTTTGCCAAGGTCTTTGGAGGGGTTCCCCACATAACGGACGCGGGGGTAATAAACAGGGCGAAAGACGGCACGTTGTTCATGACCTGGTCCTCCTTCACCAAAAAAGGAAAATACGCTGTGGGAATTGCGGTGTCGGAGAACGGAAAGTTGCTCGGAAAGTGGAAACATATGGAAAAGCCTCTAAACAACGACGACGGCGGACACGCCATGCTCTTTAAAACTTTCGACGGCAAGGAAATGATATCATACCACTCCCCGAACAAATTCCCGCAAAGGTTGACGATAAGACCCTTCGATTTTAACGGCGGAAACGCCGTATTGGGCGCCGACATCTGTTCGGACCCGGCGGAAAAGACAACGGAGGCGGGCGCAAAATAACCTGAAGGATTCCTATGAAAAATAGTATGGCGAAAAAAATGCGCGCATACGCGTGCGCTCTTTCTTTTGTTGCGCTCCTTGCGGGATGCAAATACCCCGGCGAAGACGCCGCGGCGTGCAACGAAACCTACGACCTTCCAAGCGGCGCATGGACGGTGCGCGACCCATTCGTCTTCGCCGACGCGGAATCGGGGAAATACTACATACACGCTAACACCAAATACGTAAAGCCGAACCCCAACGCTACGAAAGAGGAAGTATACGCGGGGGGACCCAACGGTCTTTATTGCTACGAAAGCAGGGATTTGAAAAACTGGCGATATGCGGGGCAATCCTTTAAACGCCCGGAGGAATTTTGGGGGAAAAGGGATTTTTGGGCTCCCGACATGTTTAAACTGGACGGGAAATATTACATAATAGTGACTTTCTCGTGCGACGACGAAATACCTGGCTCGAAGGATCCCCGCAATCCCTCGGAAAAACTGCGCCTGCGAGGGTGCGCCGCTCTTGTGTCCGACAAACCCGAGGGTCCATACGTGCCCGTGTCTATGGACAAACCCCTAACTCCCAAGAATTGGATGTGCCTCGACGGCACTTTGTGGGAGGAGGACGGTAAATTGTGGCTCGTATACTGCCATGAATGGCTTCAAACGATAGACGGGGAAATCGCGGCGCAGGAGGTCTCGCGCGATTTGAAGCATACGATAGGGGAACCCAAGGTGCTCTTCAGGGCGTACGACGCCCCGTGGCCCGCCGACGGAGCGTCGCGGGGCTCCGGAGTCCCGCGCATAACGGACGCGGGGGTAATAAACAGGGCGAAAGACGGCACATTGTTTATGACTTGGTCGTGTTTCACGGGAATAGGAAAAGACAAAAAATACGCCGTGGGAATAGCGGTGTCGGAAAACGGGAAATTGTTCGGGAAGTGGAAACATATGGAAAAGCCTCTAAACAACGACGACGGCGGACACGCCATGC
>CAZMBN010000016.1:37964-39759 GCA_964564825.1 uncultured Opitutales bacterium
AAGTGGAAACATATGGAAAAGCCTCTAAACAACGACGACGGCGGACACGCCATGCTCTTTAAAACTTTCGACGGCAAGGAAATGATATCATACCACTCCCCGAACAAATTCCCGCAAAGGTTGACGATAAGACCCTTCGATTTTAACGGCGGAAACGCCGTATTGGGCGCCGACATCTGTTCGGATTCGGCGGAAAAGACAACGGAGGCGAAGACTAAGTAACGGACGGGGACGGAAATTCCCCTCCCGTCTGGATAATTAATTGAATTGACGCGCACCACCCCGGAGCGTAAAAGTTTTTCCCGGGAGATCAAAATGAAGGTTTATATAAACGGAAAGTATTACGAAAAAGACGACGCCAAAGTGTCGGTTTTCGACCACGGCTTCCTATACGGCGACGGCGTATTCGAGGGAATCCGCCTCTACAATAAAAACGTGTTCAGGCTTCCCAAGCACATCGACAGGCTGTTTCGATCCGCGAAGGCGATAATGCTCGACCTCCCGTGGAGCAAGCAGGAAATTATGGACGCCGTATGCGACGCCTGCAGGGTAAACAACCTCACCAACGCCTATATCCGCCTCGTAATCTCGCGGGGGAAAGGTATGTTGGGGCTGTCGCCCTTCACATGCGAAGATCCGCAGTTGATAATAATAGCGGACCAAATACAACTGTATCCGCAGGAACTCTACGACAACGGACTCAAGGCGATAACGGTCCCGACGCGCAGGAACTCCCACGCCGCCCTCCCCCCGATGGTGAAGAGCCTGAACTATCTCAACAACATCCTTGCCAAGATGGAGGCGCAAAAGCAGGGCTTCCAGGAATGCCTGCTTCTGAATTCCGAAGGCTACGTGGCGGAATGCAGCGGAGACAATATCTTCATCGTATTCGACGGAAAACTTATAACCCCCCCGGTAAGTTGCGGATCGCTCGGGGGAATTACCAGGATGACGACCGTCGAACTGGCGCAAAAGCTCGGAATAACGGTGGAGGAAAAGCAGCTTGCGCGCTTCGACGTTTGGACCGCGGACGAGTGTTTTCTCACGGGAACGGCGGCGAAAATAATCCCCCTTGTGGAATTGGACGCGCGCAAAATAGGAAACGGAAAACCGGGAGCCGTCACAAAGCGGCTTATAGAGGCGTTCAACGAATACGCCCCGACCGACGGCGTAAGGATATAGCGGCGTAGTCTTTGAGTTTTAATTCCGCAATGCGCGCAACATGGTGAAAGCGCGCATTTTTTTTGCGGACAACGTATTCCGCCGGATGCGGCGGCGCGGCGGGAAAAGACCGCCCTACAACGGTGGGCCGGGAGGGGTTTGAACCCCCGACCAAGCGATTATGAGTCGCCTGCTCTAACCACTGAGCTACCGGCCCTAAAAATTAAAGGCAGGACTCTAAAATATCGGAATGTTCAAGGCAAGAACATTTTTTATTCTTAAAGCCTCCGTTTGAATTTTTATGCGTTCCCGGAAAATTCCGAAACACGGTTCCCTCTTCGCCCGCGGCGTACAACATCCAACCCGGGCGTTAAAGACCCGAAGACCTTCCACCACGGCTTCGGGGTCGGCATCGCGGTCTTCCCCCCGGGATTTTGCGTAGCCTCCAGAATCGTTGCCGCAAGCACGCGCTTCTCTCCTTCCCCGTCGTTTCTTCGCCGTCTTCAAAATTTTTTAATTTTTTTGAAATTTTTTCTTGACTTTCGAAATCCTTATGCGATTCTGCAACCGTACTCGATGGGCGAGAGTCCAAAATCGTTTGAGTCCTTCGAGGCTGGGCTTCGGCTTTTGGAAG
>CAZMBN010000017.1:0-36224 GCA_964564825.1 uncultured Opitutales bacterium
GTCGACGGCAATATACGCCTTCCTACGCCTTCACCGTTTCCCAGATGCGAACAGTCTACCGCCGACAGATTTTAAATACATTCGGAACCTCTTTAATTTGGACTTATAGGGATGGGGAATGTATGGGTTGGTTATAATAGGGGCGTTTTTATTGTATTGTTCATACGCCGTCTCTTTTTTGAACCCGACTGCGAAAAGATTGGGAGTTAGTATTATGTTTTCCAATCCGAATTCGCGCTCTAAAAGTTCGGCATGGGGGATTTTTAATTTTCTGACTCTTCCTCTTTCTCTATATTGGTGCCGTACGTCGACATAATTGAAACCCGCGTTTGCCAAAATGAAACGGAGGCTTGTTTCCGTGTAACTCACCCTATGGGTAAAGTCGATATATCTCTGATACATCGCGCAAGGCGCAAGGGCGTTGGGTACCATGAGGGCAACCATTCCGTCGTCGAAAAGATGGGCGTTCACCAGCCTTAAAAAATGCAATTGCCTTTCATTGTCTATATGCTCCAACAGATCGAAGAAATAAATCATATCAAATTTGTCTTCGTTATTTTCCAACCACTCGACAACATCGGATAGGCGGATGTCCAATCCCGTTCTTTTGGCTATGCCCACTAAAGTTTTGTCTATATCCACGCCGGTAAGGATTGAATATCCAACATGTTGCAACATGAGCAAGAATCGCCCCATGCCGCACCCCAACTCCAATATGCGCGCATCTTTTTTTGCCGGAAATATCCCGTGGTCCGAGAATAGTTTTTCGGCATACTTTACATCTTTGTCGAGGGACTCTTTTGTATCCGGGTGCCAATTGAGGTAATGCAGAGAGTAGTCAAATTCGGAATTGTCCATATAATTTTTGTTCGGTTCAAGGTTGGTTGCTACGGGCGGCGCCCTATGGTGAAAGTGAATTTGAATTTATCCGTTCCCAAGCTTAACAAGTCTAAATGAAAAAAAGCCAAATACGGGAAAATACGAATGTGGATTCCGCGCCTTATTTTTACTGAACACGGTCTCAACGCGTGTAAAAACAAGGATTGAGTCCACCGCCTCCAAACACAATTTCGTAAAGTTCTATGCGTTTTCCACGGATGAATAATGTAATCCCGCCATTTTAAATTAATGGACACCAACGGGAAATAAACATCGTGTTCCCGGGACGAGGCATGGTATATTTCGGACATATTTTTAAAGTCTTCGGAGGACGGATATCTTGTAAAAGAATTTAGGTATTTTATTAGGGTTTGCGCGTCCATTCCCAACAGATCCTTTCCGAATGCGTTGATTAACGAAGATACAAATTCGTGCGCACCGGTGGCGATATAATTGTAAATCTCCGCTCTCCGCAGCTCCTCCTTATGGGGATGATCGTCGTACACTACGGTTCCGTCGCCATGCACAAGCTTTACAGGCAATTCCGGAGAGGAGAAAAGAAATTCAATAAGATCACAGCTGAATTTGCGTGCGGCACCATAACCGGGTTTTGGGAAAAACTGAATATAACCGTAACCTTGCTTGCATGATCCATCGTTCATGCAATATATGCCGAAGTAATTGGATTTTGACGCGGTATTCAACAAATGTTGTGCAGTAAAATCATTAGTAATGATGTCCACCACTCCGATACGGTCGCCCTCCCCCGGTGCAAACAGGGAGGAAAGATAATTTCTATAATCCCTGCGGCAGTCCTCCAACGCTGAAGCGAGCTCCTTATCATTTTGCAGCATATCATTGTAGTCGTTTAGGCTTTTAAGATTGGCGCGTTTCAATATTCCGTAGGCTGTCGGAACATATTTTTTATAAAAAATTAAAAGACTTTTCAGATGTCTTTCGTCTTTTAAATTCGAAGCGAACAGAAGACCAAGCAACCTGGGGGTGTACACGTAGTAATTATCAACCTTGACGCCGAAAAGGTTCCAAATCTTCCTAAGAAGATATCCGTCCCTTGCAGCAAACAACAACTTGGTAATCTTTCTTTTCCTTATTTCGCCGTTAATAAAATTGGAGAACGCATACGAGGCAGGTCCCGCAAGACGGAATCCAAGTTCAATCCAATAATTTTTATCGGAGCCGTTCAGCATGTATTCTCCAACCAAATTGACCACAACGGACACTTCCAAACTTCCCTTGTTTGCCCGGTAAAATTCCCTTAAATACCTGAATTTACCAAAATATTGTCGGGAAATCTTGGGATAGAGCCGGGAATTTATTCCCAATTCTTTGGGCACTTTATAATCGGAATGTTCATTATCCCCTATATGGAGAAGCCGGCTTGCGGCAATCGAACACTTTTCAAGCACGTACTTAAAAACCGTGCCTTTCGCCTTTGTCTTATTTAATTCCCCCGAAACAAATACGCCGTCGAATACGGGAAATCCGTTGTCGAGCAGGACGTTTTTGAGAAAACTCCCCGGCAAATATATGTCGGAAACGGCAATTATCTTTTTTCCCTTCTGCAACGCGTAGTCGTAAAGCGGTTTAATCTGGGGGTTGCGGTGCAACGATTTTTTCTCGAGTTCAAGTTCGCAATTCTTTAGGTGTCTGAATCCGCCGTCGATTTCATTGTAAATATCGTCTATGGTTATATCCTCCTTATCTTTATATTTTCGACGGCATCTTTTTTCGGCATCCACGCGTTCAAAGTAAAATCCCTTGGCGTCTTCCTTTTTTTCAACATGCAAAAACAAATCGGTTGGATTTACGTAATTCCGCAAGAGCAGCGTATCGAAAACGTCGAACGACACAATTTCAACTTTGTCTATTTCCAATTTGAGACTGTCTATGTCGAATTTCATATCTACTTGTTAAACATCCTGCCTACGATCAAGTTCAGTGAATACAAGGCGTCCAACAGGTAAAAATATTTTCTTTTTGTCCTTAATCGACCAAGCATACTTCCGGTTTCTTTCGCCTCCTTTCTTCCGGAAATAAGTGTCCCGAATTCGGTGTCCGTGGAGCTCACGTATATGTACGAATAGGGGCGCAATCCATAGCGCCTAACTTTGGTTTCCCAGTAAAAATTCGCGTCCGTATCCACGGGTCTACCGAACGGTATGCAATTTTCCAAAAGCGTCCTCGCAGCCTTGTAGGAAACCGCGTCTATCGGCGTCTCACCCGTTTGTCTGCGGTATTGGACTATTTCAAATTTCCCGTAGGAACGTTTTACTTTACACCTTTGCTTATACTTCTCGCACCATCCGAGCTGGAGATATCCTATATCGCCTTCGTACCCCGACAAAAATTCGATTGCGCGCTTTAAATTGGAATTCGGGGAAACGTCGTCCTCTATGGTTATGGCAAAATCAAGGCGCTCGGAAACGATTTTTTTCCAACAGTATATATGGCTGATGTAGCAGCCGATTTCGCCCTTGGTCATGAACCTCGTCATCCTGCGCCTATTCAGACTGGGCGAATAGTATTTCGATATCTCTTCTTCCGTTAACTTTTCGCCGTCCGCAGCCTCGACCCTCTCGAAGGGAACGCCGAGTCTCCGCAACTTCTCAGTTATCGAAGCCAGTCTGTCGGGAGATCTGGCAAGGTTTATTACAAAAACCTTGTAGGATTTTTCGTTCGCACTCACGCCTTCTTTCGGGTTTAAAGGCGTAAGTGCATAGTATTGGAAATACCCGTGTCATAAAATATTCATAATTAATTGGCATATAGTAAATTAATTGAAAAATCCGAAACCGCCGAAGGACGTAAAAATTTTTCCACGGTCCTTCCCAGAATGCGCGTATTTGCGTGCTTTCCAAAGAATTGCAAAGCGTATAATTCTTTTTGATTTGACACGGGTATTTCCAATACTATGGACAACGAAATAATTTCCGCACAAACCCTTTTGGAAAAGACGGACATATCGCTTCTCGACGCCGCAAGATTGGTGAGAAATATTCTCGACGCCATGCCGAAGAAACCGGGGATCTCCCCCGTCCAATTTTGCTCCAAGGTAATAGAAGAAGGCAAACGTAGTATCCGCTCCAGGGAAATGCGCCTCGACGCGGGCTTCTACCTTTATTTGCAAACAAAGCTCGTTTTGAGAACCGATTCAATCAGGGATATCCGCTACCTCGGAACACGGCTGGTAAAATCCAATCAAAAACTGGCGCGGCGCAACTTTTCGGAATTCGGCGTATACGATTGCGAAAAATGGCTGTCGGAAACCTTTTTTACCCCCAGCCAGTTTAACAAGGCAAGGACGATGCTTTACGGTCTTTTCGAGTTCGCGCTGAAACGCGAATGGTGTTCGCGCAATCCCGTTAAATTCGTGGAACGCAAGAAAATAGTCGAAAAGCAAATACCGCCCCTCGAATTCTCCCAGGTCAAAAACCTTTTAAGAACGGCGAAATCGTCGAAATACGAAAAATGCCTACCCGCCCTCGCCCTTTTAATACTAGCGGGCATACGTCCCACGGAAATGCGCAGGCTGACTTGGAAAGACATAGACCTCGAGGAAAATTCCGTCACCGTCCCCTCGACCTGCTCGAAGACGGGCGGAGTACGCCAGGTGGAAATATGTCCGTCGTTGAAAAAACTGCTGGCCCCCTACGCGAACAATCCGAAGGACGAGAAGGTGTGTCCGAAAAACTGGCGGAGAAAATGGAAGAGCATCAGGGATGACTCCGGATTTAAAGTTCCGTGGATTCAGGATATCCTGCGCCACACCTACGCAAGCTACCATGCGAAATTTTTTAAGGATCTTCCGCGCCTGCAATTAAATATGGGGCATTGCAATATCTCGCTCCTGCGCTCGCGCTACGTCAACATGCGCGGAATCTCGCTTGCCGACGCGAAGAATTTTTTCGACTGAAAAATTTTAAACGGTCCCGGGAAACCGCGGATACGGGACATAGAATCTTGACAAACCCCCGGCGGACGTCTCTAATCGCCCGCCTGAACGCTCGAGTGGTGAAATTGGTAGACACGCATGATTCAGGTTCATGTGCCTTTGCCGGCATAAGGGTTCGAGTCCCTTCTCGAGCACGTTCGCCTTTCCCTTCGAAAGGCCCCCCCGGTTTGCGCGTTCTCAACGGGGCGCGGGTTTTGGTACCTGGAGTGGGGGTCGAACCCACACGACCGCGAAGTCGTCAGATTTTGAGTCTGATGCGTCTGCCAATTCCGCCATCCAGGCAGGGAAAGAAAGGACAAAGAAGCCCTATATTTCCGCTGTTGTCAATAAAAATCCCCACCGGACGGGGCGCGGGAGAACGCAAGCATTATCTGTGCTTCTTCATCCACTCCCTAATTTCGTCGAGGCGGAGTTTGTATTTCTTCTCCAACCCCTCCTCCGTCGGGATGTAATAGCGGACGTCCAGAAGGGAATCGGGGAGGCACCGCATGTTTGTAAGCTTGTCCTTGGCGTAGTGGGCGTACTGGTAGCCTTTGCCGTAGTCCAAATCCTTCATAAGCTTCGTAGGGGCGTTGCGTATGATTAGCGGCACGGGCTCGGCGAGACGTTTTAACGCGTCGGACTTGGCCTTCTCGTACGCCAGATAAACCGCGTTGGATTTGGGCGCAAGGGACATATGGACGACCGCCTCCGCCAAGTGCACGGAGCATTCGGGCATTCCCAGAAAATGGCACGCCTGGTAGGCGTCCACAGCCAAACCCAACGACTTCGAATCCGCCAAGCCTATGTCTTCGCTTGCGAACCTGACTATTCTCCTGGCTATGTACAACGGATCCTCCCCCGATTCAAGCATGCGCGCCAGCCAATATACGGCGGCGTCGGGGTCCGAATTGCGCATGGACTTGTGCAGGGCGGAAATCGTATTGTAGTGCTCCTCGCCGGATTTGTCGTACAAGAGGCTTTTTCGCGACGTACATTGCTCAACTATGTCGGAGCCCACCACTATTTTCCCCGAAGCGTCGGGCGCGGCGTTCGAGACCACCATTTCAAGGGTCGACAACGCGCTGCGCGCATCCCCGTTCGCAAAGACCGCAACGGCCTCGACCAGGTCGGGGGGCATTTCAATGTCCAACTTCCCGAAACCGCGTTCGTCCTTGATTGCCCGCGTAAGCAGTAAAACTATGTCTTCTTTGGAAAGCGGGCGCATTACGAAAACTTTGCACCGGGACAGGAGCGCCCCGTTGACCTCGAACGACGGATTTTCCGTGGTGGCCCCTATCAAAATTATGCTGCCCTTTTCGACGAAGGGCAAAAACGCGTCCTGCTGCGCCTTGTTGAAACGGTGGATTTCGTCCACGAAAAGGATGGTCCTCTCCCCGTATTCGCGGTTGCGATCCGCCTGCTGCATCACGGCGCGTATTTCCTTTATTCCGCTGGTGACGGCGGAAAAATCTATGAACGCCGAACGGGTTCTGCCCGCTATAATGCGCGCAAGCGTGGTTTTGCCCACACCCGGAGGCCCCCAAAAAACCATGGATGGCACGTTGTCCGCCTCTATGAGTTTGCGCAGCACGCCCCGTTCGGACAATATGTGTCCCTGCCCCGCGAATTCCTCCAACGTGCGCGGACGCATCCGCGACGCGAGCGGCTGGTATTGCGTTTCGTCGAAAAGAGACGTCTGTTCCATATTCAGTTGTTTCCCGGGGCAACCGCCGTCGAGACTCCCGCCGCGCCAATATCCCACGCGAAGAACGATAGTTCAAGACATAAAAATCTTTTTTGTTGACAACGGATATCCGCAAAACTTCGTCTAACGCGCGTGAAACGGACAATTCCAGGCTTGTCCAAGGATTTCGGACTCTTTGTGCGCTATATAGCCCCCTCCATGTTCGCCATGGCGGTGGCGGGCTCATACAGCATAATAGACACGGTTTTTATAGGACGGGGGGTCGGAAAGCAGGGACTCGCCGCCGTGGCGCTCACATGGCCGCTTATAATGCTGCTTTGGGGATTCGGCGACCTGGTGGGAACGGGCGCCGCGGTGCTGATATCGCAGGCGCGCGGCGCGGGCGAAACGGGTCGCGCAAAAAAAATCTTCGGCAACATGCTTACGCTCAACGCAGTATTCTGCATCCCGGTATGCGTTGCCGTCCCGCCGTTCCTAAAACCCGTATTGTCGTTTTTCGGCGCGGACGGGGAAATGATGCCCTACGCCTTCGACTACTCGAGAATACTGGTTTTGTCCTCCGCCATTTCGATGTTTTCGATGTCGGCGATAGCGGTCGTCAGAAACGACGGAAGGCCGTTTTTGGCGATGTGGCTCGTGGTGCTCGGTCTCTTGTGCAACCTGTTTTTGGACTGGCTGTTTATAATCCGCCTCCGTCTGGGGGCATCCGGCGCCGCATGGGCGACGGTTGCAAGCCAATCGCTTTCGGCTTTGGTCTCGGCGGCGTATTTCTTATCGCCGTTTACGAACCTTAAAATTTCCCCGAAAAACGCGGTTCCGGATCCGCTTGTTTTCCGCAAAATTCTCGCGACGGGCGTTCCCGTTTTCGGAAACGCGTTCGCGTTGATTTCGATGCTGTACATGCACAACGTGCAATCCCTACGCTACGGCGGGGTTGACGGATTGGCGGCGTACACCCTTGTGGCGTGCCTCGAATCCGCGGGGTCGCTGCTGCTTACGGGGTTGGCGTGCGGCGTGCAGCCCCTTGCGGCGTACCTCTACGGATCTGGGGAACATCACAGGCAAAACAGAATAGGCAACTACGGATATTTTACCGCGTTTTTCTTGGGAATCGCCGTCACGGGATTTTCGTATCTTTTCGGGAACGACATGCCGGGTTGGTGCGGTTTAAGCGGAAAAACCGCCGAACTGGCGTCGCACGGGGTGCTTATCAGCTCCACCGCCTTCGTCCTGCTGGGGGTGGTGCGCGTCGCCGCGTACTACTACCAGTCGACGGGGAAGGTCCTGTATTCGTCGCTGCTGATTTACGGCGACGCGTTTGCAGCCATTCCCGCCTGTCTTTTTCTGCTGCCCACGTTTCTCGGAATGGACGGGGTTTGGCTTGCCATGCCGGTGTCGCGGGCGGTTTTGTTCGCATTGCTCTGCCGTATTTGGAGGGTCGAGGCGCACCGCGCCCCGAAACGTCCCGCGGGGGGACATCTCGTCCGTTAAGTCCGCCGCACCGCGCGGAATTTTGTATTGCTCTTTGTCTACGGCTCTCCTTTAATGGGGGGAAAATATTCTCGATTATGGACGGAATAGACAGACCCGTAATTCTCGTTATAAGGGACGGCTGGGGTGAAAACCACGACGCGTCCCTTGACAAATACAACGCCGTAAAATTGGCGGACGCCCCGTTTTGCAAAAACCTGTCGGCAAACTGGCCGAGAACGGAAATATCCGCGCACGGACTCGAGGTTGGGTTGCCCGAGGGGATTATGGGCAACAGCGAGGTGGGCCACCAAAACATCGGCGCCGGACGAGTTGTAGACCAGGAAATAGTGAGGATAGACAAAGGGTTCGAATCGGCGTCGATTCTCGAAAGCCCCGTGTTGAAAAAAGTTTTCGAAACCATGGACAGGGGTGGGGCACTCCATTTGTTCGGATTGTGTTCCGACGCGGGAGTGCACTCGATGTTGCGCCACCTCTACGGAATACTGAAAATATGCTCCGAAAAAAAATACGGCAGGGTGTTCCTCCACGCCTTCACGGACGGGCGCGATACTCCGCCCACAAGCGGACTCGGCTTCATAAAGGAGGTGGAGGCAAAAATGGCGGAATACGGCGTCGGGAAAGTGGCGTCGGTCATGGGCAGATTTTGGGCGATGGACCGCGACAAGCGCTGGGACCGGGTTCAAAAGGCGTACGACTGCCTTACGGGGGCGAAGTCGGAAGGCCGGGCGGAAAGCGCCCGGGAGGTCTTTACCCGCTACTATGAAAACCCCGTCCAAGACAACATGTGCGGCGACGAATTTATAGTTCCCACATGGATAGTTGAAAACTCCGAACCCGTAGGCCGCGTCCGAAGCGGAGACGCCGTCGTATTCTTCAATTTCAGGGGGGACCGCCCGCGCGAATTGACAAGCGCGTTTATAGACGCCGGTTTCGACGGGTTCAAGCGCACGCTGCGTCCCGACGTGTATTTCGCCACCATGACGGAATACAAGGCGGGTCTGTGCCCGAACGTGCTTTTCCCGAAACCCCCGAAAATGAAGAATATCCTCGGCGAGTATATCAGCAAACGCGGTCTTACCCAATTGCGCTGCGCCGAAACGGAAAAATTCGCCCACGTCACCTTCTTTTTCAACGATTACCGCGAAGACCCCTTTACGGGGGAGGACCGCATTCTAATAGACTCCCCCCGCGACGTCCAAACCTACGACCAAAAACCCGAGATGAGCGAGCCCGCCGTGGCGGAAGCCGCGGCAAAGGCGGTAAGGGACGACAAATACGCGCTGGTTGTGGTGAACTTCGCCAACGGGGACATGGTTGGGCATACGGGAAACCTCGAAGCGGCGGTAAGGGCGATAAACGCCGTGGACAACGGGGTGAAAAAAATAGCGGAGGCCGCCGACGAGACGGGGGCCGCCCTTGTGGTGACCGCCGATCACGGCAACAGCGACCAGCTTTACGAACCTTCCATAGGGGAACCGCATACCCGGCATACGATGAATCCCGTGGAAGTGGCGATATACGGCAGGGGCTTGCGCGGCTTAAAATTGCGCAACGGCGGCAATCTGGGGGATATCGCGCCCACCGTCCTCCAAATCATGGGCCTGCCCGTCCCGAAGGAAATGACGGGAAAATCCCTCATCGAGTCCGCCTGAGGGTGGAATCCAACATGGTCGAATTTCCGGAAAACGGTAAAGACAACCCAATACGCAAAGGAACACGGCATGAATAAAAAAACGCTTATCGCATACTTTTCCAGACCGGGGGACCAATACGGCACGGGAAGCGTAGAAAAAGGCAACACCGCGATTGTAGCCCGAATGATAGCCGACAAGACAAAGGGCGACTTGTTCGAAATCAAGGTGGAAAACGACGTTTATCCGAACACCTACAACGCCCTTGTGGAATACGCGAAAAAGGAAAAACAACAACACGCGCGGCCGGAAATAGCGGGACGCGTCGCCGATATAGACGGCTACGACGAAATTTTCGTAGGCTATCCGAACTGGTGGGGCGACATGCCCATGCCCGTATACTCCTTCTTGGAGAAACACGGCTTGACCGCCGAAAAAGTCCGCCACTTTTGCACCCACGAAGGTTCCGGAGGGGTAAGAAGGGACGGATTCGACATATACGGACACGTCGCCCAAAACAAAAGGGAGGAAGCCCAAAGGATGGTGGACGGTTGGTTGAAAAAAATAGGATACTAGAAAGGTTGTTTATGAAAGTGTTGCTGATAAACGGAAGTCCGCACAAGGACGGTTCAACCTATACCGTCCTGAAGGAAATGTCGAAAACCTTCGGAGAAGAGGGGATTGAAACCGATATTTACCAGGTTGGCGCAAATCCCCTAGCGGGATGCAGGGGATGCGGCGCATGTTCGAAAACCGGCAAATGCGCAATAGACGACAATGTAAACGAATTTTTGGACTACGCCGAAAATTTCGACGGTTTCGTTGTGGGGTCCCCCGTCCATTACGCCTCGTCGTCGGGGGCGGTAGCGTCCTTTTTGGACCGTGCGTTTTTTGCGAACCAGCGTTCGGGAAGAAGGATTTTCGAACATAAACCCGGAACGGCGGTGGTGGTTGCAAGAAGGTCGGGAACCACCGCCGCGTTGGACCAGTTGAACAAATATTTTTCCATAACCGAAATGCCGGTTATCTCGGGCAGGTACTGGAATATGGTACACGGAAGCGGAAAAAACGACGTAGCGAAGGACGAAGAGGGGATGCAGAACGTGCGGTTCGTAGCCCGCAACATGGCGTGGCATTTAAAATGCCAGGAAGCCGGCAGGAAGGCGGGATTCGAAGCGCCGAAGCAGGAAACGCCCGTATTCACCAATTTTATAAGGTGAGGAACAAGGCGGCGCAAACCGTTCCGGAAACCGCGCGGCGCGGCGGGCGGCGGGCGTTTTGCACCGTCCGCAATAGTGGAAATGTATTGGAAACTATACGTTGAAAAAACCGCCAACGAAATAATTTATTAAAGTTGGACGGCGAAATAAGCCAGAACAACGGATTAAAATTCCGAAAAACGCAACGTATAAACAACCCCTCCCCCTTATCCTACGCAAAACCGCGTTGGGCTCTTTGGATGTTGGGCGCGTTGCGTTGGAAAAGACTTGCCAACGCGCGGGATTTTTCAAAAAACGGAAAGGATGGAGGACAAGAAAGATAAAGGACTCCCGCCGAAACCCAATCTCTATCTTCTCGGATTTATGGGCACGGGCAAAACGACCCTCGGACGCAGGTTGGCGTCGATTTTAAATCTTCGCTTTATCGACTCCGATTCCGAAATAGAGAAAAAGTGCTCGTTAAGCGTGGGCGATATCTTTGAAAAATACGGGGAGGAGTACTTCCGCGACCTCGAACGCGGCTTCATGGAAAACGGCCACCCCGCGTCCGGGTGCGTTGTAGCCTGCGGAGGCGGACTTGTGTGCCGCGAGGGCATGCCGGAACTCGTAAAATCGAAGGGCGTGTGCGTAGTGCTTTTCGCCAAGCCCGAAGAAATCCTTGAAAGGATTTCAAAAACGGAAAACCGGCCGCTTTTAAACGTTGAAAACAAGCTTGAACGGATTAGGGAGCTCGCCGCGGCGCGCGCGCCATACTATATGCGCAGCGGCGTGGCGATAGCCGTGGACGCCAACATGAGGGAAACGGAGGAGCGCATATTGCGCATTTACAAAAGCGCAATGAAAAAACCGCGACAAACAAAGACCAAGCCGCGCCGAGGCGGGGAATCTTAGGCGGTCGGGGCTTCGGGGGATAATTTCCAGTCGACAACCGTAGCCTGCGGCGATTTTTTGCGGTTCCACCTGTTCCAACCGAGTTTTACGGCGAAATCCAACGCCTTCCCCACGGGGGGAATGCGCGGACTCATCCGCCACGCCACGGAATTTATCCAAGTTCCGCCGCCGAGCGGAATAGGAAAGCGGTAACTCTGGCCCTCGTTGAAAATTTCCGGTTCCTTCGAAAGGACGACGTTTTTCAAGGCGAATACGGGTTCCCTGTTCCCCTCTCCGTAGGGATGCAAAAGTTCCAGTTCGTCCAGCAATTCCACGCCCACGTCGGACGCATCGAGGGTCAAATCCACCCGGATTTTCGGCGAAAAACAGGCGCCGTCGCCGTACTTTTCCGTTATGACATCGGAAAGTTTTTTTCTGAAGGCGGGTATATTTTTCTCTTCGGCGGAAACTCCGACCGCCATGGGATGTCCGCCCCAGTTGCCGAGCAAATCGGAACAGGAGGAGAGGCAGTCCACCAAATCCACCCCCGCAACGCTTCTGCCGGATCCTTTCGTGAATCCGCCGTCGACCTCGCCGAACACTATCGCGGGACGGTGGAATTCCCTGCACAGCTTCCCGGCGATTATTCCGACCACTCCTGGATGCCAAGATGGATCGAAGACCACTATGCACGGGTTTTCGTCGAGTTTCTCGTTTTTTATCTGCAGCGTTGCCTGCCTTAAAATTTTGCGCTCTATCTCCTGGCGCGATTTGTTCATTTCGTTCAGTTTGCACGCGTTGCGGTAGCAGGTTGTAAAATTGTCGCCCAACAACATGTCGAGGGGCAGCGAGGCGTCGGCAAGCCTTCCGCTCGCGTTTATCCGCGGCCCCAATTTAAAGGATATGTCGACGGGGGTGATATCCTCCCCCAGAGATATTCCGCTGGCCTGTATCAGCGCCTGGATTCCGATTCTGCGCGTCGATTTCAACCGCTTTATGCCGTAGCGCGCCATTATTCTGTTTTCGTCCACAAGCGGGACAAGATCCGCCACCGTTCCCAACGAAACCAAATCGAGGTAGTCTTTCAAGTTAATCTCCCCCGCGCGGGGATCGTTGCGCGTACGCATCTCCTTTATAAGACCGTGCGCCAATTTAAATACGAGTCCCACGGTGCACAAGTTGCGCCACGGCGCGCCCTCGATGTCGTAGACGTGCGGATTTACAAGGATGGGGGCGTCGGCGACGACGCCCTTGGCCTGGTGGTGGTCGACTATTATTAAATCTATGTTTTTCTTCCCGATATATTCCACCTCGGCGGCGGAGTTGGTTCCGCAATCGAGGGCTATCAACAAATCGGGGACGAACGCCGCCGTTGCGCGTTCCAGAGCCGCCTTGCTGAGCCCGTAGCCCTCCTCCATGCGGCGCGGGACGAAATAGGACGGATCCACCCCGAAACATCTGAGGATGTTGACGAGCAAAGTCGTGCTTGTAACGCCGTCGACGTCGTAATCCCCGAATACCAGAATTTTTTGTTTTTTTTCTATCGCCTCTATTATCCTGAGAACCGCACTTCGCAGGTTTTTCACCCCGAACGGGTCTTCGAGATTCGCAAGCTTCGGGCGGAGGAACATCCTCGCCTTTACGGGGTCGCCGTAGCCGCGCTGTAAAATCAAAGCACCGAGAATGGGCGACACCCCCAGGTAGGCGCCCAAATCGGAGGCGAGTTTCCTATCGTAATCTGCAAATTCCCATTCCATCTCCCGCACGGGTTCTAAAAGCGGCGTGGCGCCGGGACAAGTAAAATGGAACCGTCCGGCGGGCGAACGATCCCCTGATTAAAGCTCCCATTCGCGGCGCGTTTCCGCGGGCTCCTCCTTCTCGACGCGGGTCCTGCTGCCCTTGTTCCACCAGTAGAATATGGGACTTGCTATAAAAATCGACGAATACGTGCCCACGAATATGCCTATCATAAATACGAGCGAAAAATCTATTATTATGCCCGTTCCGAACAGGAACAACGCAAGCGACGCCAGAAAAGTAGTTATGCTTGTGAGCATCGTGCGCGACATTGTCCGGCTTATGGAGTAGTTTACGATGTCGCGCAGGGTCATTGTCGGCTTGAGTACAAGCTCCTCCCTTATGCGGTCGAAGACTACTATTTTGTCGTTTATGGAATAGCCCATAACCATCAGGACGGCGGCGACCATGGGGGACGAAAACTGTCCGCTTCCCACGCCGAACATTCCAAGAGCGACATATATGCCTATTGTGAGAAGGACGTCGTGGAAGGTCGCCACAAGCGCCCCCACGCCGTAACTTAGTTCGAATCTCAACGCCACGTAGACAAGTATGCCCAAAAGCGACAGCGCCACCGCTATGAGAGCGTCCCTGGTTATGTCGCCGCTTACCGAAGCCCCCACGCTGTTTTGACCTATTATGTACAGCCCCGCGCCGGGATATTTCGATTTTAGGGCGTTGAACACTTTTTCGCCTTTTTCGCTCTCCACCTGCAAAACAAGTTTTTCGGCCTTCGAGGCGATATCGGTCTGGTACGCCGCCTGGATTTCACCGAGTCCCGTTTCGGAAGTCGAAGTGCTCAACGAGGTAATATCCCCCACGGACAGTTTTTTATCGGGATTAAACCCGAGAGTGACGACGTCTCCGCCCGTAAAATCTATGGACAGGGTCTTATCCCCCCTGTAAAACAGCACCGCAACCCCCATTAGGACGACGGTCCACGAAACCGCAAAAGACACCCTGGCGTAGTTTAAGAACCTTATGTTTAAATCGTTCGGAATAAGCGAGCGCTTTAGGGCGCTTCTAATTACGCCGTAGTTTACAGCCAACTCCAACAACGCCCTGCTGACGATTAAGCACGCAAACAACGTTGTCAAAATCCCCACGGCGAGCGTCACACCGAATCCCTTGACGGGGCCCGTTCCGAACTTCCACAATATGAGGGCGGAAATAAGCGTTGTTATATTGGCGTCGACGATGGTTGAAAACGCCTTTTCGTACCCCATCTGGAGGGATGTTTTTAGGCTTTTGCCGAGCGACGTCTCCTCGCGCATGCGCTCGAACACCAGAATGTTCGAGTCTACCGCCATACCTATGGTCAAAACCAACGCCGCTATTCCGGGCAGGGTGAACGTGGCTCCAAAGCTCGCAAGCACGCCCACCAACACCACGATGTTCACCACAACCGACAACACCGCTATAAAGCCCATTCCCGCGTAAAACGCCACCATGAAAAGCACCACCGCCGCCGTTCCTATCAACGCCGCCGTTATCGAACTGTCGCGGGCGTCCTCCGCCAGTGAGGGTCCGACCTCGTTTAGGGAAGTCCGCTTAAGCCCCACCGACAGCGGATTGTTGAGGGCGTTGGCAAGTTCTATGGCTTCGCGCCTGGTAAAGTCTCCCGATATCTCGCCGCGGGAGGTTATCACGGAACGGATGTTCGGGGCGCTTATTAAACGCCCGTCCAAGACTATGGCAAGCGACTGTTTGGTGCCCGTTTTGTTGTCCTCGTCCAGGATTTCCTTCGTAATCCTGCCGAACACCTTCGCGCCAGCGTCGGTAAATTCCATGCCCACTACAAAGCGGTTTATATTCTCCATTGCGGGTTGGGCGTGTTTGACGATGTCGCCGTTGGCTTCGGGGCGGCGCTTTACGTAGTAGGGTTCGGAGACCAGTTTGCCGTTGCGCACAGTCTCCATCACCATGACTTCGTATCCCGGCGGGATTTCCGAAGCGGGGGGTTTGAAGGAACTCGGGCGGAGCGTGCGGTGGACCTTGCGGAATTCGAGCTTCGCGGGTCTTGAAAGTTCCTCTATGGCCTCGGGATTGTCCTTAAGGGAAACTCCCGGCATCTGGACCTCTATGGAGTTGCCCCCCACAACCCTGATGGTCGGTTCGGTTACGCCGAGCCCGTTCACACGGTTGTTCATTACGGTCAAAACGTCCTCAAGCTGCCCCTTCCTCGCCTGCTGGTCGGAGGTGAGGTTTTTGTCGTCTATTTCGAGGGTGAAGGAAACCCCGCCTTGGAGGTCCAACCCCTTCTTGATAGCCCCCTTGCTTTGCCGGTACAGTTCCTTAAGAAGGACGTCGTTCCGCTTTTTTAAAATCTTTATGTCCGACACCTTTATATCGGGAAAAAACGCCGAGAGGTCTATCTCGTTCGCGTTGGAATAATCGCGCAGGGCTATGTACAGTGTCGGGGACTTCCCCGGATTGTTTTTATAATTTTGCTTGTCCACGCGCGCTTCCGCTTGGCGCAGGATTTTTTGAAAATCGTCCCGTTTCGCCGTCGCGCGGGTTTGCACATACTCCTCGAACGGAGTATCGTTCGCCGGAGTCACCGACAACACCGCCCACGCTATGGCGAGGGCCGTTATTACAAGTTTCCCAATTATGCCGCTCAAGGATTTATTCCCAGACATTTCCGATATCTTTCTTCTTTACGTACAAATTCGGCAAAAGCCATAAAACCGCCTCCGCGCCCGCAACGCGCCGGCTACTTTTCCGGGGATTTTTCAACCCCTTTTTCAACCTTCTGCTGGATTGCGGATTTTAAGAATTCCACCTTGTTGTTGTCCCCCAACCGGACCACGATGGTTTTTTCCTTTACGTTCGCCACCACGCCCAACGCCCCCCCTATGGTTACAACTTCGTCGCCGCTCTTAAGGGAATCCAGCATAGCCTTATGCTGCTTTTGGCGTTTGCGTTGCGGGGCTATCATGAGAAAATACATGGCGGCAAACATCAAAATCAAAACCAAAACAAAGTTTCCCCCGCCCTGCGGCGCCGCCTCCGCCTGGGAGGACGCCGCCTGGACCTGCGCCAAAATAGCCGTTACCGTATCCATACGAAAAATCCCGAATTAAAAATACAACGGGGGGCGAATCTAACGGACGGTCCGCGTATCTTGCAAGAAAAAATTTCCGCGCGGGACCGCCCGGGGAACCCGCAAAAAAAACGGGAACGAAACCGGGGAAGTCCCCGGGTTCCGTTCCCGCACCGTTAAAAAATTCCTACTTTACCGCGATGTTTTCCTTCTCCGGCACTCCAAGCCTCTCCCTTGTCAAATTCTGGAGGGTATTGGCTATAAAGTTGGAGCGATTGCGATTGTCGCATTTCGCAAGTTTGTCAATCTGACCAACCAGACTCCGAGGCAGACTTATAGATATCTGCGTTATCCCCGCGGTCCTTCCGGAACCTTTCCTACGCGCCATAATTCTCCTTTCGTTAGTTGTTCTGCGGGTCCGTTCCCGCCCTCCGCAAAACCGGGCAACCCAAAGGCAACGAACCACCGACATTGGAGCAATATATTCCATCCGCCGTCCCGGTCAATCCAATTTTTCAAGTTTTAAACGCGCGGTTTTTGCGCGCGGCGGTTTCAAATCCGCACCGGCGGCGGGCGCGATTCCGTGGTTGCGAAAAAAATTTTTTTTAAACGCCCCTTTGGATTTGACCTTTTAGGAAAAGGTGCGAACATCGGGACTTTCGAAGTATTTTTACACCATGTCAAAAGCGGAATACGAATTCGGCAAAATCGAAAAGCGTTGGCAGGACAAGTGGGAGTCGGAAAAGACCTTCCGCGCCGCCGATCCGGCGGACGCCCGGGGGGAAAAATACTACATCCTCGACATGTTTCCCTACCCTTCGGGCGCGGGACTGCACATAGGACATCCCGAAGGCTACACGGCGAGCGATATAATAGCCCGCTACAAGCGCGCGCGCGGATTCAACGTTTTGCACCCCATGGGGTGGGACGCCTTCGGCCTCCCCGCGGAACAGTACGCGGTAAAGACGGGCACCCACCCCGCAGCCACCACCACCGCAAACATAGAAAATTTCCGGCGCCAAATAAAGAGCATAGGCTTTGCAATCGACTGGGATAGGGAGATAAACACCACGGATCCCGGCTATTTCAAATGGACCCAGTGGATATTTCTAAGACTTTTCAAAATGGGGCTTGCCTACGTGGACGAAAAACCCGTGTGGTGGTGTCCGCAACTCGGAACCGTGCTTGCGAACGAGGAGGTTGTGGACGGCAGAAGCGAGGTGGGAAAATTCCCCGTGGAGCGCCGCAAATTGCGCCAGTGGGTCCTGAGGATAACCGCGTACGCCGACCGCCTGTTGGAGGGGCTTTCAAAACTCGACTGGCCCGATTCCACGAAGCGCCTGCAGGCGAACTGGATCGGCCGTTCGGAAGGCGCGGAAGTGGACTTTGAGATAGCCGATTCGCCCGCAAAGGGGGAAAAGCTCAAAATTTTCACCACCCGTCCGGACACGCTTTTCGGCGCCACATACATGGTGCTTGCCCCCGAACATCCGCTTGTCGGGAAGCTGACGTCCCCGGAGAACAGGGCGGCGGTGGATGAATACGTGAAACATTCCGCCTCGAAAAGCGACCTCGACAGGACGGACCTGTCGAAAGACAAGACCGGGGTGTTCACCGGGGCGCACGCCGTGAACCCCGTGAACGGGAAGCGCATTCCCGTCTGGATTGCCGACTACGTGCTCATGGGTTACGGTACGGGCGCCATAATGGCGGTTCCCGCCCACGACGAAAGGGACTACGAATTCGCCGTAAAGTATTCGTTGCCGATTGTAAGGGTGGTGGACAAAAAAGATTCCGGCGGACGCGACGAACCCCTGCCCTTTACGGGTTCCGGCTTTATGGCGAACTCCGGGCGCTGGAACGGCACGCCGTCGGACGAGGGCAAGGTAAAAATAACAAAAATGCTGGAGGAGCAAGGCTCCGGGAAAGCGGCGGTAAACTACAAATTGCGCGACTGGCTGTTTTCAAGGCAGCGCTACTGGGGGGAGCCTTTCCCCATACTTTGGGTTTCCGAACGGGCGTACGGGGAGGCGGCGAAAAGCCCCGTATGGAGCGCGAACATGCCCGAAAAACCGATATCGTACGTTTCGGACGGCGGCGAAAAACTGTTGGCGTTGCCCCTCCCCGACAAGGCGCTTCCCCTGCTTTTGCCTCCGATAAGCAACTACAAACCTTCGGGAAATGGCGAAAGCCCGCTTGCCAACGCCCGCGAATGGTTGAACGTGAGGTTCAACTCTAAAAGCGCCGAAGTCCGCGCCCAAGACGATCCCGCCGCATCGGGACCCGGTTGGTTCGACGCCCGCAGGGAGACAAACACCATGCCTCAGTGGGCGGGATCGTGCTGGTACTATTTGCGATACTGCGATCCATTCAACGAAAACGCCCCCGTTTCGAAGGGGGCGGAAAAGTATTGGGGCGCCCCCGACCTATACATAGGGGGCGCGGAGCACGCGGTTTTGCATTTGTTGTACGCCCGTTTTTGGCACAAGGCGCTTTTCGACTGCGGAATCGTAAGCGAAGACGAACCTTTTAAAAAACTCTTCCACCAGGGGATAATACTCGGCCAACTCGAATACACCGCCTACCGGAAGGACGGAAAGTTCCTGGACGCCGGCTCCGCAGATTCTTTGGACGGCGTTGAACGCGTCAAAGTGGACGAAGCCGACGTCGAGAAATCGGGCAACGCGTTTGTTTTAAAATCGGACAAATCCGTAAGGGTGGACGCCCGCAGCTACAAGATGAGCAAAAGCCGGGGAAACGTCGTCAATCCCGACGAAATTATAGCGAACTACGGCGCCGACAGCCTCAGGATGTATGAAATGTTCCTCGGTCCCCTGGAGGATTCGAAACCGTGGAGCACGAACGGTATAGAGGGGGTTTCGCGGTTTTTGAAAAAAGTTTGGAGGGAATACGTGGATTCCGAAAGCGGCGGACCGCCGCCCAAGATATCCGAAGACGCAAAGGAATCCCCGGGATTTCAAAGGGCGCTTAACGAAACTATACTTAAGGTGGGCTCCGACATAGAAAATTTGCGTTTCAACACGGCGATATCGCAAATGATGGTGTTCCTGCCGTTCCTTCAAAGGGAAAAATCCGTTTCGAGGGAAAGCGCGGAAAAATTCGTGAAAATTCTGGCGCCCTTCGCGCCCCATATATGCGAGGAACTGTGGAGCAGGCTCGGACATACGGAAAGCGTCTCCAACGCGCCGTGGCCGGGGGTGGATTCCTCCAAGCTCGCGTCGGAAACCTTCAAGATGGGTGTGCAGGTAAACGGAAAAATACGCGGCGAAATAGAGATAGGAAAAGGCGCCTCCAAGGAGGAGATGGTTGCGGCGGCGAAGAGCCTCGCCTCGGTAAAGCCCCATATCGGGGGGAAATCCGTGGTAAGGGAAATATGCGTGCCCGGGAAAATAGTCAACATAGTGGTGCGATGAAAATACCTTGTTCGCATTTCGTTCGAACCGCCTTCGCGTCGCTTTTGTTTTTCGCGTCCGCGCCGTCGAATTCCGCGGACGTAGACTTGGAAAACGCCATGTTCAACGGCGCGGTCTACGTGCATACGGCGCGCAATTCCCCGAAATTTTCGCGCGGGGATGCCGTTTTAAGCCACTTGAAAGACCAAACGGCGGAGGCTGAGGGACTGCGCATAGAAACCGGGGGAAAACAGTGCGCAATATTGGTGTTTTCAAACCGCGTATCCCTCTACATCGCGCCGGGCACGGGGCTCGCGGTAGAAAAATTTAAACAAACGCCCCCTTTCGAGAGTCCCCTTGCCGACTCCTACGAAGCCTCGCGCTCGGTATTGGAATTGGACATGGAATCGGGATACATCGCCGTGCAAAGCCTAACCCCCCGCCCGACAAGCCTCCGTGCAATAAGGACGCCCTTCGGCGATTTCGAACCGTTCGGCACGTCGTTCGTACTCAAAGTAACGAAAGATTCCGCAAGCCTGGCGATGTTCCGGGGGCGCGCCGTTTTCCGCGGAAAAAACGGCAAAGGCGATTTTATCCAGGAGGGGCAGACCGGCACCGTCCTAAAGTCCGATTCCGAACATCTGTATCCCCTAAAGGTATCCGATATCGGCTTGCTCGACAGGAAGGCGGAGGACGGAAAAATTTCCATGTGCAAAAACGCGCTGGAATGCGTGGAATTCCTTCCCGGCGCGGACGGAAAAATAACCGCCAGAAAGTTGCTGCCCAAGGAGACTTTCCTAAAGTAGACTTCCGTTTCCAATGGCGCCCGTATCAAAATTTACCCCCCCGGATTTCGACCCGAAAGCGACGTTGGCGCTGTTGGCAGGAAGGGGCGTCTATCCCGTGGAAATGTCACGCGAACTCGACCGCCGCGGAATAAGGCACGTTCTAATAGCCTTCGAAGGCGAGACCCCCCCGGAGCTCTGGGAGAAATTCCCTTCCAACGGAAGGCTGATGCTGAACGTGGGGCAGCTCGGCAAACTCTTGAGGGGGGTTTCATTGTTCGGGGCGAAATACGCCGCCATGGCGGGGCAGATAACGCCCGGGAAATTGTTCAGGGGAATGACGCCCGACTTGAAGGCGATAACGGTTCTCGCGTCGCTGAAAAAAAGGAACGCCGAAACTATTTTCGGCGCGGTGGCGGCGGAACTAGCGAAAGTCGGGGTGGAAATGATCGACGCGCGCAGCTTTATGGACGCCTCGGTTGCGCCGCGCGGTTTTTTCACGGGGGACCGCTCGTGGAAAATATCGGACTCCGACCTCGAACACGCCGTGTCGATAGCCCGCGAATGCGCGCGCCTCGACATCGGACAGGGTTGCGTAACCTCGCACGGAACGGTGCTCGCGGTGGAAGCCTACGAGGGGACCGACGCCATGTTGGAAAGGGCGGGATCTTTCGGCGCAAAAGACTGCCTTTTCGCAAAAACCGTAAAACCCCGCCAGGACTACCGTTTCGACGTACCCGTGATAGGGGGACGCACCGTGGGCAAACTCGCCGGCGCCGGAATATTCAACGTTGCGGTGGAGGCGGATAAGGTAATAATATTGGAGCCGGAAAAGACGAGGGAACTCGCGCGGAAGCTGGGCGTAAAAATATTCGGGGTATGGGAGTTATAGAAGAAAGGCAGGACGCCCTCAGGCGCGAGTATTGCGTATTTCCGGATGCGCAGGAACTTTTCGAATACATCATAGAAAAGAACAAAGCGGTCCCCCCCCTGCCCGAAGAACTTAAGCGCGACGAATTTTTGGTAAAGGGATGCGTCTCGAGCCTATGGCTAGTTCCCGGTTTCGCCGACGGCAAATGCAGTTTTAAAAGCGATGCGGATTCCCTTATAACGCGCGGGGTGGCGGCGCTCGTCTGCTCGCTTTACGACGGATTGACCCCGCGCGAGGTTCTTGCGGTGGACCCGTCGTTTTTCGACGCGATAGGGGTAAGTTCCAACCTCTCCCCCAACAGACGGAACGGGCTCGGCCAATTGTGTTCCAGAATACGGAGCTTCGCCGAACGAAACGCCCCCGCCGAACCGTAACGCGGAATTTCCGCCGCGCGCGGGCGAATTTGCTGCGTTTTCCCCTCCCCCGGCTCCGCGCGCCGTCCGCCTTCCGCGTTAAAAGGCAAAATTTCGAAAATCCCGCCCGTAAAAATAAAAATAAATTAAATGCTTGAACAATCTCCGATATTGAACCAACATACCGCCCCAGAGAGACGGTTACCCCCGTCGACGGTATTCGATTTTTAAATTGAACAATAAACAGTATAAGTAAATGAAAAGAAAAATACTCGCAATACTTGTAACCGGCGCGATGTCCGTTTTCTGCGCAGCAGCAACGGCGCAGGAAGCCGCCGACGCCCCAGCCGCGGACGCCCAGGCGAAAGCGGCACAACCGAACGTACAGACAAAATCCATAGCCGACATGTGGCGCGCGGGCGGCGTAACGATGTACCCCCTGGGACTCTTTGCAATATTCGGCACAACGCTTATAATCTACAACTTTATCGCCATACGCAAAAACAAATTCCTCAACCCCGAAGGGGTGAAAAAGGTCGAGGAGCTTGTGAACCAACTCGACATAGACGGCGCCGTTTCCTACTGCGAGAAAAACCCCTCGCCCATAACAAACATCATAGGATGCGGCCTCGCGCGCGCGGACAAGAGGGGAATAGACGTCCCCACTGTCTCGGCGGCGATGGAGGAGGCATCGGCCGAGGAATACGCCTCCCCCTACGTCTTTATAAACTACCTCTCCGTCATAGCGTCGCTCGCCCCGATGTTGGGTCTTTACGGAACGGTCAGCGGCATGGTCAAGGCGTTCAACACCATCGCCGCGGAGGGTGCGGGAAGCGCCTCGAAACTCGCCGACAACATCGCCGAAGCCCTTATTACAACGGCTACGGGGATGATAATCGGAATTCCCGCCATGTTCTTTTTCTTCTTTTTCAAGAATAAATTCGGATCCGTTATTTCCGGTTCTTCAAGGATAATCGGCGACCTCCTGTACGTGCTCTCCCTCTCCATAAAGTACGGTCCGCAAGACTTGTCCGAAGCCGCGGCGGGCGCGGCGGAAACCCCCGCCGGAGAAACGAATACGCCGGAAGAAGGAAAGGGGAAGTAAAACCAACACGCGGACGCGATGAAAATCTGGAAACCTTCGGACGACGACGGAGACTTCGAGCTGACTCCGATGATCGACATCGTCTTCCTCCTTATTACGTTCTTTATGACCGTCACCAGCTACGCCTCGGCGGAGTTGATACAGGTGGCAATGCCCAACGCTCCCGAGGCGAAGGTTCCGGAGGACGTTGGGGACAGGCAGTTCCTGTCGATATCGGAAAACGGAACGTATTTCCTGGGGGCGTTTTCGTCGAACTTGGAGGACATAAAAAAACAGCTCATCATGCGAAACCAGGTTCCCGGATTCAAGGGCGCGTATATAAGGGCGGACGCCCACACTCCGCATAAATTCGTGAACGACCTCATGAAGACCTGCGCCGAAGCCGGGGTTTACAACATTCTCTTTGGAACGCTGAAAGATTAGGCACCGTTATGGCAAGACTTTCAAACGAAGTACTGGAATCCGAGGATAGGTTCGACCTAACCTCCATGATAGACGTGGTGTTTCTTCTTTTGATTTACTTCATGTACCTTCCGATCCAACAGGAGGCGGATTTAATCTTTTCGCTTCCCACGATGGACGCCCCCGCGGAGAAGAACGTAACGCTTCCAAGCGAACAAATTATAGAAATCGCCCCCGACGGCAGCATATTCCTGAACGGCGCGCTGATAGAAAACCTGGGCGCGCGACTGTTTCCGCCCGCAACGTCGGCGAAAAAGAAGGTGGAATTTAGCGAGTTGACCTCCACCCTCAGGCGCTTGAAGGCGAGCGCCGACAGAAGCGGCATTATGACCATAGTGTCCATTTATCCCGACGCCGATTCCCCGCACCAGGCCTCCATATCGGTCTTGAACGCCTGCGCGAGCGCGGGGATAAAGCAAGTTTCCTTCGCCGAGGCGGATTAAGGACCGCCGCGGACGGGGGAAAGAGGCGGACGGCGAAACCGTCCGCCTTTTTTTTGCGGCGTTGCGTGCCGGGGTTTCCCTCCGCGGAATTTTGATATTTTTTATCAAACCGGAAGTTTTTCCCCCGAAACCGGTCCGCGGGGAATTTTTTTTGTTGTCATGTCCCGCCCTTCAAACAGAATGGAGCAAAGACTTTGCGATAAAATGAAAGCCCAGGATCTTTTCGACCTTCCGAAATCTTTGGAGAGATTTTCCGACTTTTTTAGACCCGATATGTCCCCGTGGGAATGGGTAAGGAATATAGGCGACGCCCTCGATTCCGTGGATTTTTCCGCATTGGAATCCAAAAAAGACATTCCACCGGGCGTCTCGGTAAGGGGAAAAGTCTACATACACCCGTCGGTGAAGCTTCCGCCCTCCGCCGTTATAGACGGTCCGGCGTGGCTGGGCGCGGGAATAGAAATGAGACCCGGTTGCTACGTAAGGGGGAAAGTGATAGTGGGCGACGGCTGCGTGGTGGGCAATTCGTGCGAGTACAAGAATTCCCTTCTCATGGAAAACGTACAAACCCCCCATTACAACTATGTGGGGGATTCCGTGTTGGGAAACCGCTCGCATTTGGGCGCGGGCGTAATATGCGCGAATTTGCGCCTCGACAAGGGAAACGTGATGTTGACCCTGCCCGAAGGCAGGGTTGATTCCAACATGCGCAAACTCGGCGCGATGTTGGCGGACGACGCCGAAGTAGGTTGCAACTCCGTATTGCAGCCGGGCGCCATTCTCATGAAACGCGCAATAGTGCTTTCCTGTACGCCTTTTACGGGATATCTGGAGGAAAACTGCATGGTTGGAACACGCCCCCAAATGCGCAAACTTCCGCGTTTCGGTTTTTAGCGGCGCGGAGGAAAATTGTCTTTACAAAAACGAACCGGACCGCTACGTTGCGGACGGGAAAACTAAAGGGGATTCGATATGGATGTTTCGCTTGTCATTCCGGTCTACAACGAGGAGGCAAACCTGCCCGAGCTCTTCGAGAGACTCTGCAAATCGATGGACGCCGTCGGGAAAACATGGGAGGTTATTTTTGTAAACGACGGCAGCCGCGACCGCTCCGGAGAACTCCTGAGGGAGTTCGCAAAAAAACGCGCCAACGTGAAAATTGTGGATTTCAACGGGAATTTCGGCCAGCATACCGCGATAATAGCCGGATTCGAACGCGTATCCGGGGAGACGGTGGTGACTCTCGACGCCGACCTTCAAAACCCGCCCGAGGAGATAAAAAAACTTCTCGACAAGATAGACGAAGGCTACGACGCCGTCGGCGGATACCGCAAGAGGAGGGAGGACAGCTCGTTGCGCCGCTACCCCTCGAAGGTGGTTAACTACCTGCGCGACAAAATGACCTCGGTCAGGATGAGGGACCAGGGGTGCATGTTGCGCGCCTACCGCAGGAAAATCGTGGACGCCGTAATACGGACAAACGAGCGTTCCATGTTTATCCCAACCCTCGCCTACACGTTCGCGTCCAATCCCGTGGAAATCGAAGTTGAGCACGCCGCCCGCAACGCCGGGGAGTCGAAATACAATTTATACAAACTCGTCCGCTTAAACTTCGACCTCATTACGGGCCTTACCCTGATACCGTTGCAGATATTCACAATGGCGGGGTTTTTGGCGAGCATAGCGTCGTTTTTCCTCGTGGCGGTCCTCATTTTCAGGCGCCTGTTTATGGGTTCGGAGGCGGAAGGTGTGTTCACGCTGTTCGCCGTGCTTTTCTTCCTCGTCAGCCTGGTGATGATAGGAATAGGGTTGATAGGCGAATATGTGGGGCGCATTTATCAGGTTGTACAGGCGCGCCCGAGGTATATAATAAAGGAAACCGTAGGTTTCGATGAAAAATAGGGACGCGCGCATACTCTTCTTCGGGTTTAGCGATGCGGGAAGCAAATGCCTAAGATACCTTTTGGAGAAGGGTTGCCGCGTGGTCGGGTTGTTCACCCACGATACGGACCCCCACGAAAAACGGTGGTTTGAAACCCCCGAACAAATCGCGAGGGAACGTCTTATCCCAGTCTTTAAACCCGCCCGACTCGGATCGAAGGAATGGACGGAAAAGGTCGGACTCCTGAAGCCCGATTTAATACTGTCGATATACTACAGGAAAATCATTCCCGAGGAAATTTTTAGACTGGCGAAACTCGGGGCGTACAACATGCACGGATCCTACCTTCCCGAATACAGGGGAAGGGCCCCCCTGAACTGGTCCATAATAAACGGCGAGGACCACTGCGGGGCGAGCCTGCACGTACTTGAAAAAAATTTCGACACGGGCGCGATAGTGGACCGCGAGAAGGTGGAGTTCGGTCCTGACGAATACGTGGGCGAAATACAGCCGCGCGTAACCGAGGCGGCGCTCAAGGTTCTAAAAAGGGCGCTCCCCTCCCTTTTGGAGGGAAACCCCAAGACGACGGCGCAGGACGCCTCGAAGGCGTCATACTTCGGAAGGCGCACCCCCGAAGATGGGCGGATAGACTTCTCCAAGAGCGCACGGGAGGTCTACAACCTGGTACGGGGGGTGGGCAAGCCGTTTCCGGGCGCCTTCACCGACATCACAAACCCGCGGAGCATAATTTGGAAGGCGAAAATAGGGGGCAACTGCCGCGGCGAGAAGCCGGGAACGGTGGTGCTGCGCACCCCGCTTACCATAGCTTGTTCCGACAAATTTATAGTGGCGGAGGAAGTGGAGCGGGTGCAAATTACCAAGCCGTAAAACGCGCCGCCGATTTTCCCCTTCCCTTCCTCACACGGGGGAAGACGTGAAACGGGGAACACCTTCCCGCCCTCCACCGCGGGAAACGGAGCGGAAACCGCGCCTTATATTTTATCGTAAAAATCTCGCGCCAATTTGTATATTTTGGAATTTTTATCCTTCGCCCTGCGGAAGTATTCTATAAGGGTTGCGTTGGCGTCGCGACGCAATCCGAGCGTGAACAGCGCGCGGGCGTCGTAGTAGTATGCGCGGCTTCCCCAATATTCGTATTTGAAGAAAGCCACAAACACGCGCTCGAAATACGCGTGCGCCTTGCCCCACTGTCCCCTTTCGTACCAGCAGACGCCGGTCTTATACAGCGATTCCGCTATGGGTTCCCCCCTTGCGGCGTTATCCATGGCTATTTTCAGGTAGTTCGCGCAGGCTTCGTCGTATTTCTTCCGCATCCTGGCGGAGTCTCCCATGAGCATATACGCCCCCCACCGCGCCGATATGTGCGGGGGGGCGAGTTTCAGGGAGTCCTTGGCGTACGCCTCCGCCTTTTCGTAGTTCTTTTTGGAGAACTCCGCCCTTCCCAACGCAAGCGCCCCCTCGTATGCGAACGGCGCGCCTTTGTACTTGAAGATGGTCTCCTCCAGAATTTTCAAGTCCACGGGTTGCCCCGCCTCGGCGAGCTTTATTTGGGCATAGAGCGGAAGGTTCTTTTGGGGGATGCCGGAGGGGACCTTTCCCTCCAGCAGGATTTTCCTAGCCTTCGCGGCGTCGCCCGCCGCGGCTATCTGGGAGACGTCCAAAAACGACGCGAACGCGCCGCCCGAAAGGCGCGCGTCTATAAACTCGTCGATACCGGAGGCGGAGGGGTCGTTGAAATACAGCTGTATGGTTTCGTTGAACAGTTTTTTCGCGCCGTCCCTGTCGCCCGTGTTCCACAGCGAAAGCGCCAAATACCAATCGCCCAGGGAATCCGCCGAATCCGAGTTGGCGTATTTCAACGCCGTGCCCGCAAGCCTCTTCCATTCGCCGTTCGCGGCGCAGTATTTCGAATACTGCGACACCGCCGCACGGCGCGTATTGAGGTTTTTGGACTTTACGGCGCGCTCAAAATACCCGTAGGCTTCCGGTTTGCCCTCGTAGGCGTAAATCGACGCCAGGTACATTGCGGCTTCGCGCCCCGTCTCGGTGTCTTTGTCCGCCAGCTGCTTGAACAGTTCGGCGGCGGCGGAATAATCGGTGCGCGCGTAGTTTTTGTAGGCGGCGGTAAATATTTCGGCGTCGGGGGACGCCTTTTGTCCGCCGGAGGGTTCCGCGCCCGCGGAAACGGACGCGCACGCAAACAGCAGGAATATCAGAGGTACCGGCATAGCAATTCCTTCAATTCGTCCAACGTCGAAATCCCCAACACGGAAATCCTGAGTTTTTTAAAGCCGGGGAATCCTTTAAGGTAAGGCATTAGACGGGTTTTTATATAAGTCAACTTATTTCCGCCCGAATCCTTAAAATCCGCGGAGCACGCAAGTTCGGCGTAGCGGAGGGCAAGTGAAATCCTTTCGGAGGGCGATGGGAAAGACGACGCCTCGTCCCCACCGGCAAGCCTTAGGCGCAGGCGCTCGAATATCCAGGGGTTTCCAAGCGCCGCCCTCCCCACCATGAATCCCGCGCACGGGCTGTTCCGCAACTTTCCGCCGTCGAGTTTTTCCGCGGAACCGTTTCCCACCAGGGGGATTTTCAAGGCGAGGGCGCATTTTTCTATTATGTTCCAATTGCAGTCCCCCGAATACCCCTGCGCGGCCGTCCGCCCGTGCACGCAAAGCATCCCCACTCCCGAATCCTCCAAGAGCAAGGCGGCGCCGGGAAGGACCATATCGGAGGAGCTCCAACCCGTCCTAAGTTTCGCCGTGCAGGGCGTGCGCTTAAGGGCGCGGGAGACCGAAGCGGCTATGCGCCCCATAAGTTTCGGGTTCTTCAGCAACGCCGCCCCCGCCCCCGAACCCGTAACCGCCGCGGCGGGACACCCGAAATTTATATCTATGAAGTCCGGAGAAAGTTCCTCCTCCAACTTCGCCGCCGCCTCCGCCATCTCCGCGGGATCGGAACCGAATATCTGCACGCCCACGGGGCGCTCTTCGGGGGACGGCGAAAGCTTCTTAAGCACCGCGGAGGGATTGGCGAGCACCGCCCTGGCGTGGACGAACTCGCTCACGACGGCGTCGGCGCCGAATTCGCGGAAAATCCTCCTGCACAGCGAATCCGTAAAGCCCGCCATGGGCGCCGAAAGCAATACTTTTCCGCCGCCGCGAAGAAATGGCGTCATACCGTAAACCCCTGGAGGTATTTGGAGACGAAGACCCCTATATTATAGGCGCAATGCGCTGCCATACACGGCGCAAGCGACCTATTGGCGTTGGACGGCATAAACCGCAAAAAATAAAACAAGAGCGAGCACGCGAATACGGCGAAGGTGGAGAAAACAGGTTGGACGGAGAAATTGAAGATCCAGACGCCGCCTAAAAGGGATTCCCCTTCGGGAACGGAATAATTCCAAACAAAGGGGTGCGCCAGGGCGAAGACAACCGAAAAGAACAGCACGCTAACCCACAGCGCGAAATTCCCCCTTCTGCGCACCGCCAAATACCCCCTAAAAACAATCTCCTCCACCACCGCCGCCGACATCCACGAAAACAAAGCCCACGGGGAAACTGCGCTCTGCTCTTTGTCTATTCCAAGTCGGGATTCCGCAAGCACGAACAGAGCCAACAGCGCAAGGGCGCACGCCGCGCCGAACAGCACGATTCTTGGGGAAACCGTTGTTGCGCCCTCGAAGGCGCCCCTCGCGGGCGTCCCCGTTTTTTTGAAACGGCACAAATCGCCGCACCAAAGGTAAAAAATGTACGCGGCTACGGCAAACGAGGAAATTGCAAAGAGGGGGGTGTCTTGGCACATAACTTAAAACGCGCCCCAAACTATCACGGCAACCTGCAAAACAAACATCAACGCCACAAGCACATAGACGCCTATAAAAAATTTGTCGGTCTTAAAAGGCGTTTCGGAGGGTGGGCGCTTTGAAACATTTTGCATTCCGCGAAGATACAATCGGAAAGAAATTCTTTTCAAGAATAATTTCCGCAAAAGAAGCGAGACTAAGGCAAAGAATGAGCAAAGGGGGGAAAACTTCAAGCATTCCACAGCTTAAAAAGAATAAAAAAAATATTGCAAGGGAAGCGATCAAAGGGATAATCGCCACTTCAAAATTTTATTCAACAAGCAAAAAAGGAACAGCAATGGCAATAAAAGTAGGTATTAACGGCTTCGGCCGTATCGGCCGCATGGTTTTCCGCGCCGCCGTGGAGAACTTTGCAAACGACATCCGTATCGTTGGAATCAACGATCTCCTCGACCCCGAGTATTTGGCGTACATGCTCAAGTACGATTCCGTACACGGAAGGTTCAACGGAGACGTGAAGGTTGAGGGCAACCACATGGTTGTAAACGGAAATAAAATCCGCCTCACCGCGGAAAAGGATCCCGCAAACCTCAAGTGGAACGAAGTCGGCGCCGATATAGTGGTGGAATCCACGGGATTCTTCCTCACGGAAGAGCTTGCGGGGGCGCACCTGAAGGCGGGGGCGAAGAAGGTTATCATGTCCGCCCCCTCGAAGGACTCCACCCCGATGTTCGTTTACGGAGTGAACCACAAAACCTACGCGGGTCAAAAAATCATTTCCAACGCCTCCTGCACAACAAACTGCCTGGCGCCCATATCGAAGGTGCTCAACGACAAATTCGGAATCAAGCGCGGCCTTATGACCACGGTGCACGCCGCAACCGCCACGCAAAAGACCGTAGACGGTCCTTCAAAGAAGGATTGGAGGGGCGGCAGGGGCATACTTGAAAACATAATCCCATCCTCCACGGGCGCGGCGAAGGCTGTTGGAAAAGTCCTCCCGGAACTCAACGGAAAGCTTACGGGAATGTCCATGCGCGTTCCCACGTCCGACGTTTCAGTTGTGGACCTGACCGCGGAACTGGACAAGGCGTGCACCTACGAGGACGTCTGCAAGGCCATGAAGGACGCCTCGGAGGGCGAGCTCAAGGGAATTCTCGGCTATACGGAAGACTCCGTTGTTTCAACCGACTTCCGCAACTGCCCCAAGACTTCGATATTCGACGCCAAGGCTGGCATACAGCTGGACCCGACCTTTGTAAAGGTAATCTCCTGGTACGACAACGAGTGGGGTTACTCCAACAAAGTGCTTGAAATGGCGCGCGTAATAGCAAAATAACGCGGGAAAAATTTTTTGACGAGGGGCGCCGTAAAAACGGCGCCCTTTTTTTGCCGTCTTGCCGTTTTGCCGTTTTGGGTTAAGTCGCACCGCGCCGCGGCGTTTTAAAATTCCAACGACTATCGGCGCGCGCCCCCGTTACGGATAAAAATATGGGAAAAGAAAAACTTTGTTTCTTGCTTTTTTTGCCGAAACTCCGATTATGCGGCGGATATTTTTAACGAACGGAAATACCATGTCATCGGAAATCAAGACAATTAGAGACGTCGATTTAAGGGGCAAAAAAGTCTTCGTGCGCGTGGACTTCAACGTTCCTTTCGATTCAAACGGAAATATAAGCGACGATACCCGCATAACCGCGGCCCTTCCCACGATAAAATACCTGGTTGACGCGGGCGCCATGGTTGTGTTGGCAAGCCACCTCGGCAGGCCGAAGAGCAAGGCGGACACCCAGTTCTCCCTCGCGCCCGTAGCCAAGGCGCTCTCGGCGAAATTGGGCAAACCCGCAACTTTCGTACCGGACTGCGTGGGCGAAAAAGTCAGGGCGGCATGTTCGGCGATGAAGGGCGGAGACGTCGTTCTTCTTGAAAATTCCAGATTCTACCCCGAGGAGAAGAAAAACGATCCCGGGTTCGCGAGGAAACTGGTGGAGGATACCGGAGCGGAGGCTTTTGTAAACGACGCCTTTGGAACCGCCCACAGGGCGCACGCCACAACCGCGGGCGTTGCGGCGTTCGTACCCGTAAAGGTTGCGGGGTTCCTTATAGAAAAGGAGCTGGAATTTTTAGGCTCCAAGACGGAAAACCCCGAACGCCCCTTCACCGTCATACTGGGGGGCTCAAAAGTCTCGGACAAAATTACGGTTATAGATTCGCTCCTCGACAAGTGCGACGCAATGCTCATAGGGGGGGCGATGGCGTACACCTTCGCCCTGGCGCAGGGTAAAAAGGTCGGCAAAAGTCTTGTGGAACCCGACAAGGTCGACCTTGCCAAATCCGCCCTCGATAAGGCGGCGAAAAAGGGCGTAAAGTTCCTGTTGCCCATGGACAACGCGGCGTGCAAAAACGTGGACTTTTCCTCCGGGAAGGTGGACGAAATAAAGAACCTTGGAAGCGATATAGACGACGGTTGGATCGGCGTGGACATAGGGGAGAAGACGACGGAGCTTTACAGGAAGCAGATTGCCGGAAGCAGGACAATTCTCTGGAACGGTCCCATGGGGATATTTGAAATAAAGGAATGCGCAAAGGGGACTTTCGCCGTTGCGGAGGCGGTGGCAAAGTCCGGAGCCTTAAGCATAATAGGCGGCGGAGACTCCGTCAAGGCGGTAAAGAAAAGCGGCTACGCAAAAGACGTGTCGTTTATTTCCACGGGAGGGGGCGCGTCCCTCGAATTCCTGGAGGGCAAGGAGCTCCCCGGGGTTGCGGTTCTCGACAAAAAACAACTTTAAGGAGGAAAAGAAAATGGCACGCAGATATTTTATTGCAGGCAATTGGAAAATGAATAAAACCGCCGAAGAGGCGAAAGCGCTTATAGGCGGAATAAAGGCTTTGGAAGGCTCGCAGACGCTGGTGGACGTCGCGGTATGCACGCCGTTCACGGCGCTCGACGCGGCAAGCAAGGCCCTTGAAGGTTCGACAATAAAACTCGGGGCGGAAAACCTTTATCCCAAGGCGTCGGGGGCGTACACGGGGGAAATATCGCCCGCCATGCTGAAAGAATTCGGGTGCGCCTACGTAATCTTGGGGCACAGCGAGCGGCGCCAATATTTCAAGGAAAGCGACGAATTTATAAACGAAAAAGTCCGTTGCGCGCTTGAAAACGGGCTAAAGCCCGTTTTGTGCGTAGGCGAAACGCTCGAGCAACGCGAAGACGGCAAGACCATGGACGTGGTGTCGCTGCAAACCCAAAAGGGCTTGGCGTCCGTCTCCGCGGAGGACGCCAAAAACATGGTTGTGGCGTACGAACCCGTCTGGGCGATAGGAACAGGCAGGACGGCGACCCCCGCAACGGCGCAGGAAGTCCACGCGCGGATACGGGAAATTCTACGCGGACTTTTCGGCGCCGGCGTTGCGGAGGGCGTGCGAATACTCTACGGAGGGTCGATGAAGCCCGAGAACGCCGACGAACTTCTTAAGGAAAAAGATATCGACGGCGGGCTTATAGGCGGAGCGTCCCTCAAAGCCGAAAGCTTTGTTTCCCTCGTCAAAAGCGCAATCGCAGCCGCAAACCGCGGATAGGGGGAAATCAAAATTATTTATAAAGACGGTTCCGTATCGGGCGGAACCGTCTTTTATTTTCTTGGGAGAGTGGACGCATATCGGCTTGAAAACTAAATTGTTTCGCCACCCTTTTAGGGATTTATTGCTGGGGCGGAAATTAGACGGTACGGGGAATTGAAATAAATAAAAAATATATTGCAACTTTAACAATGATATGAAATATTAACAGTCTATATGGATGCAAGAAACACAGAAATTATTGGGTTTTTATCAAGTAAAGATATCACTTTTTTTATTCCGCCATATCAGAGAAATTATGAATGGAATAAAGAAATGTGCGATATCTTCTATAAGGATATTGAGAAAGTGGCGAATAATATAAATGCGAAACATTTTTTTGGAACAATTATCTATTATGAGGAAAAAGGTCACGTTGCTGTAGATCCATATAAACTTATTCTTGTTGATGGTCAGCAGAGAATAACTACCATAATGCTATTTTTAATTGCCGTAAGGGATCTTACGAAAGACGAAGAATTTAAGAAATTGATTGATAAAAAATATTTGAGAAATGATAATGTACGCGACAGCGAAGTCGAATATAAGATAAAATTGAAGCAAGTTGAAAGCGACTGGAAATCCTATAAAAAACTTGTTCTTGCGGATAAATTGGACGAACGGGAAAAAGAGTCGATCATTTATAAAAACTATCAATTTTTTAAATCCAAACTCGGAAAATTAGATCGGCAAGAGATGGAAAAACTACTGGACGGATTGCGTAACTTTGAAGTTGTAACAATCCAGTTGAAGCCGAGTGAAAACAAATGGGAAAAGCCACAAGAAATTTTTGAATCGATGAATTCATTAGGTAAACCCCTGTCTCTGGCGGATTTAGTCAGAAACTACCTGCTACTTGGAAAGTCATCCGAAGATCAGGAAGAATTATATCGAAGATACTGGCTGAAAATAGAGAAAAACTTGAACGGTGCCAACGGGGACTTCTCCGTTTCGTCCTTCATAAGGGATTACATGCAAATGGAAGCCGAAAGTCCCTACAAAAAAGCAAGGGAGGTGAACTACAAGGAATTGTATCAAAATTTCAAGGACTTATTTAAAAATATCGATTCGAAAGAATTAATTGAAAAATTATCACTATCTTCCGAGGATTACTCCATACTCGCAAGAAGCGGTGGAAGCGGAAATGAAAAAATCGACAAAAAAATCTCCGATTTGAAAATGTTGGAGTGTTCCGCCTTCAATTCTTTCATATTGGGGCTTTTTGAAAAAAGAAGAACCAAACTGCTTAACGACAACGACTGTCTGGCTATTTTAGACGCGATTTTTGTATATATTGCGCGTCGCCGTATTTTAGGCGTAACCCAAGCCGAAAATATGCATGCTCCGAAATTGATAAAACATATAGAGACCTTAATCGAGTCGAATGACAAGAGAGGGAAAATGTTATCCATTTTGGCAAACCAGTTTCATAGATTGAGGTTGCCTAATGACGGCGAAGTGCGGTCGCATTTGTTAAGTGAAAACTCCAATTTTTATAACATCAGAGTGTGTAAATTCATATTTAGCCTAATTGAAGAACACCTAACAAAAAGCCGTCCAGTGGACGACAACTTTTTGCAAAAAGAACATATCATGCCGCAAACATTAAACAAAAGCTGGGAAGACATGCTGGGCAATGATTATGAAAACATTTATAACCGTCTTCTAAACAACATAGGCAATCTCACTCTGATAAGACACAACCAGGGACTGGGAAATAAATCTTTTGATGAAAAGAAGAAGATCTACCGCAACAATGCAGGCATGCAGATTGCAAAAGATAAAATATTAGACAAAGAAAAGTGGGGCAAAAATGAAATAATGGAAAGGGCTGAGTACTTAATCGGAATTCTCACGGATGAAGTTTTTCCCCTCCCCCCGGAAATGAAGGAATCAAAAAATTACTCGCAAGAAGAACAGAAATCTGGAGCCCTGTCGTTCGAAGAACTCGATTTAATAGGCAAATATATAACATATTTCGACGATACCTCCGTAACCGCTTATGTTACGGGAGACAAAACCCTTGAATTTGAAGGGGAAGAGTGGAGATTATCTCCCCTAACCAGGGAAATCGAAAGAAGAAAAAAAAGGATGACTCCGTCGGGAGCTTATTGGGGAGTGGATAAGTGGACGTACGGGGGAAAAACTCTAAAGCAACTAATGGATAATATGGACGAAGACGAAGAATGAACGCCTCATGGAGGAAAAACCGTCCGTAAAATATATTCCAATTTTCCAAATTCTTGCAAAAAGCCTCCCCGCCAAAGAACTAGAAGCCTTTAACGGATGGGGCGGTTTTTTATACGAATTTTGTTTACGAGCGATTTCAGCGAATACAAAGCGTCAAACAGGTAAAAATATACGTCTTGAACCGTGGACGTTGCAAATACGCTTCCAGTTTTTCTTCTGACGGATTCCCCTCTTTCCCTTCCGGGAATCAATGTTTCGAATTCGAAACTCGCGGAGTCGTATATGCACGAATAGGGCCGCAATCCGTAGCGCCTAACTTTGGTATCCCAGTAAAAATTCGCATCGCCATCCACGGGACGACCGAACGGTATGCAATTTTCCAAAAGCGTCTTTGCCGCCTTGTAGGAAACCGCGTCTATCAGGGCTCCCCCCGTAAATCTGCGGTATTGTACCATTTCAAATTTCCCGTAGGAACGTTTTACTTTGCACCTTTGCTTATACTCCCTACTCCATCCGAGTTGGAGATACCCTATATCGCCTTCATACTCAGACAAAAATTCAATTGCGCGCTTTAAATTGGAATTCGGGGAAACGTCGTCCTCTATGGTTATGGCAA
>CAZMBN010000018.1:0-34679 GCA_964564825.1 uncultured Opitutales bacterium
ACAGGGCTCGTATCATGTTCGCCACATAGGCGTCCGCCTTCGCCCTGTCCTTCGGGTTGCCGGATATCGCCGCAAGCGCAAGCCGTTTCTCGTCCTCGTTTCCGGCGTTCAGGTAGCGCACGGCGTTCGCCTCGTTCAGCCCGGGAAGTTCCGCCTCCGCCATCTTCGCCTTCGCCTCGCCGAGAAACGCCCCGGCGTTGAAATCGCACATCGCCTTCTCGTCCGACTTCAGCCGTTCGGCGGTCGCAAACGTCCTCGCCGCCCTTCCAAATCCCGTTCCCGCGCCTATAGTGCTCGCGGTAAATACGGGTATTTCAAATCCCTCGCCTGCCCCAGCAAATCCTCCGCAACCCCCTCCAGCTCCTTGTATTCGTTACCGGTCAATTCCCCCGCTACTAAAAGCCCAAGCTCCTTTGCACCGGCAACATTCCCATATTTCGCGGGAACAAAACCAAACTCATTTTCGCAGATTAAATACGAAAACTTTCGAGTGTCGGCCATTTGCCATGTAGCTTGCAAGACGCGCTTCTGGAAGTTCATCGGGCGAAATTTCCTCGAAGCCGTTCAATAGGAAAAACGGGGCGTTTTTTGTAGTTAAAGCAAACAATCTGTCAAATTTCGATTGCTTTGCCCGCATTTTGACAAATTCAACCATATGTGTACCCACATCCCTGCCCTGAAAAAAAGGCTGCACATGAAGACCAGCCAATTCCGCAACACCACCGCCCAAATCAATTAAACTTACAAAGGCCATTATACTGCCGTCAACTTCGTAAACATAGTATGAACCTATGCGCGAAGCGATATCTTCACGCGTACGATAGAGCAAATTTTGTTCTTTCGACGACAATAATGAAAGATTGTAGATTATCGGGATATCGTCCGCAACAGCGGCGCGAATTCTCTGGTAAACGTCGGAATAAATCATGGTACCGCAACCAGCCCTGTCGAAAAGTTCGGTAAGGAGGGAAGCAAATTCCCTGCCGTCGAGTATATGAGCACGGCGGGTAGATGTCGATTCGAGCGCTTTGATAGAGCTTTTTACCTTGGATAAAACGCGATGGTCGATGGAATCACTCTTGTTCTTAAGAATGTCTTTCACCTTATCGAGAGGAATGGCTACCGCGGATTCGTCTCCCGTCATTAATCCGCGTGTTACCGTTAAAAATATAAGTTTAGTAGCCCCTAAGCCTATCGCAAGTTCCGCAGCAAGCATATCGGAATTCATTCTGAAAACCCTACCCTGTCTATCTACGGCAATGGGACCTATTACGGGAATCATGCCCAAAGATAAAAGGTTCTTAATAACCTCAAAATCGATTTTTTCTATACGTCCCGCATTCAAGTAGTCTACACTGGAAATTATTCCCACTTCGGTGGCTCTGACCGCATTAGACGATACGCATACAATATTTTTTGCCGCAAAAGTATCAACGATAGTTTGCAATACATTTGCAGAGATCTCGCGGGAGAGTTCCAACGTGGTATCGTCAACGGGATTTGTCCCATAGAGATCGCTCAGGGTTACGCCGCGTTCGCTTCCCGCATTTTTTAATTGACAACCTATGCCATAAACAACCACCACGTTTACACCAAGGCTTCTCAATACGGCAATGTCCGTTATCACATTCACGAAATTATCGCACGCAACAACGCTACCGTCTAACACTATAACAAAAATTTGACCTCTGTACAGGGGGACATACTCAAGTATGCCGCGCAAGTCGGAAGCTTTTATGGAAATTTGTTGGGTTTGCGATTTGAGAAGATCCATGGCCGTAAGGCCTAGTTTACGCCCTACTGATATACGTGCCGTCCTCCGTGCGGATTTTTATGACATCGCCTTGTTTAATAAAAAGCGGGACTTGTAAAACCACTCCATTCGCAAGAGTTACAGCTTTCGTCGGAGCCGACGAAGTATCCCCCCTAAGTCCTTCGGCAGCTTCGACAACAGTTATTTCCATGTTGCCCGGAACCTCTATCGAAACGGGATTATCGTCAACAAAAAGTATACTGTAAGTATTCCCTTCAATAAGCCATTTCTTATCCTCGCCAATCACATCCTCCATTAAAACTGTGTCGTCGAATGTCTCAGGATCAATAAAATGATAATGGTCACCGTCGATATAGGAGAATTCAAGCGCCTTATTTGTAGTATGGCAAAACTCGACGGAATCCGTGGAGCGGAATTTTACCGCCGTTGAAGAATTGTTCGAAAGATTACGTAGGACGGTTTGGACGAAACCCGCTTGCCTGCCCTGCGTACGGTGCATCATACTCATGACCACATGAGGAGTTCCGTTGTAAATTATAACTCTACCTTTTCTAATATCGGTGGGACTTGCCATAAAATGCCCTATATAAAATCCGAGCACGACTCTTATTAAAATACGAAAAATCGTCAACATCAAAATTTACCACGCAGGTAAAGCCCATTCGTAACAACACCCTATCCGTTAGCCACCAGTATCCAAAGCGTTTTTACCGCCGAGTTTTCAAAGCCGCGAATTCTCCATATTTCATAAGTAAAAATATGTTTCGCAACAGCCTATAATAACTTTCGCTTCCCGAGAGCAAACAATTGCTAATCCCACGGTAATTTCACCCCGCGGAGCGGTCTCAAATTATTTTTATGGTAATAGTATAATTTATTAGGATTTAATATACCCTTAGGATCCAGGGCTTGTTTTACAGCGCGCATGGTATCCATTTCGGATTCGCCGTGTTGAATATCCATATATTGCGCCTTTAAAAAACCTATTCCGTGCTCGCCCGATATGGCGCCCCCCATCTCTACCGTTTTCTCAACGGCGGTTCTCATGGCATTGAGCGCACGAGCTCTCGAATTATCCGAATCATTATACATGAAATGTATATGATAGTTTCCGTCCGCAGCATGTCCGAATACCAGAGCCGGAAGATTTATATCTTTTGCCAATTTTTTTAAAAAAGCAAAATAACTTGCCACTTTCCCAAAAGGAAGGACGATATCCGTCCCCACTTTTGAATCTCCAAGTTCGTACATTGCCGGAGAAGCAGATCTCCTCAAACTCCATAAGAGATTCTCTTCTTCGTCTTCCGGTATTCGTACCACGGCGTCGCGCATCAATATTTTTAAGAATTCGTTTGAGGAACTTACTACCGAATCTTTGGAACCGTCGAATTCCGCCAGCAATACCGCGGAACCCCGAGGAATGTCCACCGAACATTTACGTTTTCTTCTCACGCATTCGACGGTATCAGCATCCATAAATTCAAGTATAGACGGCTGAAGGTGCGAAAGAAGTATCTTATCTATACCCTTAAAAGCTTGCGAATCTCCGTTAAAAAGAGCGAGTACTACTTTTTTTGATTCGGGTTTGGGCAAAAGTTTTAGCCACGCCTGGGTAATTACGCCGAGAGTACCTTCACTTCCGACGAACATGTCGCGCAAATTCAATCCGGCCGAAAACTTTCTAAGAGGCAGACCGCATCTTATTACTCTCCCGCCAACGAGTACCGCCGTAAGCGCAAGGAGGTTATCGCGCGTATTCCCGTATTTCGTCGCACGCAATCCCCCCGCATTGTGCGCAATATTTCCTCCGATGGTAGAATATTCGTGCGAAGACGGATCCGGGGCATAAAACAGTCCAAACTTACCCGCATGGAAGTCCACTTGCGCCGTAATCGCGCCTGCTCCGACATGGGCTACGCGAGATAGAGGATCGATTTCTATAAAATTTAGGTTTGATAAGTCCAAAACTATGCCACCAGACAGTGGCAAAGCGGCGCCAGAACATCCGGACCCGGCTCCGCGCGGAGTTATAAATACATCGAATTCTTCGGCTATTTTTAATACAAGCGAGACTTCTTTTTCATTCCGGGCATACACCACCGCATCGGGCATAGAACTATATCGGGAATTATCTATAGACGCCGTGAATAACGAGGCTTTATCAAAAGCGCACTTCAACCCAGACTTCTTTACGGCTTCCAACGCACTTTGCAAATTACCGGTCATATCGACATTATCTGGTTAAGAATAGTATCAATTCCCACAAGTTCCAATACTTATACAACAATATTGCGGCAATATTTCAAGAACGACAACACCCAACAAGTAATTAACAAATAAATGGCTGCATTGTTTCATAATGAAAAGATCTCAGGCGGCCAATTATGTGTCGAGAACGTTTCATAGATAAAATTTCGTCACGTAGAGCCCGCGCATCGGAAAAGTTGATCTTGCGCAAAAGAAACTTTATTTCGCTAACGGATTTTGGCGACATGCTGAAATCTGTAACTCCCATGCCCAGAAGCAACGGGGCAAAGATAGGATCCGCCGCAAGTTCGCCACAAACCGCAACCGGAATTCCCGCTTTTCTACCGGAAGAAACCACCGCATCGAGAGTTCGTAGGATCGCCGGGTGAGTGGGTTCGTAAAGATGGGCAACCATATCGTTTACGCGATCTACAGCCAATAAGTATTGTATGAGATCATTCGTTCCTACGCTGAGGAAATCGCAAACTTCCGCAATGATATCGACAGTTATCGCCGCACTCGGAACTTCTATCATAGCACCGACTTTTACGTCACGGTCAAAGTTTATCCGCTTCGAGAGGAGTTCTTCTTTTGCTTGTTCAATGAGCAAACGCGCGTGTTCAACTTCACGAATCGAACTTATCATGGGCAATAGTATCCTTATCTTACCGAACGCGCTGGCTCTTAAAATCGCCCTTAATTGCGTCAGGAATATATCCTTGTGGTCTAAGCAGAACCTGATGGCCCTATATCCCATAAAAGGGTTTTCTTCGTTTGAAACTTCTTTCAAGAGGCGGAAGTTTTTATCTCCCCCAAGATCGAGAGTACGTATAACTAAAGGTTTTCCGTTTGCAGCCAAGGCAACAGATTTATAAATGTCGAATTGAACGTCTTCATCGGGGAAAGAAGCGTTTTCGAGAAAAAAGTTCTCCGTTCTAAACAGTCCTATACCATCACAATACCGCATAGAACCGTCAGGGATATCGGCCGCTCCACTAATATTTATCTCCACTTTAAATTTTACTCCATCGGGTGTTTCCGAAGCAAAAGGCAAAGAGGTATCGAAGACTTTTTGTATTTCCTTATGGACGGATTCCACCTCCGTATAGTGGCGCAAGATTTCGGAAGTCGGGTTTATGACAATATTTCCGTTATAACCGTCAACCAAAAGAAGATCTCCGGAGGAAATGCGATCGAGCACATCCTCGATTCCCACAATGCAAGGAATCCCCAATGAGCGGGATAAAATTGCAGTGTGACTCGTACGCGAACCTTTCTCCGTTACGATCGCCAGTATTTTGCTTTTGTCTACAAGAGAAAAATCCGATGGGGTAAAATCGGTGCTTACTAATATTAACGGTTCCGAAAAAGCTCCTATTTTCGACGACTTTATGCCGAGCATATTAGATATAACCCGGTGCGATACATCTTTTAAATCGCAGATGCGCTCCCTTATAAATGAGTCATTTATACGTTCAAAAGCCGAAATGAACTTTGAAACTACGGTAGAATAGGAATACTCTATGTTAAAATTCTCCCTTTTAAACATATCGAGGGTATCCTGCATTATAGCAACGTCTTCAAGCACCATTAACTGCGCATCGAATATTGCCGCTTCTGAGTCTCCCACCTTCTCGGCAAGCTCGCACTTCAACCCTTCTATATCCTTGCGAGTTTTTATGATGGCGTTTTGAAAACGCGCTATCTCCGCCGGTTTTTCTGAATCCTTTATTTCATAGATTGGAGTTTCAAACTCGGTCGGATACATGACGAAGACTTCCCCATACGCTATCCCTTTAGATACGGGGAGTCCTCTTAATTCCGCAATTTCATCCTGAAACTCCTTCATTAAAAGGGAATATCACAAACTGTTTTCAGCTTTTTCAACACTATTTTTCCCCCGTCATCCTACCGGAAAGCTCCGATAGCGATCTCAAATAGGGTGCGTTCAAGGCTTCGGCGGTAGAAAGTTGTTCGTCTGTCAAACGCCATGTCCAATTAAGTTCAGTGGTTCCAGGGGTATTCATTCGACATTCCGAACCGAGTCCGAGAATATCCTGCATCGGGAACATCGCCAAACGCGACACACTTAACATTGCAGCGTATATCATATCCCAATTTGGAGAATCTCCCGAGGATCTAAAATATCTGCGTATATGATCCTTCACATCTTCCGGCGCAGAGGTATACCAGCCTATCGTCGTATCGTTATCATGCGTACCAGTATAATAAACCCGGTCTGGTCGCATGTTGTGCGGTAGATACGGGTTATCAGAACTGCCGTCGAACGCAAATTGCAAAACGGCCATGGATGGAATTTTTAAAATATCGCGCAACTTTAATGCATCCATTGAAAGCAACCCCAAATCTTCCGCTACAAAGCGCTGTTTGGGAAAATGTCTTTTTAAAAATGTAAAGAAGTCCAGTCCCGGACCTTTACGCATTTTTCCCTTGGCCGCACTCGTCTCTCCGGCGGCAATCGACCAATAATCGGCAAAGCCCCGAAAGTGGTCGAATCTGATTATATCGCAAGTAGCCGCCACTGCGGCGATTCTTCGTTCCCAAAATGCATAAACCGATTTTTTGTTGCCTTCCCAGTTATACAGAGGATTTCCCCACAACTGGCCATTGGCGGAGAAATAGTCCGGCGCAACCCCAGCTACGTGACATAAATTCAAATCTTTATCAAGTTCAAATAAATCGGGATTCGCCCATACATCAGCACTATCGTGCGCCAGGAATATCGGGATATCCCCGAATAATTCCACCCCACGGGAATTCACCCTTTTCTTAAATGAATCATATTGTTTAAAAAAAACCCATTGCCCGAATTTTACCGCATACTCGTCGTCAATATCCAGTATATCAAATTTATTTTTTCTAGCCCGTTCGGAACTCCTCCATTCATCGGGCCACTCGTACCATGGACGTCCAGAAAACTTTGATTTTAAGGAAACAAACAGCGCATAGTCGTCCAGCCAATGGGCATTATCGATACAGAACGATTCGAATTGCCCCATAGATCCGAATTCACTTCCTTTTCGCGACTTAAAATTCTTATACGCAGAATGCAAAATATTGGGAATAATCCGCCATAATGACCCAAAATCACAGCGGCACCTATTCAAGGATCTCAACGAATCCAGTAATCGTGCTTCCAGCAAAGAAAAATCCGCAAGCTCTTCAAAATCTATCAAATAGACATTGCCAGCAAATGCCGAAAGCGACTGATACGGCGAATCTCCGTATCCCGTAGGACCCAAGGGGCAGATCTGCCAGCACGAAAGACCCGCTTTTTCCATGAAATCAAGGAAAGCATCGGCGCAGGATCCGATATTTCCTATACCAAACGAATTTGGAAGACTTGAAATATGCAAAAATACACCCGCACGCCTTTCGGCTTTCCAGGAGAAGTCGGGAATAAAACGCATATCAGTAACTGCGGCCTTCTTTGTTTTCGTAGTAGTTTATATAGGCCTTATTTAAAACCGCATAACCGCCCGAAGTGGGATAATTCCCAGTGAAATACCAGTCACCCGTACAGGAGGTAATGGCTTCATGCAAATCCTCTATGCTTTGGAATACTAATTCAAATTCACCATGCCAATTTACATTTTGAGGATAAACCATACTTTCAATTTTCCGTGTTATTTGGTCTGTTGTAAACTGGTCGTATAGTTCTTTGACATAATTTTTCATTTTCGAAGGAGCTTTATCCCTTTGCTCAGAACATCTGCGATATATTTCCGATATCAATTCCGAATTCCCCGATTCCTTGGTAAGTTTTATTGTTGCTTGGAAGGCAATAAACTTACCTATCTCACTCATATCTATACCGTAACAATCGGGATAGCGTATTTGCGGGGCTGTTGAGGCAATTACAATTTTCCTTGGATTAGTGCGGCTGAGTATTCTCAATATCTGTCGTTTCAGTGTCGTTCCCCGCACAATGGAGTCGTCGAGACAAACCAAAACATCTTCGTTTGTGACTATTCCGTAGGTAATATCATAGACATGTGAAGCCAATTGCATCCTGTCTTTTTCTTGAGAGATGAAAGTTCGCAGTTTTATGTCTTTGTGGGCTATCTTTTCCCCTCTTGGCCAGTTATCCATGACATAGGCATCTATATCCTTTTCGCTTAATGTTTTTCCGGAGTTGACAAGTTCTAAAATAGCCCTTTTTACCTGTTCCCTGCGCATCATACGCAGACCGTTCATCATTCCATAATACGCAGTTTCCGCAGTATTAGGGATATAACTAAATACGCTGTGCCTAAAGTCTCCATCTATGCTCTTGAATAGTTTTCGGCACAACAGTTCGCCCAAAGCCTTACGTTCCTTGTATATCTCCGGATCATTACCGCGAGAAAAATATATGCGCTCAAAAGTACAAGATTTCCTTTCTCCCGCCGGTTTATATGAGCGTTCCATACACGTACCGTCGCATTTCACGACAAATACATTGCCCGGTCCTACCTCTTTAACTTCATCCGCCGATGTCTCAAATATTGTCATGAGGGCAACACGTTCGGAAGCAAAGGCTATAAGTTCATCGTTTTTTATATAATAGCAAGGGCGTATCCCATGTGCATCCCTCAGGACAAACGCATCGCCGTTCCCAATTGCCCCGGCTATAGCATAGCCTCCGTCCCAATCTTTTGCCGCGTGGCTGACTACGCGAACGGGATCCAGTCTTTCGTTCATCATCTGCAAAATACGTTCCCCCGCTATCCCCATATTGCGAAGTTCCTCATATATTTTCGCATGTTCAATATCGAGATGAAATGAAATCTCCTCCAATATTGTTTGGGTATCGGTACTAAAAACGGGGTGGACTCCACGCTCTATAAGTCTGCGGTTTAGCTCGTCCGTATTCGTTATATTAAAATTGCCCACAAGCATTAAATTACGTGCGGGCCAAGTACTTTTGCGAAAAAAAGGATGGCAAGTCCTTCTGTCGTAGGAACCGCTTGTCCCATAACGCAGATGGCCTATTAACAACTCGGCCGCATAATCGAAATTCGACTTTACCGTGTCGGGAAATTCAGGATGTATTATTCCGCGTCTGACCTTGTCATTGTAAATTTCAAGTTGCTCTTTGAATATATGCGAAAGTCCATTTGGTTTTGCACTTCGCTGGCGGAAAATAAAACTTTCACCCGGAGGTACCCCCATTTTTACCGCACCTATTCCAGCACCATCCTGCCCACGGTTATGCTGTTTTTCCATTAAAAGAAAAAGTTTGTTAAACCCATATATAGGCGTCTCGTATTTCTCCCAATAATACTTGAGGGGTTTTAAAAGACGTATCAACGCAATGCCGCACTCGTGTTTTATAGCGTCGCTCATATTGCAATAAGGTTGTCGCCGCCATACTCTCTTTGCGATTTGATTTTGGCAAGAATAAACACGCGATTCTTTTGTCGCAGAAACCGCCGTTCCACCCTATTCTTTTGGAATACCAGCGAGTCCGGTACCTCTTTAAGGTTTATAATTATTCACTTCCCCGTTCGGCATGCATATTATATTCCCCGCATGCAGGAAACTTTCCCCGAGAGGAAAGGATTCAACGGGGAAATTATCCGTATGGATTATTGGGGAATGATGTCTCTAAAATACTTTTCAAACGCCCGTTTAACTATGGGCCCCGCGTCTCTACCGCCCGAAGCATCTTGCCCCACATCACCCTGTACCATGACGCTCATGGCGATCTCCGGATTTTCAACCGGAGCAAAGGCGATCATCCATGCAAGAGTAAGTTTTTTCCCGTCTACAGAAACCTGGGCGGTTCCGGACTTTGCAGCCATAGACACATCTTTAATCTTTGCGCGCCTAGCAGTACCACTTTCAACGGCCATCGTCATACCGCGCAATATGCTACTATATTGGGCATCGCTTAGATCGATTTTTTCCGCTCCGTGGTACGCCATATCAAAATGACGAGATGGATCTCGCAATATAGAAGTTCGTGTACGCGTCTGGCGTCTGGCAAAAGATGCCGCAAATGCCGCAATTTGAAGGGGGGTTTGAAGCATATAGCCCTGTCCTATAGATGTATTCGCGGTATCCCCTCCAGTCCATGGACCATCGTAAGAGCGGTGTTCTTTCTTGTATTTCGGGTTTGCCACGATTGTCTTACCCGAAAAGTCTTCTTTCAATTCTATGCCAGTCGACGAATCCAATCCGAATGTCTTGGCAGTGTCGCTTAAAATGTCTATTCCGCAATCGAGCGCTGCCTCATAAAAATAGACGTTGCAACTATTTGCTATTGCTCCAGCTAAATCCAAATTCCCATGGCCGGAACGTTTATTGCACGGAAATATTCGACTTCCAACCCTCATCCCCCCCGTACACGTCTTTATAGTTTCCGGAGAGAGCAATCCGGAATTTAGTGCCGCACACGCCGTAATAATCTTAAAAGTAGATCCAGGAGGATACAATCCCTGTGTAGCCCTGTTTAACCACGCTCCGCGGGAGGTTACATCATCATTTACGGTATAAGTAATATAAGGGGTTAAATCGTTTAAATCGTAACTGGGACGGCTTACCATGGAAAGGATTTCACCAGATCGAACATTTAGGACAACAGCCGCACCATTGCGTTCCTCAAAGGCATCCTCTATAACCTGTTGCAATTCGATGTCGAGAGACGTAATGACGTTTTTACCTTTGGATGCTTTTACATCAACAATATTGTCATATTGGTATCCGGAAGGATCCACAACCCATATTTTGGCGCCGCTTTTGCCCATCAACTGACTATCAAAGGCCCGTTCGACCCCCCCCTTCCCATGCTCACTCGCAAGGGAATAAGTTCTGAGATCGTTCCTCGGAATATCTGTTGTATTAATATCGTCGAAATTGCTGGTCACATATCCGATCACATGAGATGCAATCGCCCCATATGGATAGTATCTTACCGAACTCGTATATAACTGAACAGGATCGTCAACCGTAAGCTTTTCGGCAAGTATTGCGTATTCCCTAGGTTTGAGATCCTTCACAATGGGAAACGGCAATAGCGGACTTTCAAAAAAATGTCTGTTGTAGTCCAATCGCGGAAGCTTATAAGAAGAACCTAAAATAGAATTTATTTTGTCTACATATGAATTAAGTACATTCGAACGCGCCTGCGCCGACAAAGGGATCGGAGGAACATAGCCATTGCCGTCAGGGTGCGATATCCGCCACGCATGTTTTAATTTCAAGTACTCTGAATGAAACTCTTGGCGTATTTCGTTAAAGTATACCACCGCCGAGAACCGCGGTCTATTAGTGGCAAGGAGCTTACCATTTCTGTCGTAAATATCCCCTCTTGTACCCGGTTCAACCACCCGCCGTAAAGTTTGCCTGTCGCCACGCTTAACGTAATAGTCGTAAAGAAAAAGTTGGCGATATCCCAATATGAAGATCAAAAATGCGTACATACAACCGAATACCCAATAAAAAACTTGGATACGCGGGTTTCGTTTCGCATAGACGTTTTTGCTATTTTTTGTCATTCCTTTAGTTCGCTTATGTAGATATCCCGACCCAAAAATCTCATCAATGACACGGGCAAACGAATTGAGAATGCCCCCACGAAGCTCAAAACAACCGCAGATCCCCCCATATCGGCAAGGACCCTAAGCAAATATGTTTGCAAATCCCGACACAAGCTAGGCAGCAAGACCGAGTATAAAAATAATATTGCAAAATTGAACAATTCCATAATTGCGGTAAGGGAGAGAAAATCCATTCCCCTGAATCTAAAACGCATCAAATGCGCCAATGCCGCTGCCGAAATCCATACGGCAGGAATTAGTCCCGAGTCTAACGGAAAAGAATTTTCCACAATCAAAGCCGAAAAAGCGGCGACAAACACGGCGGGAAGAAACTTAAGATAGACAGCAGGCGCAACAATAAAAATCGACGGAAGAAATATGCGAAAATAGGGCGAAAGCTCCGTGTTGACAACGGACAGCATAAATACGTAACCCATATTTACGCAAATAAAAACAAGAGGCAATATGTCGAAACGCTTAAACATTTCAAGGTTGCTTTAGGTCCGAGACGGGGATCAGTACGCATACCTCGCGAAGCGAAGACAATTTTGAATCCAAGTCCACTCTCCCTAATTTGAAAATGCCGTCAGATTTCTGACTCAACGATGTAACTTTACCAATAAAAATCCCGTCGGGAAATGTCCCCGCAAGCGATGAAGTTACGAGCCTTAGTGGATTTGATTCAGATGCCGTGAAGTCGTCCGGCACGTTAGTCACTTCGCCGTGCGGGGTGTGCATAGAAGATGACCCCGAACCCTGATATATGATTGCGCGTTCATCATTCTCAAAACGTGCGGCCATTCTAAATTTACGGCTGCCAACCAACATTACATCGGATGTGTATAGTCCAGCGTGATAGATTCTTCCCACTACTCCACCCCCATATATGACCGCATACCCCTCTTTGATGCCGTGCAATAACCCTTTTCTTATAGTTAACTGCTGCTGCCAAGCTCCAATATCGCGTCTGACAACGCGCGCAACTTCACTTTTAAAACTCTCTTCGGAAGGCAACTGCAATATCGATTCAAGCCTGGCGACTTTGCGTTTTAAGGCTTCATTTTCCATCAACTTTAAAGTATTTGCAGCGTTTATACGCGCGAGGTCTCGCCCAGCTTCTATCAGCTCGGTTTTGCTGTTGGAGCTTAAACTCCAAAATTTTTGGAGATCGCTTAACTGCGATGTAACAGAGTCTATCGGAGCTTGAAACTCGTAAAATAACGATCTCAGTTTGTTTCTAAATGTTGACGGCAGAATAAGACAGCAAAGTATTGCCACCACGAAAACTACCAAATTGCGATACGTTGTAAAATCGCGCCAAGCCAAAATTCACAATCCTATGAATTTTCCCTTGTCCAGAAGTCGTAGTTTTGCAAGACGACCCCAGTGCCGTTGACAACGGCACGAAGCGGATCGTCAGCAACAAAACACGGCAAACCCGTAACATCCGTTATACGCAAATTCAAGTTGCGCATCAGAGCCCCTCCACCGGCAAGCACTATTCCCCTATCGACCAAATCTGAACTTAGTTCTGGGGGGCACTGCTCTAAGGCCTCGTGAATAACATCCGTGATCCTTTTAAAACATTCAGACAGGGCTTCGCGTATTTCCTGGGAAGAAACATGAAGAGTCTTAGGGAGACCCGCAACCGAATCGCGCCCTTTTACCTCCCAAGTCAATTCCTTGTCGAGAGGGAAAGCCGAACCTATGTTTATCTTTATTTCTTCGGCCGTTCTCTCGCCTATAACAAGATTATAGGCGTTTTTCATATATTGGGCTATGCATGAATCAAAGGCGTCCCCACCTATCCGCACGCTTTTTGAATAAACAACGTTCGCAAGCGAGATTATGGCGACTTCCGTAGTACCACCCCCTATATCGACAATCATGCTGGCGGTAGGCTCCTCAATGGGCAATCCAACGCCTATTGCCGCCATCAGCGGTTCCTCTTTCAGACATACGGAACGGGCTCCAGCGTGTATGGCCGACTCCTGCACCGCCCTGCGTTCCACTTCAGTTATGCCGGACGGAACCGCAACAACAACCCGCGGAGCTACAAGGTTAAATTTGCTCGAGGATTTCTCAATAAAATAGCGAAGCATAATTTCCGTTATATCGAAATCGGCAATAACCCCCATTTTCATGGGGCGTATTGCGGTAATGTTTCCGGGGGTTTTACCCAACATTTTTTTTGCCTTTTCCCCAACAGCCACGACTTTCTTTGAATTGTTATATACGGCAACTACGCTCGGTTCGCTCATAATCACTCCGCTATCTTTAGCATACACAAGCGTATTTGCCGTACCAAGGTCTATGCCTATATCGTTGGATAATAATCTTATTCCTGCCATGTCTTTGATATAATTTGTAAATAATGTTTGCGAGAATCTGTGGGGAAACAATACTCTTTCCACACCGGACCAAGAATCTTTCCTATGCGGTAATTTGTCAACATTTTATATCTCTGTCCATCATGAAAAATACAGCCATAGCATTGTCCGTTTGCATTTTTCCCCTCTCCTATGCCTACTCAGCCGTGGTTTCATTTGAGATTTACGCGCCTCAAAATTCCATATCGGCCAATCAACAATTCGATATTGAAGCCCGTTTTAAGGTTCCCGACAAATGGTACATTCATTCCGCTGTTCCCGAAAAAAATCCATCGTATACAAAAATCGAATTTAAACTACCATCCGGATTTAAACTATTATCGGTAGAATGGTCTAAAACTTCGAAATTTGTTTTTTTTGACAATGAAATTGACGGTTATTCCGGGGATAACGGAACGGCGCGCGCGAAAATAGTAGCACCACCAGCATTGAATGGAATGCCACTTACCGTTGGAGTTAAAGCTTCGTGGGTGGCATGCTCGACTGTATGCATCCCCGAAAGCTCCGAACTGGAACTTAAACTTCCAACGGTAAAATCGAGTGTCGGGCGGTCGGGTCCCGAGAAAAAATTGCTCCAAACACCTCCCGCAATGGGACTAGAGACAAGCCCGCCTCCTAAAATTTCTTCCCCACACCAAACAAACGATTCAAGACTGATAGCCATGATTGCGGCGGCCTTTGCAGGGGGAATTATTTTAAACCTGATGCCGTGCGTACTCCCGGTTCTTGGACTAAAAATTTTATCGTTTTCAACAACTGCAACAACGACCCATAAGGTGAGGATTCTTTCTTCACTGGCGTACGTTGCGGGAATAATGGTCAGTTTCGCCATCCTGGCCGCATTATTGCTTTTTCTCCGCAATACGGGAGAATCTTTCGGTTGGGGATTTCAATTACAAAATCCTGTATTTACAGGGCTCATGGCTTTGTTGTTTTTTGCCATAGCACTGAACCTTGTAGGCGCGTACGAAATAACCGCGGGATTTGCCGATGGCACCATATCAAGCCAATTGGAAAACTCTAAAAGCATGTGGCGCGTGTTGCTAAAATCATTGCTCTCCGGCACCCTTGCCGTTTTTGTTGCAAGTCCCTGTACGACTCCGTTCATGGCGTCAGCATTGGGTTTTGCCCTCGCTGCGAACACCTCTGCTTGGGAAACTTTTTCCGTATTCTTCTTTCTTGGGCTTGGAATGGCATCACCATATCTAACATTCTCCCTGTTCCCAGGTATGGCGAAGATTTTACCGCACCCGGGAACTTGGATGGGACTTCTCAAGAAAATTTTGTCCATACCGCTATTTGCAACGGTTATCTGGTTATCGTGGATTCATTCCAACCTGGACGATGCCTCCATTGCGTCATTGCTACTTGCGATCTTCATCCTATCCATCGGACTTATATTTTACGGGATATATTCCTTGCCGCATTACGGGAAGAATACACGCATTTTCGCTAAAATAGTTTGTGTTGTCCTTACCTCCTGCGCGATCTTTATCGTATGCCTACCCGTCAAAAATTCTGAAACACCCCGAAAAACGTCTGCGCAAAATCGATGTGCATGGTCCATAGAAAAACAAAACTCGCTTCGTAATGCGGGATACCACGTTTATGTGGATTTTACGGCATCATGGTGTCTTACCTGCCAATACAACAAAAAGATACTATACGACGCTCGCATTAAAGGATTACTAAAAAAACACAAAATAGTCGTACTCACCGCGGATTGGACGAATAAAAACACCCAAATATACCACGAACTTGAAAAATTTGGACGTGCGGGAGTTCCATTAAACCTCATATATCCCGCAGATACGAAATTGAAACCTATAATATTGCCCTCTATATTAACTAGAAACGCCATTATCGAAGCGGTTGACAAATTAAAATAATGATACAGAGTTTCTGCCTTCTGGAAATATGGAGAATCATAAGTTTTTGACATTTCAAAAAGCCGAAAAAATAGCGGAAGAGTACAATACCCCCTGCTATATTTACGATGAAACATCGCTTGAAAAACAGGCTAAAAAGGCGCTTGCATTTCCAAACGCCTACGGATTGACCGTCCGTTATGCGATGAAAGCCGCAAGCAACGCGTCTATCTTGAAACTGTTCCACAAGCTTGGGATCGAAATCGACGCTTCAAGCTCCTACGAAGCCATACGCGCAATGCGCGCTGGAATCCCTGCAAAAAACATATCTCTATCATCGCAACAGCTGCCCTCCAACTTGTATAACCTTGTTAAAGACGGAATATGGTTTAACGCATGCTCCCTCCGGCAACTTGACGAATTCGGCAAGATTTCCCCCGGGGGGAAAATCGGGGTAAGAATAAATCCAGGATTGGGGTCCGGCGGAACAAACCGCACGAATGTAGGAGGAATCTCCTCCAGTTTCGGAATTTGGCACGAATATATTCGCGATATACTCGATATCGCAAAAAAGCATAATCTGACCATCACCAAAATCCACACGCATATCGGTTCCGGATCCGACCCAAAAGTATGGCAAAAAGTTGCGCAAATGAGCCTTAATACGGTAAAAAAATTCCCCGATGTGGATACTCTCGATATGGGGGGAGGATTTAAGGTTGCCCGGATGCCCTACGAGGCGGACACAGATCTCGAGGAAATAGGCGTCCCCATAATGAAAGCCATAAAAGATTTCGCATTAACGACAGGAAGAAAATTGCATTTTGAGATAGAACCGGGAACTTTTCTGGTTGCAAATTGCGCGGTAATACTGGCACGAATCCAAGACATCTGCGACACCGGAAAAGAAGGTTATTCATTTATAAAGTTAGACTCCGGAATGACGGACATTCTGAGACCTTCGATATATGGAGCTCAACACCCCATATCAATACTTTCGAATAGGACTTCTTCCACACGCAAAAGATATGTGGTTGTGGGACACTGTTGCGAGAGCGGCGACATACTTACTCCCGCCGCGGGCAATCCCGAGACACTTTCCCCGCGGGAAATTCCAGAACCAAATATTGGAGATTTTTGCGTGATAGGAGGAACAGGCGCGTATTGCAGTTCTATGAGTCCGTCAAATTACAATTCTTTTCCCGCATCGCCCGAAATTCTCATAAAAAAAGACGGTTCTTTAAAACTTATTCGTAAAAGGGAAAGCATAGAGCAACTGACGGAAAACGAATTATGATAGAAGCATATACAAGTGTGCGCGTGCGTTTTTCAGAAACCGATGCCATGGGAGTGGTTTACCACGCCAATTACCTCCCATGGTGCGAATGTGCACGTTTAAATTTAATAGAGTCCATTGGGATGGATTACGCAAAAATGACACTGGAAGGAATAAATCTTCCCGTTGTAGAGGCACATTTGAGTTATAAACATCCGGCACGCTTTGGTGATACCGTAAAGATAAAAGCCTGCATAAAAGAACCTCCAAGCGTAAAAATAAAGATAGAGTACGAAATAACCAGGGGAACACTCTTGCTTGCAATCGGATATACCATCCACGCATTTGTGAATGCCAACGGAATTCCGATAAAACCCCCCAAAGACGTCTCCAAAAAATTATCCGACGCGCTGGCCAAGAAATGAGGAAATTCGCGTACATAGCCCTGCTTTGTTTAGGAATAATCATTGGATTTAATATTCGCGATTTCAACATGCTAAACAGGGCAACGCACGCAGACGAAAGCGAGCAAGCCACTACGTCTTTGAAGCTATTTTCCACCGGACAGTATTACTATAATCCCAACGGACCACACGGACCAACACTGCACTACTGGACAAACCTCATCCAAAAAATATCGGGAAAACATGAAGAAGCCGACTTGTGCATAATCGATTTGCGTAAAGACATACTGCCGTTTTTTATATTAATTTTATGTGCTTATATTTTGTTTTCCCCCTTTATAGGTCGGATGTCGTCATGGGGAGCGTGTGCATGTTTTTCTCTCTCCGGATTGGCATGCATATATTCGACTTATTTCATACATGAGATATTGTTCGCCTCCTTTGTGTTTTGCGCGACAGCTGCGACATGGTTTTTCATTTTAAAACCATCGGCAACTATATCCGCTATAGCCGGAGCATTTACGGGACTTGCCTTTGCTACAAAAGAAACATCCGTCATATCTTTTGTGTCACTTGCGTTATCATTGACAGTTTCCATATGCCTATTTCCAGACTTACGCAAGAAGGCAAAATTTGTTTTTTCATCGCCAAGATGCGTACTATGGGGCGCTTCGTTCTTGGGTGCTTTCGCCTTGTGTTTTATTCCGTTGTTATCCTCATTCGGGACAAATCCCAGAGGTGTTTTTGATTTTATTGCAAGCTATCGATGCCATTTCCTTGCAAAATCTGCCGATCTTGCACATGAAAGCTCCCCATATTTTTATTGGCTACTGACCACTCTACAAATGAGCGAAGGTGCGCGGTTTGGCGAATTGCCTATAGCAATTTTATCGCTCTTTGGGTTTTCGCACGCATCTCTAAAACTCTATAGGGGGAACTATTCGAAAAATGTCGAATGCGTGTGTTTCTTGGCGTTGAATGCACTGTTTGGCATAATTATACTCAGTTTTTTAACGTACAAAACCCCCTGGCTTATCCTTAGCCCTATAACTTTTGCATGCGCTGTTGCAGGGTACGGTATTTCCGTTCTTTCCCGCATCAAAAACCGCTGGATTTGGACCCTGGCGTTAACGGTCTTAATATTGCTGGGGTTTTGGCAATACAAACTAGATATCAATGCAGCGGTACGCTACCACTCCGATCCGAGAAATCCTTTTATATACTCGCATACGGTAAGCGACGCCGCAAAATTAAAGAACCGCATAGTTGAAATCGGACGCGTTGTCCAAAAGGGGGATTCTTTGCCCGTTGCGTTCGTAATGGAAGAATCCCCATGGCCGATGCCCTGGCTTTTGAGAAGATATGAAAACGTAGGATATTGGACAAAGTCCGTACCCGATAATCTCGAAATCTTCGATGTAATTGTGACCGATTATAGAACGAACGAACGAGTCCTCAAATGCTTGGGTCATCCCGACAATTACGTACACGAATTATACGGACTCAGAAAAAATCTGATTCTTAACGTCTATATAAAAAAGCCGGCTTTCAGAAAATTACTAAACTCATTAAATTAAAATGCCGGATCTGCAAAAAAAAGCCACATTAATTCTTGTCGTAATTGTCGTGGCGTTTGCCGCACTCGGCGTTATCCTCATACGTATTTCGCCATTGTTCCAAGACACCATTGCCAAAAATCTACTTGGGAATAATGGTCTACAGTTCGAATCTTGCATTGCAAATTTCCACTCATTTCAACTAACCAAGTTGAGATATAAAAACGACTTTATATGCGCGTTTGCGGAAAAGGCTGTCTTCAAATGTAGTTTTATAAATCTGCTTTTCGGCAAAATGAAATTCAAAGAACTTTCAATCCCAGATTTGAAGATAGAATTTTCCGAGGAAAATCCCCCTATTCCGCTTGAAAGTCTAGATATAAAAAAAATCTGCTTCGATAAACTTGAAATAGACTCCGTGAATATGGGAATGACCCTGTTGAGACACTCTCGAAACCTTAAAGCGGAATTTGTCGGGAAAAATTTATCTTTTGCCAATGGATTGCCCAAAAGCGGGATGTTTGCGATAAATTCACTATACAACGGCAAGGGCATTGCAAATTTCAATTTACGGATGACCATTATCCCAAAGGGGAAAAATCTATCGTTGAAATCCTCCTTATCCTCCGCGGATAAACGTTTTTTTCAGCTTTCGGCCAATATTAAACCCGATTGGACCGAAGGAGATTTTGAGTTTTCTGCAGACTACGATCCGGCGAATTCAGGGAAGATTAATTGCCCGTATTTAAGCAAGTTGGAAAACTCAAAATTATTGTTTTACTTAAAGGGGGTTATTCGAAACAAGGAAATGAGAGCACGGTTGCAATTTAACGCCGAGAGTTCCGATGCATGTCTGTTAGATCCGAGGCTCAAAAATATCGGACCGTTCGCATTCTCCGGCAGTCTTTCTTTCAACAAAACACCGGAAAGTTTTGACATGTTGGAACTCGACCTTAGACTCAGCAAGGAGGGAACTCCCCTGGCTCAAATTAAGTCCGGTTCATCCGTATCATTAAAATTTAAATCTCCCGAACGGATAAAACTCGGGATCCTAACGTTGTCGATTCCTTCGAAAATACTCGGATATTTTGCGTCTCCACTAAAACTGGATTCTGCAAATTTGATGGCAGAGTACGATGTGTATTTATCGTCCCCGCCCTCCCCCATGCTGTCGTTGAAAACGCGAACGCCTGCTAATTTGACCAGACTGCACGCTTCAAAGGAAAATTCTCCGATTTTATCTGGCTTGGATCTTTTTGCCGAGTCTGAAATAAATATTTATCCTAGGTCGCCTCTCGGATTGGACGGTTCATTAAGAATTTTTTGTGCAAGCTCAAAGTCATCCGTCTTAAATTTTAGTACAAGATTTAAATACGATACAAACTCCTCAGATGTTCGGACGTTGGGAGACGGTACGTTTACATTTTCTTCAAAAATTTCCGGAGAGCTTGCCCCCTTAACCTCAAAAATTTATTCAATGTCAAATTGCGATACTTCCGAATTGATTGCCACCGGCGAAACATCGGGAAGAATTAATTCTGAAGGTCTAAAAATAGAAACATTTCATGTCTTAATATCCGACCGGAACGGAGAAAAAGTTTTGGAACTCAGAGAAAACCATCCTGTCCTATTGGGGGGAAACGCCATTCACAGCTCGGGTGAGTTCTTGCAAATAGAGGCAAATAAAGCGCCGTTTTCAATATTGAGGCCGTTATTTCACGATTGGGACGCCGACAACATTTCCTTTAAAGGAAGCCTTTTTGCGGATTCCGATTCCATAAAATTAAGTTCAGACTTTGCTATAAATTACCTGAATCTAAAACGCAATAATGCACTTATTATAAAAAATTTGTGCATAAAAGGAAAACTTACGTCTTCCTTGACGGCATCATGTCTCGATTTTTCAGCTGACGACTTAAAATGGGGAACGTCCGAAAGAGAAAGCGCATACGCATCCATTCGGGCAAAGTTCGATTCCAAGACAAAAATTTTGAAGAATGTGTCCTTTAAAATGCACGCTTCCCTTCCGCAGGTCTTTTCGCAACCAGTATTAAAACCCCTCGAAAATATTTCGCGTGGAACACTTGAACTTTCGGGAAAGACTAGTCCGGAACTTCTGAATTTAAAAGCTCGCATAGACAATTTCGCCTCACGAACTTGCGGGGGGAATATAGATACACTCTTTTTAGATGTCGATGCAAAACTCGATAACTTCAAGTTTATAAGCGCGAATATTGACACTAAAGTCAATAGCATGTTGGGAGAATCGTCCTTATCCGCGAAAATTTTCGACAAAGAAGATGCCGTATACGCTGACCTGTATGCTAAAAGCTTAGTATTAGAGGACGCCCATATAATATTTTCAGCTTTGAGAAACCCGTCAACGGAGCCGTCCGCACCCGTAACACAAAAATCGGGTCTCTTTGACGGCGGTCTTAAGTTTGCCCGACCGCCGGAGGCAAAAACCGACAATACAAATTCTGACAAACTCGCCATTCGCGATTCGTCTGCATTTTGGGATGCAGGCAAGAATGTTCGAATGCTTTTAAAAATCGATACCGCGTTTTTTGAATCCACCCCGTTTATGTCAAATGCGAAGTCCAGTTTTTATTACAATCCAAATAATTTTGTTATCGAGGATTTTTCGACAATGCTTGCAAACTCAAAGGTGGAGTTGTTGGGCGAATCGGTAATTTCCTTTGATCCGAAAAAAATTCCACCTTACGAACTTGGCATTACCCATTTAAAAATAACCGGTTTTGATCTTTCAAATATGTCCGATAAAAAGGGAAAAATAACGGGATCGTTTGACGGAGACATAAGATTTCATGGACACGGAAACAACGCCCTCCACTTGTTTCAATTCCTATGTGCGGACGCACATTTCAAGAACGAACGTGGCGGAGAACTCCAGCTCATCGGTAGAAATAGCGTGCTTTCCCTTTCCGCACCTATATTGGAACAATCCGTTTCCATCGCATCGAAAATTGCAAATACCGATTTCGACAACACAAAGGCATTTGCCGATATTATTCGGTTTTTATCCCACGTAAATTATTCCGCCGCAGACTTTGATATTTCACGCGCCGCACCGGACTACAACTTTAAGATAAAACGTGCCAATATCACGGGAAATGATATAGCCTTAAAGTGCAACAACGCCATCGTATACTTTGATCCGAACCGGTCCTTTCCCGAACAATATTTCGACGCATCAATATCTATTTTTGTTGCAAGAAGTGAAATTCTGGACACATTCCGAAAGCTCGGCATAGGCGAAAATTCTCTCAAAGATGACGGATATGTCCATGTAACAGACTTCAAATTGAATGGGATTTTGGAAGACCCGCAAAACAACCTGTTCGACATCTTGATTGGTAGACCCAACGATGGACAAAAAGACGTCAACAAGATCGATTTCTATAAAATGCGATGAAAATTACGACTAAAATTGTAAAAGAAAAAAAAGGGAAAGAGCCAATAACAATGATAACGGCTTACGACGCCCTTTTTTCGCGTCTTGCTTCAGAAGCCGGAGCAGACATAATCCTCGTTGGAGATTCCCTGGGGAATGTAGTATTGGGTTACGAGTCCACAGTTCCAGTGACGATGGAAATGATGCTGCACCACACATCGGCGGTATCGCGGACGCGCCCCGATTCCCTTGTGGTGGCAGATTTGCCATTCGCGCGAGCCCAGCGACCTTATGAATCGCTCATAGAGGACTGCTCCAAACTTATCCAGTTCGGAGGCGCCGATGCCGTAAAAATAGAAGGAGGTATTTCAATATCGGAAAAAATAGAAAAACTTGCCGAATCGGGAATACCGGTAATGGCGCATATCGGGCTTCAACCGCAACGCGTTCTAAAACTTGGGGGATATAGAAAATTTGGGAAAACTTCCGAAGAAAAATCCATGTTAATACGGGACGCTAAAGCCCTCGAATCAGCGGGAGCTTTCGCCGTTTTGATGGAAATGACGGATTCGCAGGTGGCTTCCGAAATAACAAAATCACTTTCAATCCCAACGATAGGAATCGGATCCGGGAAAAATTGCGACGGTCAAGTTATGGTTTTCGCTGATGTGCTTGGTCTTACGCGAAATCCTCCCGCATTTGCGCGGAAGTATGCGGATTTATATTCTGACGTAATAAAAGCGTATAAGACGTATTTTGACGACGTCCGAAACGGGAAATATCCTCGATAATGCGACGGGAAGACGCGAAGCATATTGATTGCAAATTCCTAATCTACAAAGTCCACAAAAACACCCACCTTGTGCGATATAAAAGAGACAACGCGTACAAGGACATGCATCGATAAAGACAACGAGACCAGATCAGTCGCTACCGGTTATCGATTAAGGTGGCGCGCCTGGAGAGAGTCGAACTCCCAACCCTTTGATCCGTAGTCAAATGCTCTATCCAATTGAGCTACAGGCGCAATACTCTCACAAAAAATCGAGAAGCGTCATAGTGTTTTATCTTTCCACCTTTGCAAGAAAATTATTACGATATCCCCCCCTTATCTAAAATATCTGAACGAATACTACTCTCAGGAGAGAGTTGTTGCATAGTTATAGTAGTTATAGTTAAGTAGTTAAGATTTTAACATATCAATATGAAGCTATCTTTGGTTTTTCGATAGAAGCTATATGCTCCATTATCCTATTTACTATGATTTGCTCCCTATCGCGGACATCTCTGCCGGGATCAATGTCCTCCGGACGCACTATTACACCCGCACAAATAACGATTCTCGCCCCTCCCCTCAACTTATTCGAACGAGGGAGAACCTCGTTGAATCCAAAAGTACGTACAGGTAAAATCGGCACTCCGGCTTTTATTGCAAGCAGACCCGCTCCGGGTTTACCCGGCAACAGCGAGCCGTCGGGGCTGCGCGTTCCCTCCGGGAAAATTATAACACCGTGCCCCTTTTTAATATGCAAAAGGACTTCGCGAAACGCCCGTAAATTATTAGTGGAATTACGCCTCACTGGAATCGCATTCAAGCTTCTAAAAAACGGACCAGAAATGCAACCGTCCATTAATGTATCCCGCGCAACAGCACACAATTCCGTTTCATGAAAAAATCCCGCCGCCATTGGATCCAGATAACTTACGTGATTTGCAACAATAATGCATGGACAGTCGGGTATGTTCTCATATCCGTATATCTCCGTTCTTCCAAATACATCGCAAATTATGGCGGCAAGATGCCACCATCCCTTGTAAACATATTTCCCAGGAAATTTAAAATATCTGGGTCTCATTATTTGGATGCCAATATCAAGGAGAGAACTCTTTTCACAACCTCATTTTTACCAATATTTGAAGTATCTATGCGTATAGCGCCTTTCGGGCATATCAGAGGTGCGTTTTTCCTGTTCTTGTCAAGTTTATCGCGTTCGGATATCGAATCCCCTATTCCTTCCTTTGTACGGCGTAAAGTCCTTGTAGCCTCATCCGCGTCTAAAAAAATTTTGATGTGGGCATCGGGAAATATAACCGAACCAATATCCCTGCCCTCCATTATCATGCCACAAAAACCGTTATTTCTTGCGAAGTCAGACATTGACCGCTGGTAATATTTTAGGAAATTCCGGATTTCCGGGAGCGCCGCAAAATTCGCCACATTCGAATTTATTAATTCATTCCTAATTTTGGCATCATTTATTTTTTCGCCATTTACAATAATGCGCGCACTCGACCCCTCGAGAATCGTACCTAACTTAATATCGTTGAGTTTGTTAACAATGGAGGACGAATCCGAAGGGGTTGCACCATTCCGCAATAGGGCATAGGACAAGGTCCTGTAATGTGAACCGGTATCGACATGCATATAGTCCAAAATTTTCGAACATTCGCAAGAAACACTTGATTTTCCAACAGCGGCACCACCGTCAATAGCCACAATTCGTAGTCCGTTCGAATCGGAACGAGCCGTATAAAGGACTTCAAAAAACTCTTTCCATGTCTTCGAAACACATGCCGGGTCGATAATACTTATCCATTCCGAAGAATCTCCATGCAAATTTGCCGAGGCAAGAATCGCAAAACTCATAGCCATCCGATGATCTTCGTAAGTTTCAATTTTTACGGGGGAGCGCAACATACTTTCAAGCCGGTTCAACGCTGAAACTCTCGTGCCTTTACCGGCATTTTTCGTACAAATCCAATATGGGTGTATTTCTATAAAATCTTCTCCAATTTCGACTCTTGCGCATAATTTTTTAAGTTGTACCGCGACGGCCGCTAGCCTATCGCATTCCTGGCGTCTCGTATGGTTTATTCCACGTATTCGCATCTTTAGGCCCAAGAGCGGAGATATTGCGGCGAGAGTGAGAAACGTATCCGAAATATCGTTAAAGTCGAATTCCACCACACTTTCGCTAAAAGGGAGTTCTCCAGAAGCTTCCACAATTAAGTCTTCTCCTAAAATCGATGTCTTTACGAGACCAGCGGACTCCAAAAGTTTTGCGAACACCGCATCACCCTGCAAATGGCAGTTCGCAAATTTCTTAACAAGACATGCCCCACCCAGAAGCGCGGGTAACGCCACAAAATAGCTCGCTGCGGTAGCATCGGGTTCAATTGCTATTTCGCGTACAAGTGGTTTACGTACAACTTTCGCCACCCTAAAGGCCTTGTCGGTTTCCGGTTTGCAGGACAAACCAAAACAACGCATGAATTCAAGCGTCATTTTTACAAAAGGTTTCGATACAGTTTTACCAACAAGCTTAACCAGCGTTTCATTTTCCGCGGCGACAGACGCCATCAACAGCGCCGAAAGTATTTGGCTTGACGCCTCCGCATCGACACTAATTGTTCCTCCTTTCAATCCGCTTGTTTTGACTCTAAACGGGAGATGGTTCGGTTCTCCAAGGAATTCAAAAACACTGCCCTGTGCTTTTAATGCATCCACAAGACCGGCAATCGGACGCGCATACATTGCTTTGTCGGAATCGAAAAGGTAATTCCCACCAACGCGCGTTGCAACCATCGCGAGTAAAAAGCGCGCGACCGTACCCGCGTTTCCCACAAAAAATTCGGCTTTTGAGTTTGGTATGCCGGAAACGGCGGAGTCTATTTCAACGATGTTTTTAAAGCGATCGGGTCGTATCACGTAGCCGAGTTTAGACAGGCAATCCATCATTATTTCGGTATCGCGCGAAAACAAGACCCCCGTGAGCTTCGTTCTACCACCGGCAAGCGCAGCAAGGATCAATCCCCGGTTCGTAAGACTTTTTGATCCTGGAAGCGTTATCGACGCCGCACATTTGGAGATAAAAGGTTTTAAACGCACTTCCTGTTTCATTTTATCGAATCCCTGTATATTTTTGCGGCTTGCAGGCGTCGGGCAACATCGGCTTTATCGTAGTTCTCAATTGACGAAATAAGCCCGATTAAGTCTTTTAAATAGTCTCTCAATGCCTTTAATATTTCGACGCGATTATCGAATATAATGCTGTCCCACATTTCGGGCGATCCCGAAGCAACGCGCGTCGTGTCCTTAAATCCCGGTCCCACGTATTTTTTCAGGTCTTCGCATTCAAATTTCGCGGTATTTACGCACAAAGTTCCCGCGAGTAAGTGGGGTAAATGACTCACATGGGCAACTATGAAATCGTGGATATCGGGGGGCACCGTATAGACGCGCATGCCAACAGCCTCCCACATCGATTTTACAAGTTCGAGGGAATTCCCAGATGTCGATTCCACCGGAGTAACAAAGCAAGGTCGCCCATCGAACAAATCCGCTCTTGAAAAGTCGACGCCAATTTTTTCAGATCCGGCCATTGGATGCGAACCTATAAAATTTGCGGACGTACCCGACATATTTTTTTCGCATTCCATACAAATGCCGTATTTAACGCTACCAACATCGGTAAGTACCGCGTTTTTCTTCAGTTTAAAAGCAATCTTGCCGGAAAGATCGGGTATGTAGAGCGTCGGAACGCACATTACGACAATATCCGCATCATTAACGGCATCAAGAGGAGTCTCGCATATGCAGTCGAACACTCCGTGCAGTTGCGCACACTTTTCGCGCGTTGCGGCACTGCGCGACCATCCAGAAACTATTTCAACCAGATGACGGCTTTTTAACGCGCGGGCGAGCGACGCACCCAAAAGCCCCGTCCCAAGTATCGCCACCTTTCCTACAGAAAACATCGCCATTAAAGTTAACATACTTCAAGCATGTCTCAATCAAAAAAGTCGATTTTCGGAGCAACGCCAAACCACCAACACCCCAACCTAACACGCGCAGGTTAAGACAGAATTACTGTGGAATTAAGCCGAAATACAGTTTTATCCCTAAAGGGTTATAATCAGGCGCCACAACCGCCATCTTTATAACCGCAATCCCTGCACGAACGACATTTTCCATCAAAAACGTAGGCATACGAATGGCATTTGGGACAAGTCAATGCGCTACTCATCGCATTATCCTTCTTTTTTATCGGCTTTGAAGCCGCCAGAGGCAACTCTGTTTGAATAGGTTCACTTGCCACGCTCTTTACCAACATCGTCGTAGAACCGTTGGAAAACATCTCGCTAATGTACGATTGATCTAAAGTTCTGAGTTTGCGGTCATTTTCAGGCGGGAACATCCAATCCAACAGTTGCATTAGAAGGTCGACGATACTTTTACAGGTATGTATTTCAGGCTTATCATCGTCTTGATATTCGCCAATTTTCACCCAACCTGACGGATCGAAGGACATATATCGGAAGGATGATATAAAGCTGTCGAAGGGGACTCCGTATTGCAATGCGATGGAAAACGCCTTACAAAAAGCGTCAAACATTCCATTTATAAAAGACCCACCCTGACCCAAGTGGCCGAATATCTCGGCGCAACGGCCCGTTTCAGATATTCCCACGGTCATAAAGCCGTTTATATCATTTCCTATAGTAAATTTCACTGTTTGTCCCCAACGTCTATACGGCAACCGCCTACGTATGGGGTTAGCATGCTCTTGAATACGTATCTGGGTGGCGGTCTTTAACAAATTCTGCCATGCTTCTTGAACTTCCGTGGACTCAAGTCGGGTACTGTAGACCGCATTAGCTTTGGAACCGTCCCTGTAAATGGCTATGCATTTTACTCCCAACTCGTGACTCTCGATCAGGGAGTTTGCAATATCTTCAACCGTTGCGGAAGATGGCATATTTATCGTCTTGGAAGACGCTCCCGATATAAAAGGCTGAAGCGCTCCAAGCATTTTAATATGTCCGGCGGTCGGTATGCATCTACTTCCTCCAAAAGGCACATTTGCGCAATCAAATACACGCAGTGTTCTTTCCGTTATCCACGGTATGTTTTCCATATGGCCGCAACCGTAGTACAGGGTTATGTCGTCTGCAGAAAGTTTTCCTTTTTCGGCTTGCGAGGATAGTCTTCTAAAGAGATCGTCGTACTCGTCGTCATCGTGCAGGGTTGACACTCGGGCGATTATTTCCCTACATACTTCACCTCCGTCCTGGAGGCTTTTTACCGTCTCCATCCGATCTTTATGATGCCGATTTTGCAAAAAGTTCTCCATCCCCGCAATACCGGAAACTTCGGCCACAATAGTCAAAATTTGTTCGAAATTGTAACCGAGTTTTGCCAATCCCAACGGGACAAGTCCGTTTATAAGGGTCATGGTTCCCCCTCCACTAAGTTGCTTGTGTTTTACAAGCGAATATTCGGGCTCGGCGGATGTCGTCCCCTCTTCGTAAATGCCAAGTGGAGCGCTAATAGTCCCGGTTGGGGCTATGCAAGTTACAAAACTATTTCTAAATGTCTTGGCATTTCTGACAGAATTCCAAATATCGCCGGCAGCCGATATAACTTCGATCCATTCGCCGCCGATAGAAACATTTTCGGCATCTATGCTCTTTTTAAAGCCCGCAATTGCATCGTCGGCGGTAAAAGACTCTTCCGACGGAAGATTATTCAAACGGCGCCCCGAAGATTTCATCCCCACAATCTTCTTTAATTCATCGTGCATAAGGGAATGCATGTTTATCACACGGCGCATGCTGCCCGCTATCAACGGAAACTTAGCAAATGCCCCGATAGCGAGACCGAGTTTCGAACTAACATCGTAGCAAGTGGACGTCAACAGCGATGCGAGAGCCGCCGCTATGACCCTTCCGTCGGCGGAGTCGTACGGGATGCCGAGCGACATCAGTAGCCCTCCTATATTGGCCATTCCAATGCCGGTAGTTCTATAATTCACCGTATTAATCGCTATTTCAGGAATTGGGAATCCTCCCTTGGTAATATTCATATCGGCGGCCAACATCGCAATTTGGATTGCCGCCTTAAATTTATCTATTTCGAACTTCCCGTTTTTGTAAAATCTCAGTACATTAAACGAGCTCAAATTGCACGAACTGAACACGGGACCTAGATACTCCGAGCATGGATTGCTAGTTTCTATCTGGACTTCGTCGCGGAAAGTGCTCCAAAAATTTATAATGTCGTTATTATGGAGTCCCGGTTCGGCGTTGTTCCAAATGGCATCCGCCATGGTGTACAAGAGCTCGGTCGGGTCGTATTGGCGCACTATATGTTTCGGATCTTTGACCCAGCGTGTCGCATATTTTTTCCCATTTTTATAGGCGAGCCAGAAGCCGCTTTTCATTGATACCGTATGGTTGGCATTTTGATTTGAAAGCGTCTGGCCGTACACAAGATCATCCATTCCCGGACTGAAGGATTTATCCACGACAAACGGCGTGGACAGCAACATCTTCGCCGCAATTTGTTCTTCGGGAGAACCGTCCTTTAGTTTTTGTTCAGCAAGCTTGCGCAATCCGTAAGTTATATTGTGCTCTCGCAATATTATCTTCGCCAATTCCTCTTGCTTGAATTTCGTATGTACAAATTCGAATACGTCCGGATGATCCGAATACATTACCACCATACGCGCAGCACGGCGGGTTTTCCCCCCGGACTTAATGGCACCCGCCATCTTGTCCCAACCCCTATCGAAGGATAAGGGGCCGGAAGCCGAACCTTTCCCCGCGATGGGTTCCCCCTCGCTCCGTATCGACGATATGTTAATGCCGACTCCCGAACCGCTGGAAAATATTGTTCCTTCGGTATATTGATGCCTTAGAATGGCATCCATAGAATCCTTCACCCCTAAAATAAAGCAGGCACTCGCCTGCGGATTTGCGTAGGCGTTGACGGATTTCTTCGCCTCAACATCCCCTTTTTTAGTCTCCACCCCGTAATATGCATCGTTTCCTCTGTTTCCCAAGATTTCGCGCAAATCCGGACGCCCCCAACGCCATTGTTCCCATTGGCCGATATTAAACCATACGGGGCTGTTGGGCGCCCATATTTGGTGAAGAAGCATATATTTCATCTCCTGGTTATACGCCAGGGCGGATTTTTCATCGGCAAAATAACCCAATTGAAACCCCCACACCGTGTAAGTGTTGGCGATTCTATCAAAAATTTGTTTAATTGAATCCTCATACTCGGGAGTCTCGGGATCTTTACCGAATATGTACTTACTAACGGTGATTTTTAAGGCGTTTTCTCCCCAGTGCGCCGGAACTTCCACGTTCCTTCTCTCGAATACGGCTTCACCGGCGGCAAACATTTTTATGTCGCGGCGCATCCACTTTGCGGTGTCGTACGCGAAAACTCCCTCTTTTGTAAAAAACCTTCGGATTTTAAATCCGTAAGTAGAACCCCTTTTCCCCAGATCTAAAGTCTGTTTCCCATCAACAACAATTTTTGCCATGATTTCGATAATTTCTGAAGTTAATTAGAAAGAATATGAGAAGCACCACGCGATATACCGCACCACAATCCAATCCTGCTGTGTACAGTCCATTTCATCAAGGGACAAAGAACAGCCGCCCTGAACAACCGCAATTCGGTGAGCACCCTCTCCTCTATACACTCAAACTCCAACAAACTTGTATTGTCAAAACTAATTCGAAAGAAAAATATTCTTTTTTGTATCTCTGTGAATATCAGATTATAATATCAGATACTGCCCATACAAAAGATCCCTTGTCTAAGCATATAAAAAAAGAAAAATTTTCTTGAAAAACTTTGCAACTTATTACACGGCAATTCCGAAAGTTTTTCCCCCGTTATACCGAAAATCATGCTACAAATGCTTCAACAAAGACGAATTTTGCCGAAGAGAGGATAACGGTGACTATTCGAGCTTCCCGGTAAACCGGCGAAATTCCGCCCTGCTCCATATGGATAACGGTAGGGAATATCCGCTTTTCGCTGCAAGGACAAGTTCACCTGACTGTACGTCGAATCCGGATCTTTCTCCAAAGTATTCCTTTAAAATATTTGCCGCCATTATGGGGGATGCTTCGATGTTGTAAAGTGTCAATAGGACAAATATTGGTTTATCCGCAAGAATTAAAGAACACGACTCCAGAAGTTCGGGCAACATTTTCTCCAATTTCCACAATTCATTTTTTGGACCCCGCCCAAAAGCGGGCGGATCCAGCACGATAGCTTCGTAACGTTCTCTTCTACGAATTTGGCGACGAACAAACTTCAGCGCATCGTCAACCAACCAACGGATGGGGGCGGAGTCGAGACCGCTTGAGTGTTGATTCAATCGCGCCCAATCCACCGAAGGTTTCGATGCATCGACGTGCGTCACGGAAAATCCCGCCTTTGCAGCCATAAGGGTGGTCGCCCCCGTATAAGCAAATAAATTTAAAAGTTTAGGTCTTGTTGAAAAAGCGGATAAATTTAAGTTGGAGATATAGCGCCAATGAGGCTCCTGTTCCGGGAATACCCCAAGATGCTTTGAACCGTTTATAAATTTGGTGTGAAATTTTACACCGCCATAGTCCATAACGGGGGCAACCGGGTTGCGATAAAACTTCCAAGCGGGATTATTGTTTTTGTCGCCGTCAAAATAGCGGCAGTCGACTTTCTTCCATAAATCCGGCCGCTTAGGCTTCCACCATGCCTTAGGTTCGCTTCTTATCGTTAGACAATTTCCAAACCGCTCCAATTTGAGTTTATCACCGGTATCAAGAAGTTCGTATTCGTTCCAATCGGCGAATTCTATTTTATTAAGATTCGGCATCAATTATCGTTAACATTGATTTCAGATCGATTTTACCCTCGTACAGCGCTTTACCGACAATTACCCCGGCGAGGCCGTGTTTGCGGGATAGATCGTTTAATGACTTTATATCGTTTTCCGAAGAAACCCCCCCCGATGCGATCAGCCTGGCTCCATATGGACGCAATATTTCCAACATTTCACGCTGGGCGGAAATATTTGGTCCCAAAAGCATTCCATCCGTATCTATATCGGTATAAATGAATGTATCGACACCGCCATCGGCCAGTTTCTTCGCAAGTTCTCCCGCCGGAGACACAAGCTCGATCCACCCTTTTACGGCGGCAATTCCATCTCTTGCATCTATTCCGACAGCTATTTTCGAGGCGTATTTTTTAGCCATTTTTACGGCAAAACCGGGATTTATACATGCTTCCGTGCCTATGACGACCCGGGAAACTCCCGCGTCAAAAGCGGACTTTATCGAATCTTCGTCGCGCATCCCCCCCCCAAACTGGACAAAGATTCCCAAAGACGAAATTTCCCGTATTAACTTAAGGTTTCGAATTCTTCCTTCAAAAGCCCCGTCCAAGTCCACAACGTGCACATATTTACTCCCCGAGGCGATAAAAGTTTTGGCTGCATCGACAGGGTTCTCAAAATAAACGGTTTCGGCGCCGGCGATACCTTTTCTCAGTCGCACGCATTTTCCGCCTTTTATATCAACGGCAGGGTAAAGCTCCATTTCCTCTATTCTCCGTCTTCAACTACTATCCTAAAACCCACCATCCTATTGCGTTGCTTTGGATTTACCTGTACTTTTTTCAGGCGAACTATTTCGTCAGTGGAGGACTGCGCGCTCCCGCCCATAACATAGGTTTTAAAATCGCCACTATTGCCGTCAGACAACACAAATTCGGCCACATTGCCGACGAGATCATAAAAACCTCTATCGTTGCATTTTTTAGATGCAACCGGCTTTGTCATCCCCCCGCTATTGTAGTTATTCCAAGAAATCTCGTTTATATCCACATACCTAAGGGAACCCAAACACTCCAAGAATTCTTTTTCGGTCGGCAAATTCACCTTTTTGCCCAATATCCATGATAATCGCACATTAAATTTTACCACATCGTCGAGTGTGACGGATTCAACGGGGTTTAGTGGATTGTCGGAATGTCTGCTGGGGTTTTCCAGCATTACAAGTGTAAAAAGTTTTTGCGTAACCTCCGTGTTCAAAAACTTTTTTCCTTTTATTCCTTCCAAGAGAACGAGATTTGAATTTACAAGATTCTGTATTTCGGAAATGTGTTTTACGACAAAATCTATGTACCGCAAACGCAAAACAAGGTTGTCACCAATCATATCGCTTTTTGGAAAATCTTGTTTGAATTGTTCCGCCTTTCGGAGAAGATTCTGCGATATTTTCGACACGTCATCCACCCGACTTTCCCGTAAAGCCGAATTAAGAACCTTTTCTTGATCAAGAATTTCAATTCCAAATTTCCAGCTAAAAGCTTCGGAACGCTTCCGTTCAAGTTCTTCCGCCAATTTTTCCGACGCGTAGCGGCTTTTGGGAAATGTTTTGTTTATTTCTTTTTGGAGCTCCAAAGCGTCGCCGTACGCCTCCGAAGCCAGCAAATAATCTTTATTCCCTAACGCCGATTCGGCCTTTTTTACATATTTTTGTTTATTTTCGTTTATGCCTGCCGATTTTAACGATGCGAACTCCATTTCAAGACGCTGGAGTCGGGCATAGTCGCTGTAATGCGACGACGGAAACTGCGCGTTCATTTGCGAAACCAAATTAATTGCACGTTCAAATTCGTTTTGCGCAGTACGCCAATCTCCGGAATCGAGGGCTTTTTTTGCGGAATTTTCCGCCTCCAGACTTTCCGTGTATATGGGTAGAGCCATAATCATCTTCGCTTCGTGGGAATACATGAAACTTTTCCGTATATCTTTATAATCCGAAAGGGAATAGTCGCTATTAATAGTCGATTGAATATCGTAAGCCTTTTGATATAAGGCTCGAGCGCTCTCGTATCTTTTAGCCTCAAAGTCGGCTTTAGCGCGTCTTTCCAAATCCGACACAAGATCGGCAAGCGGAGCCGCCTGTATATTTTGAAATCTTGTTTTGAGTTTAAGAAGACGGGCAACCGGGGTACGATCGCGTACGCGCGACTTCTCTATGTAAATTTCCTGTAATGCGATAGCTTTGCGGAGTTTTTCAAGAGTCTCTTTCGTCACCCCACCAACCATGGCCTCTTTTTCGAATTCATTTTCAAGAGTTTCGGATTCCATCAACAACTCCGAACTTTCTTTGTCCGGATTTACAAAACTGTCATCATATTCCGCTTTTTCGCCAGGGGAGAAATACGGCAGTATATAGAAAAAGACCAACACTACAATCGCTAAAACAATTGTGCATATAAATTTGAGAACAGTCATAGCGCGGGCTTTATGCTCGCCGATGTTTGTATAAAAGTCAAAACTCTTTTTCATTCGCGCATCTTACTCTTCCTTCCCGGAGGAACCAAGAAACAGTAAACGGAGGCGTA
>CAZMBN010000019.1:0-33791 GCA_964564825.1 uncultured Opitutales bacterium
AAACAATAATGAGAAGACCCTTTCCCCTTGGTGAGGGTCTTCTTTTTTGCGCGAAATACGGGGCAATATACGGCGGTGCGAACGCCTGTTTTTAGGTGGATTGCGCGCGGGAAAAGAATAGAAATAGAAATATTAAATAAAAATATTGACATATATTTATACTCCGTATTATTCCATCGCATCCTAAAAAAAGGGGATATTTTACTCATGAAAAAAACGGTGTTTTTTATTTTTTCACTTTGTGTGCTTCCTGTTGGTGTTTTCGCCCAGCAGGAGACTGAAGAAAACAGGAAAGAGGTTAGCGTAAGTTCCTCGGGCGGGAACTGGTCCGACTCTTCCGCTTGGGTCGGAGGCGAGGTGCCGAACGACGTGGACGTTGTCCTTTTTCAAAAAGACAGCGGGGTTCTCACCTTCGACACCTATACGTATAAGGGCGAATTTGAAGTTGCTGACGACGCGACAAAAGCGGAGATAGACATAGTTGCGGGAGCAACGCTCACCCTCCACAACTACATACCGAACAACCCCGAACCCGGAGATAACGGTTGGAAAACTTTCGAGTTCAAGGGGTCGAATCCGGAGAACGAATTTACCATAAAAGGACTTGGCGACGATTCCAAGCTTGTTGGTGATGAATCGACCGTGGGCTTCCGCGGCGGCACTTTCAATCTCGACGTGTTTACGCAACTCCACACTTTGATAGTACACGACGGAGTGCTTAACGTGCAGCGCAAGGATATCGACGGCTTGGAGACGGGCGGATATTCCCTCGAGCTCTCGGACCGCTACTTGGGGGAGGTTGATTCCACCCTTAGGGTGTCGAGCGGCGCCTCCGTACACGCGGGGTGGGGGATTGAATGTACTTTCTCCAACAGCAACGTGGTAGTCGAGAGCGGCGCGTACCTGAACTTGGACGGGGGAATACTTGTGCGCTATTCCAGAAGCATTAAGGATCCGTCGGTCGAGGACATGAACACTCTTGAAGTCTACGGAAAGGTGAACGCGGTGGGTTCGACGGTTACCACGGGGGTTATTTCCGGCTCCGGCGATTCCGAAAACAGGGCGGTCATGTTTGTCGCCAACTTAGTCGTCTATAGCGGAGGCGAGCTGAACCTGACCGACACCCAATATAACGGCTATATTTCGCGTTCCATGAAGTGCTACGGTAAAGTGTCTATGCAAAAAGACCTGTGCTTTTCGGACGGGGCGACCCTGACTCTCGGGGAGGGAAGCAACATTCTTACAAACGGCGCGGAGTCGCAAGAGGATTCGTATCTGTGTATAGTCATGCGCGAGTCGCGGAAAGACGCGGGCGACGAAGGGAATCCCAACCGCCCCTACATAGACAACAATAAAAACGGCGCGGCGTCGGTTACGCTCGTATTGGAGTCGGACCAAAAGCTTGGGGGCTTTAGGTTCTCCGATGGGTCGTCGCTGAATATCACCCTTGGCGGGCACAAGTTGTTGTTGAAGTCCGTTGAAATGCTCGAGGGTGCAAGCGGGGGACCCAAGATAAAGTTGAACGACTTTGCCGAGGGGCTTTTCGGCGTATCGGGCGAGAACTACGAAAGATTCGACAGGAATTGGATAGAGGCGGTGTACAACGGCGATACCTTGACGGGCGACGAATTGGAGTGGAGGGACGGCCACGACGGCTACTTCTATCTCTACCTTGCAACCGTTCCGGAGGCGTCGACGGTGTCGGCAATTTTGGGGATATTCGCCCTTGCGTTTGCGGCGTGGCGCAGGCGCAAATAGCTCCGGGAAACCTTTTGCAAACAATGATAAGAAGACCCTTTCCCCTTGGTGAGGGTCTTTTTTTTGCGCGAACAGCTCCCTTATCCGCACCGCCTCCAACCCCAAAAAAAACGTCCTATATTTAATAGAATCTCGACAAGCGTTGAATTTTATGATTTCTATGGGATTTAAAAGAGTATAAAAACAGGAAAAATACTAAAAAGAAAAACCGCCGTTCGAACGTTCCAACCGTCCGCGCGGCAAGTAAAGGAAAAATAATGGATCAAAAATACTGCGTCGAGGTCGGGGATCTCGGCATAAAGATATCTACGGGCTCCGTTGCAAAACAGGCGAACGGGGCGGTTGTAATAAGCAAGGGGGAAACCAATCTCCTAGTTACCGCCACCGCCGCGGGGGCTCTCAAGGACGGGCAGGATTTCTTCCCCCTAACGGTGGACTACCGCGAGACGTTTTCGGCGGCGGGACGTTTCCCGGGCGGATATTTTAAACGCGAAGGGCGTCCCAGCGAAAAGGAGATTTTGACCTCGCGCCTGTGCGACAGACCCTTGCGTCCGCTCTTCCCCAAGGGCTTTATGAACGAAGTCCAGGTTATAGGGCTTCTGCTTTCCGCCGACATGGTGAACGACCCCGACATCCTTATGGTCAACGGTGCAAGCGCCGCCCTCCTGTGTTCGGATATCCCGTGGAACGGTCCCGTCGGTTGCGTGCGCGTCGGCGACGTCGGCGGAAAATTCGTGGTCAATCCCTCGCACGAGGAAATGCTAGATTCCGTTTTGGATTTGATATACGTGGGCAACGAGCGCGAAATGATGATGATAGAGGGCTCCGCCGAGCAGTACCCCGAGGACAAATTCTTCGAGGCTCTCCAATTCGCCCATTCCGAGATACAAAAAATAATATCCGCCCAGAAGGAGCTTGCGCGCCTCGTGGGCGCTAAAAAGCGCGATTTCCCCCTTGTGGAGGCGGATCCCGCCGTGCTCGAAATCTGTTCGAACTACGTGGGCGGACGCCTGCTCGACGCGGTCTTCCAATCGGATAAACTCAAGCGCCAGGCGGATGTCGACGCCCTAATGGCGGAGACCGCCGAATTTGTGAAGGGCAAGGTGGGCGAGGAAAACTTCGACGCCGCGCAGGTAAAAATGGCGTTCGAAGTCCTGCAGGAAAAGGTTTACCGCGACAATATTCTCGACAACGGAAAACGTTGCGACGGCAGGGGGGTGGAGGATCTGCGCCCCATAAGTTGTTCGGTGGACGTCCTCCCCAGGGTCCACGGAAGTGCCCTGTTCACGCGCGGCGAAACGCAGGCGTTGGTGTTGACCACCCTCGGCACGAGTAGGGACTACCAGGAACTGGACGGGCTCACCGGCGGAACCAAGCAAAAATCCTTCATACTGCACTACAACTTTCCGCCGTACTCCGTCGGCGAAACGGGGCGTTTCGGCTCGCCGGGACGCCGCGAAATAGGGCACGGCAACCTCGCCGAGCGCTCCCTTCTGCCCGTCCTCCCCTCGGAGGACGAATTCCCCTACGCCATACGCCTCGTATCTGAAATAATGGAATCCAACGGCTCCACGTCCATGGCGTCCGTCTGCGGGGGCTGCCTGAGCCTTATGGACGCGGGAGTCCCCATTCAAACCCCCGTGGCCGGCATAAGTTGCGGTTTGGTTACGCGCTTCGATTCCGACGGCAAACTCCAAAAACACGTGGTTTTGACCGACATCATAGGCGCGGAGGACCATTTCGGCGACATGGACTTCAAAATTTGCGGAACCAAAAACGGCATAACCGGGTTCCAACTCGACCTTAAAATACGCGGTCTGCCCTTCGACATCGCCAAGGAGGCCATAGACAGAAACCGCCGAACCCGCATGAAAATCCTCGACATCATGGCTGGGACCATTTCCGCCCCGAATTCCGATTTGAAGGAGTGCGCCCCACGCATAAAAGTCATGCGCGTGGACCCCGAAAAAATCGGCGTGATAATAGGTCCCGGAGGGAAGAATATACGCCGCATGACCGAAATATCGGGGGCGCAGATAGACATAGACGACGACGATCCAGGGCGAGTCCTCGTCTACGCCTCCGGAGCCCAGTCCATGAAAAGGGCGGTGGAGGAGATAGAACTCGCCATAGGGGAAATCGAAGTCGGCAAAACCTACCGCGGAATAGTGCGCTCCGTAAAGGAATTCGGCGCCTTCGTGGAATGCATGCCGGGCAAGGAGGGTCTTGTCCACATATCGGAACTCGCCGATTTCCGCGTCAACAAAACGGAGGACGTGTGCCGCCTCGGCGACGAGATTCTTGTGAAATGCATCGGCATAGACGACAAGGGGCGCGTAAGGCTGTCGCGCCGCGCGGCTCTCTGCGAACAGCAGGGAATCCCGTACGAACCCAAGGGAAGGTAGCCTCGTCCCTCGTCCGCAAAAACCCCGCCCGTGCAGGGCGGGGTTTTTATTTTATTCGAAATCCCTTTGGGTGCTTTTCCGCCCCTATTCCTCGGGCGTGTCGAGGCTTATATGCAGGTCCTTCAACTGTTTTTCCGCCACCTGCGAGGGCGACTGCGCCATTAAGTCCTGCCCCTTTTGGTTTTTCGGGAAGGCTATGATGTCGCGTATGCTTTGCCTGTTGGCGAGGATGGCGGTAAGCCTGTCGAATCCGAGCGCTATCCCGCCGTGCGGGGGCGCGCCGTACTTGAACGCCTTCAGCATGTAGCCGAATCGCGATTCCACAATGTCCGCGGGAATCTTTAGGACGTCCTTGAACACTTTTTCCTGCACTTCCGGCCGGTGTATCCTTATGGAGCCCCCGCCCAGTTCCGTTCCGTTCAAAACTATGTCGTAGTGCTGTCCGCGCACTCGCAGGGGATCGGAGTCCAGGTACTTTACATCTTCGGGCACGGGTGCCGTAAAGGGATGGTGCGCCGAAACGTATCTGCCCTGTTCCTCGTCCCACAGCATGAGGGGGAATTCAACCACCCATAGGAAATTGAATTTGCCGGGGTCTATAACGGATTTTCCGCGCGCCTGGAGAAGCTTCGCGCATTCGAGGCGTATCCTGCCCAAGATGGAGCACGCCCTCTCCCATTGGGCCGCGGCGAAAAACACCATATCCCCGTCCCTTATTTCCAGGCGTTCGCCTAGGGCGTCCCGCTCCGCCTGCGACAAAAATTTTAAAATCGGGCTCTTCCAAACCCCGTTCTCCGATTTGATGAAGGCCAACCCCTTTGCGCCCAGCGCCTTCGCCGCGTCCTCCAGCAACTTTAACTCCCCTTGGCTTATATCCGCCAGGTTCTTTGCGTTCAACGCCTTTACGCAACCCCCGTTTTCCGCCGCGGAGGCGAAAACCTTGAATTGGCTGCCCTTGAACAGGTCCGTCAAGTCCGCAAGCTTCATTTCGAAGCGGGTGTCGGGTTTGTCCACGCCGTAGTCGTTCATCGCGTCCCTGTACTGCATGCGCGGAAAGGGGGTGGGAATATCCTTCCCCAGGGTGTCTTTCCAGATTTTCGCAAGCATGTTCTCCACCAGCGAGTACATGTCCTCGCGGTCTATAAAGCTCATTTCTATGTCTATTTGCGTGAACTCCAACTGGCGGTCGGCGCGCAAATCCTCGTCGCGGAAACATTTCGCCATCTGGTAGTAGCGCTCCACCCCCGCGACCATCAGCATCTGCTTGTATTGCTGGGGCGACTGGTTCAACGCGTAGAACATTCCGGGATTTGCGCGGCTGGGCACCAGGAATTCCCGCGCGCCCTCGGGCGTGCTCTTGAAGAGGACGGGGGTTTCCACCTCCGTGAAGTCCAGGGAGTCCAAATATTCCCTAATAGACCTCGCCGCCCTGTGCCGCAGACGCAAAAGCCTTGAATTGCGCGCCCTGCGCAGGTCGAGGTACCTGTATTGCAGGCGCAGGTCCTCGTTGACCTTGTCGGCGCGTTCGTCGTCGAGGGGGAAGGGGAGGACTTCGCAGGTGTTGAGTATTTCCATATTCGAACACACCAGTTCTATTTCCCCCGTCTTCAGAGAGGCGTTGACCGTATCCTTTCCGCGCAGCGCCACTTTTCCGCTCACTTGGATTACGCTTTCGTCCCTGAGCTTTTGCGCGCTTGCGTAGACGTCCCCGCCGTCGGGGTGGAAAACTATCTGCGTAACGCCGTCGCGGTCCCGCAGATCCACAAAGATTATCCCGCCGTGGTCGCGGACGGACTGCACCCATCCCGTAAGAACCGCCTCATCCCCGGCGTTCTTGGCGGTCAATTCGTTGCAAGTATTGGTTCTTTTCATCTTAAAAACGGTTTCCGCATCCGGCCGCGCCGCGGCGTTCGAATCTCCGCGTGCGGCTCTCCACGGGACGGCGAAAGGCGTCCTTTCCTTAGAGGAGCTTCTGCGGCACCGCCGTCTTCGCCAACCTCGCGTATGCCGGCAGTCCGTTCTCGAACGGCACTTGTACTTCTCCCTGTACGAGCGGCGATATGTATTTGTTAAACTGGTACGATATCGAAATTTTGTCCTCGGAAATCCAGTTTTCGGGAAAGTGCTTTACCCCGTTCGCCACGTCCTTGAGGTCCACAAGCGTGGTCTCGCAGGAGTACCTGTCGGTGTCGCCGCGCACGAGGGCAACCATCTTCGCGTTTTCGCCCTCCGCCGCCGCCCTCACCGCGGCGCGGCCGCACATGAACGCTTCGTTGTTGTCGGTCAGGGATGAGCAGTGGCTTGCCGCCCTCTGCCCGTGCCCTATCTTGCACGAGCGCGCCTTCACCCCCAGCCGCGACGCCGCCAGGTTCTGCAGGTATTCCCCCACGCCCCCCAGTTGCGAATGGCCGAAGGAGTCGCGGACGTTCATCGCCGCCACATAGTTTCCGCTTGAGTCGGTTATGCCCTCGCTCGCCGCGACAAGGCAGTATTTGTTCTTTTTCAGGCACTCCTGCACCTGCGCCAAAAAGTATTCGGGATTGAACGCCACTTCGGGCAGAAGGATTATGTGGGGGGCGTCCTCGGGCGTGTTGCGCCTTTTCGCCAGGGTGGTGCCCGCCGCTATCCAACCCGCGTTCCTGCCCATAACCTCGACTATGGAGACGAGGTCGTGGTTTCCCATGGATTCGTGGTCCAGCGAGAGCTCGCGTATGACCGTGGCCAGATACTTAACCACGCTGCCGTAGCCGGGGCAGTGGTCCGTCATTACGAGGTCGTTGTCCACCGTCTTGGGAATGCCTATCACCCGTATTTCGTATTTGTTTTCCGCCGCGAACGCGGAAATCTTGTCGGCGGTGTCCTGGGAATCGTTTCCGCCTATGTAAAGGAAAAACCTGATGTTGTGCGCCTCGAATACCGACAAAAGCTTCGCGAAATCCTGCTCGCTTTTCAGCTTGTACCTGCACGTTCCGAGGGCGGACGACGGCGTGTAGCGCAGTCCGCGCACGGTCTGTTGCGACTCCTCCGCAAGGTCCACCAACCGTTCGTTCAAGATCCCCTCTATGCCGTTCAATCCGCCGTATATTTCCTCGATGCAGTCGCAATTCAACGCCTCCGTCACCACGCCGGCGAGGCTCGCGTTGATGACGGCCGTCGGACCGCCCGATTGCGCAACCAGTAAATTTCCTCTTAGTTCTTCCATAATATTGCCGTTTTTGTAAAAATTTTCGGGCCACTTTGCGCGTATTTGTCTTTTTTGGCAAACTTTTTCTCCCGAAAAGTTTCCCCGCCTCCGCGGTCTTTGTTTTGTTCCTCCGCCGGAGGCGCGGGGGGGGCTTGGGCGTTTCGCCTTGACTTTTTGTCCGTTTCGGGCATCGTTGCCTCCCTGACAATCGGGTTGGAAAACAGTCCCACGATTGCCGTGTCTTATATGAACAAAAAAGTATTGATAGCCGATCCCATATCGCCCAAGGGCGTTGAATTGTTGAAACAAAGGGGTTTCGAAACGGTGGAGGCCTACGGCTCCTCGCCCGAAAAGATTAAGGAACTCATAGAGGACGCCGATGCGGTCATCGTCCGATCCGAGACCAAAATCACCTCCGACGTGCTCGACCGTGCGCGGCGCCTGAAGGCCGTGGGGCGCGCGGGGGTGGGCGTGGACAACATAGATATCCCCGCGGCGTCCGAAAAGGGGGTTGTGGTGATGAACACCCCGACGGGGAACACCGTGGCAACCGCCGAACTCACCTTCACCCACATGCTTTGCGGCACGCGCCCCATAGCGCAGGCGAACTCCACCGTCCACGGCGGAGTTTGGGACCGCAAGTCCTTCAAGGGTTCGGAGCTCAAAAACAAGGTTTTGGCGGTCCTCGGAATGGGAAGAATAGGCTCGGAGGTGGCGAAACGCGCCATGGCTTTCGGAATGAAGGTTGTTGCCTACGACCCCTTTCTTACCGTGGCGCGCGCGAAAACTCTCGGTGTGGAGATTGTGGAGCTCGAGGACGCCTTCAGGCGCGCCGACTACATAACCGTGCACATGCCCCTGACCGACGCCACCAAATACATGGTCGACGAAAAGGCGTTCGCCCTGATGAAAAACGGCGTGCGTGTGTTTAACTGCGCCCGCGGCGGCATTATAAAGGAGTCCGCCCTCGTTGAGGCGCTCAAGAGCGGAAAGGTGGCGGCGGCGGGGCTCGACGTCTACGAAAACGAGCCGCTTGCCGCCGACAGCCCCCTCCGCGCTTTTCCCAATTTGCTGCTCACACCCCACTTGGGGGCGTCCACAAGGGAGGCGCAGGAAAGCTGCGGCATAGAGGTTGCGGAGGTTATCGCCGACGCCCTCAGCGGCGGCGCCGTGCGCAACGCCATAAACAAGCCGAGCATAGACGCCGAATCCATGAAGCAGATATCCCCCTACATAGTCCTCTGCGAAAAACTCGGAACCTTCGCCCAGCAAATCGTTTCCGAGCGCGTCGAAAAACTCACCGTAAAATATTTCGGAAAACTCGGCAACATAGACAACAAGCTCTTGACCCTCGCCGTCCAAAAGGGCTACCTCTCGCGGATCGCCGACAACGCCAACGACGTTAATTCCCCCGCCAAGATGATGCACATGGGAATAGAGGTGGAAAGCGTCAACAGCACGGCGGATACCGACTACGCCGAGCTCGTCCAGGTTGAGGCGAAGTGCGAAAGCGGAAGGGTCGTGGACGTCTCGGGAATAGTTACGGGAAAGAGCGCGCGCCCGAGGATAATATCCGTAAACGGCAACGGCGTGGAAGTCAACCCTCGCAACCGCTGCGCGTTGTTGCTTAGGAATATCGACACCCCAGGTATGGTCGGCGAAATAGGGACCATACTCGGCAGGTACGATTGCAATATAGCCAACATGAGCCTTTCGCGCTCGGCGAAGGGCGCCGTGGCGCTGAGCGTCTACGAACTCGACACCGTTCCGGACCCGAAGGCGCTGGACGAACTCCGCTCCCTCGCGAACGTCGAGGATGTGCGCGTGGTGGACTTCGCCTAAGGCAATGGATTTTTTCCCCTTCATAGTGGTCGCCGTTGCGGGATACCTTCTGGGTTCCGTTCCATTCGCCGTAATAATAGCGGGAATGTACTCGGTCGACATCTTCAAGGCGGGTAGCGGCAACCCCGGCGCCACGAACGTGAAGCGCACCTGCGGAAAGACCGCGGGCAACCTGTGCTTCGCCCTCGACGCCTTAAAGGGCTTCGCCGCGGCGCTGCTTCCCGCGTTGTTTCCGCTACTCGGTTTCGACCCGCCGGGGCGGGGGGGCGGGGAATACCTTCCCTACGTTGGGTTGCTTGCGGCGGTGGCGGGCCACAGTTTTTCGCCCTTCATCGGATTTAGGGGGGGCAAAGGCGTTTCCACCGCGGTCGGCGGATTGTTGGGGGTGATGTGCGGCGCGCTGCTCGTTTCCCTGCTCGTGTGGCTCGCCGTGTTCTACTCCACCAAATACGTTTCCCTTTCCTCCATCGCAATGGCGGTGGCGCTCCCCGTGGCGTCGGCGTTCCTCTATCCCGCGGGAATAAGGCTTTACATGGCGCTTGCGATTTGCATCCTGGTGGTTGTAAGGCACCGCTCGAATATCGTGCGGCTCTTGAAGGGGACGGAAAACCGTTTTTAACCGTATGGACAACGTCGGCTCGAAAGTTTTTAAAATAGGTTTTTTGGGTATGGGAACCGTCGCCCAGGGCGTCTGGCGCCGTCTCGAAGAAAACGGCGCCATGCTGTCTCGGCGCTTCGGCGCGCGCTACGAACTTGCGGGCGTCTGCGTCCGCGACGTCTCCAAAAAACGTGACGTCAGCATCCCCCGGGAAAAATTCGTCTCCGATCCTGCGGATATTGTGGCGGACCCCTCCGTGGACATAGTTTGCGAACTCGTGGGCGGAACGGGGGAGGCGCGCGAATACACCCTCGCCGCTCTCAGGGCGGGCAAGGTTGTCGTCAGCGCAAACAAGGCTCTCCTTTGCAACTGCGGCGGCGAAATATTTTCCGCCGCGGAAAAATACGGCGGCGCCTACTTCTTCGAGGCGAGCGTCGCGGGCGGCGTTCCCATAGTGAAGATTCTCCGCGAGGGTCTTGCGGCGAACCGCTTCTCGCTTATATATGGGATATTGAACGGCACGTGCAACTACATACTCACGCGCATGGAGCGCGAAAACGCCTCCTACGAATCCGTTTTGGAGGACGCCCGCAGGCTCGGCTACGTGGAGGCGGACGAGTCCCTGGACGTGGACGGCTGGGATTCCGCCCACAAGATAGCCGTATTGGCGTACTTGGCGCACGGCGTGTGGATAAAACCCGAAGATATGGCGGTGCGCGGAATAAGGAACGTCCGCATAGAGGATTTGCGTTGGGCGGACGATTTGGGCTTGCGCGTCAAGCTTGTGGCGTCCGTTTCGAAAAACGCGCGGGGGGACTTGTCGGCATCGGTGTGCCCGACTTTGCTTTCCCGCACGGACGTGGTTGCCAATGTCGACGGCGTCTACAACGCCGTTTCCGTGGAGGGCGATTTCGTCGGGCGCACGGTCCACATAGGACGGGGCGCTGGGCGGGACGCCACCGCGAGCGCCGTGGTGGCGGATATAGGCGACGCCGTAAAGCATCTCCTAGGCGCGCCGTCGCCCGTTTTCCCCGTTTCGGATTCCCCCGCAAAACTCGCCGGTTCTGACGCGGTTTCCTCGCGCTTTTATCTGCGGACGGAGGTCAGGGACGAGGCCGGGGTTCTGTCGGCGGTATCGGCGGTTTTGGCCGGGCAAAACGTCTCCATAGAACTTTTGGAGCAGCGCAGGCACGAGACCGAGGGTAGGGCGTGGCTTATGCTCACCACGCACGCCACAACCGAAGCCGCAATGGCCAAGGCGTGCGCCGGACTCGAATCGCTCGACGCGGTTTGCGGCGCGCCGCTTGTAATGCGCATGTTCGACGCCTGACCCCCCGGCGTTTTTCCCCGTTTTTTTTCTTTCAAAGGTTCCCTCCTTTGGGTAGAAAATCCCGCGTCTTTAATGAAGCTGATAGACAGGTATGTTTTCGCGGAGTGGCTGAAGGTTTTCGCCGTCGCCGTGTTGGCCACGGGCGGAATACTCGTTCTCCACAATATGTACGACAACCTCGGCAATTTGATAAACTGGGGGGCGTCGGCGGCTGAGATATCGCGGTTTTATCTCCTGGTGCTTCCGACCCTCGTTCCCGTGGTGTTGCCCATAAGCCTTTTGCTATCCCTCATATACGTGCTGGGGGCTTTCCACCGCAACGGCGAGATTACCGCCATGAGGGCGGCGGGGATGAACGTTTTCAGGATTACGCGCTCGCTCTGGTTCGGCGGATTCGTCCTGGCGTTGCTCATGTTGTGGCTTAACGCGTCCGTCGTCCCCGCGTGCGTCGAGGCTACGCGCGCCGTGCGCGACGCCGCGCGCAACGCGGTGTCCGCAAAGTCGTCCGCTCCGTCCGCCAAAATCCGCCAACTCAGCTTTTTCAACCGCAGCTCCCGCAGAATGTGGTATATGGACTGTTTCGATCCGGCGGTGAACGCGGCGGAGGGCGTAAGCGTGTCCGTCTTGGGGGACGACGGTTTCGAAGTCTCCCGCGTAAGCGCCAAGCGCGGGTTTTACGACGCCCCGTCCAAGTGCTGGGTTTTCCAAAACGGCAAAGTCGTGGAGTTCAACCCCGAGACGCGCAGGGTTGTCCGTCCCCTCGCCTTTTCGCGGAAAAAATTCGAGAACTTCGACGAAAGCCCGAAGATAATGATGCTTTCGATGCGCCGCGCCAAGGACTTGTCCCTTCGCGAGACCGAAGTGCTTCTCGACACCATAGGGGACCCGGATGCGAGGGAGTCCCTTCCTTACTTGATCCGCTGGTATTCCATATGGGCGAGTCCCTTTTCCTGCGTGGTGGTGGTGGCGATAGCCATACCGTTTTCTGTTGCGGGAGTCCGCTCCAACCCGATGGTGGGCGTCTCCAAAACCGTGGGATTGTTCTTTTTGTACTACCTCTTGGACGGAGTGTCGACTTCCGTGGGGGGCAGGGGGATAATTTCGCCGGAGGCGGCGGCGTTCATCCCTATTGCGGCGATGCTCGTCTTCGCCATGTCGCTTTATAGAAAGGTTGTGTAAAATGTCCTTGAAAGTTCTGGTTGTGGGGGGCGGCGGACGCGAGCACGCCCTCGTGAAGGCGTTGAAAAAATCTCCGCTGCTCGAAAGCCTCGAATGCGCCCCGGGAAACGGCGGCATAGCGCGCGATTGCCCGTGCGTTCCGATACTGGCGTCTGACGTCGATTCCCTCGCCGGATACGCCGTCTCCCGCGCCTTCGACCTGGTTGTAATCGGTCCCGAAATCCCTCTTTCAATGGGCTTGGCCGACCGCCTCCGCTCGAAGGGAGTCGCCGTTTACGGTCCGAACCGCGACGGCGCCATGCTCGAGGCCAGCAAGGCTTTTTCCAAGGATTTTATGAAGCGCAACAACGTGCCGACCGCCGAGGGCGAAAAATTCTCCGATTTTTCGGAGGCGGAAAAGTACATACGCTCCGTTCCCTTCGACACCGTCGTAAAGGCGAGCGGTCTCGCCGCGGGCAAGGGCGTGGTGGTTCCATCCGACAGGGACGGGGCCGTTTTCGCCGCGAAAAAAATGCTCGATGACGGCGCGTTCGGAGACAGCGGCAGGGAAATCGTCGTCGAGGAAAAGATGGAGGGCGAGGAGGCGAGCATAATGTTGGTGGTCTGCGGCAAAAACTACGTTATGCTTCCGGCGAGCCAGGACCACAAGCGCGTCGGCGACGGCGATACGGGCTTGAATACGGGCGGTATGGGCGCCTACGCCCCCGCCGCCGTGGCGACTCCCGAAATCCTGCGCATGGTGCGCGAAAGGATAGTCGAGCCCGTCCTGGCGGGCTTGGCGCGGGAGGGAATAGACTACCGCGGAACTTTGTACGTCGGCATAATGGTTACGAAATCGGGACCGAAGGTCGTGGAGTTCAACGTCAGGTTCGGCGACCCCGAATGCCAGGTCCTAATGCCGCTTATCGAAAGCGACGCGCTTAAACTCATGTACGACGTCGCGCTCGGAAAACTCGACGCGGATTCCGTGAAAATTTCGGAGGGCTATTCCGCCGTGGTGGTTGTGTGCGCAAAGGGCTATCCGGGACCCTATAAAAAAGGGGACGTAGTAACGCTGCCCGCCGACGGGGATATTCCCGAATCGTCGTGGATAGTCCATGCGGGGACGAAGGCGGAAGGAGGGAAAATCCTGACCGCGGGCGGGCGCGTCCTCGGTCTTGTGGGTTGCGCCCCCACCCTGGAGGGCGCGCTCGGCAGGGCGTACAAATTGGCGGACATGGTGGGGTTCGACGGCGCCTTCTACCGCCGCGACATAGGAGGCAGACAGCTCCGCAGGCAACGCTGACGTCCCGCGCGTTTTACGGAAGGCGCAACCTTACTTTAAAAGCGAGGGCGCCACCAGGAAGTCGAGCGTCCAACTTCCGTATTCCGACCCCTCGCCGGGGGCGCGGTAAAGTTCGAGCGACGCCAGGGCGCATTTTCCCATTTTCGCTCCGCGCGCGCGGAGCCCGTCCGACAGGAGGATGTCGAGCATTCTCTCCAAAACGGGGTTGTGCGCCACCATCATCAAGTCGCCTCCGAAGCACGACAACGGCGCCGTTGCGCGGAGAATTGCGCGCGGATTGCCGTCGGGGGTCAATCCGGGTGTGGAAACCATCCCGGCAGCCATCCCCATGTGGTCCTTGAAGAGTCTCGCGCTCTGCTCCGCCCTTAAATAGGGGCTGTGCCATATCTGCACCACGTTCCCGAACTTTCGCGGGTCGAGGCTTGCGCACAATTTCGCTATTTGTGCTTTCCCCCTGTCGGAGAGTTCCCTTTCCGCGTCGGGGGAGGTGTCTTTTGCGTGCGCGTGCCTGAAAAGAAAAAGTCTCATGCCTGTTTCCGCCCGATTGTGGCGCTTCCGCCCCGTGTGTCAAATCGTTTTGGAGTAGCGTTCGCCCGCCATACGCCCGTCGAAGAGCATTGCTATGTTTCTTAGAAACAGACGTCCTACGGGGGAGACTTCGAAGCGGTCGGGATACGCCTCTATAAGGCCGTCCCTTTGCATTTCTTCGAGCTTCGGAAACACCGATTCGAACTTTTCCCGGAAGTCCACCCCGTAGTTGGAATATTCAACCTTCAGCGCGCACATTACGTCCATTATCACCGCGCGCCGCAAAATATCCTCCCCGTTTAGGACGATACCCCTTTCTATGGGAAGGACGCCGTCCGCAAGCGATTTCGCGTAAAGCCCCATATCCTTGTAGTTTTGCCTGTAGCTGGTCTTCGTCTCCGATATCGACGTAAGTCCCACCGCGAAGGTGTCTATTCCGGCGTGGGTGCTGTATCCCTGGAAATTGCGGTGCATGGTGGAGTTTTTCCTCGCCTCCACCAAGGGGTCCGACGGCTTCGCAAAGTGGTCGAGCCCCACGTATTCGTACCCCGCGTCCTCGAAAGCCGATTTCGCGTACAAAAACATCGACAGTTTTTCCCCGGGCGTCGGCAGTTTGTATCGTTCTAGTTTCCTTTGGGGCGCCTTCACCCACGGCACGTGCGCGTAGCCGAACAGCGCTATTCTGTCGGGGCGCAAATCCAACGCGTCCTTCACCGTGCGGGCGAACCCGCGTTGCGTTTGCATGGGCAAACCGTACATGACGTCGACGCCCAACGATTTTACTCCCGCCAGGCGCAGCAGTCGCGCCGCCTCCAAATTCACGCTTTGCGGTTGGATTCTGTTGACCGCCTTTTGGACATCTTCGCAGGTGTCCTGTATTCCCATGGATGCCCTGTTCATTCCGAGCCGGGCGAACGAGGAAATTTTTTCGGGGGTGAGCGTGCGCGGGTCGAATTCCACGGAAAATTCGCAGTCGGGGAAATCCGTCCGGAAATATTTTTTTATAGTGTCCCCCAGTTTCCCTATTTGCCCGGGTTCTAGGATGTTCGGGGTCCCCCCCCCGAAATGTATCTGGCGCAGTCCGCATTTGCCAAGCCCCGCGTCGCGCCACAGTTTGAGCTCCGTCCCCACAAGCCGCAAATATTCGTCTATTTTTTCCGCTTGGGTGCACACTGCCGCCGAACATCCGCAAAACAGGCATTGGCTCGCGCAAAACGGAATGTGCACGTACAGGGAAAGGGGGTCTCCGCGACGCAACGCCAAATCCGCAAGCCGTTTCTTGTCGGCGTCGGGGGAGAAATGGGGGGCGGTCGGATACGACGTGTAGCGCGGTCCGGCGGTTTCGTATTTTCTTATCAAACTTTTAAGTTCGTCGTCGTTCATCGCTGTAGTTCTTTACGGCGTCGCACACGGCGTCCACGTTTCCGGGTTTCGCCCCGGGGGTGATTCCGCGTCCCAAATTGAAAATATGGCGTCCGTACGGGCGCATTTCCCTTACGATTTCCGTTGCGCGCCGCGCCGCCTCCGCGGGGGTAGCCTCCTCAAGGATGCGCGGATCCATGTTCCCCTGCAGGCAGAAAATTCCCCGTTTGAAAAACTTTTCGGCGGTTTCGGGGAGAGGAACGCCGGAACCCAGCGAGTACGCGTCCGCCCCCGTTTCCAAAAGCTCCCCAAACCTCCGCGCCGTTTCGCCGGCGAAGAGGAATCTCGCCGTTTTTCCCTTCAACTTTTCGAAGATACGGGCTACGCCCTTTCCCGACAATTCCGCGTATTTGCCTTCGGGGGCGAGCGCCGCGTGGGAGTCGAAGACTTGTACGGCGTCCACTCCGCATTCCGCAAGCTTTTCGCAATATGGGATAAGCGCCCTTTCTATCGCATCCGCAAGCCTGCGGTAGAGTGGTTCGTGATCCGTAAAAAACTCCCTAAAGCGCGGAAATCCGGGCGTTGCCGCCCCCTCAACCATGTACGCCGCCGTCGTAAACGGCGCGCCGCAAAAACCGAAAACGGCTTTGCGGGGAAGTTCCCTCCGCAGCATTCCCGCGCTTGCGAAGACGTAGGAAAGCCTCCCCGCGGCGTCTTTCGCCGCCGCCTCCGCGCGCTCGACGTCCGCGGTCTTTTCCACCCTTCTTTCCAAAAATATTCCCCCGCTTCCGAATTCGTAGGGGAAGCCCAGCGCCTCCGAAACCGCGAGTATGTCGGAAAATACGATGGCGCAGTCGAAATCGAACCTGCGCACGGGTTGCAGTGCCGCCTCAAGCGCCGCTTCGGGATTTTTTACTATGCCCTTGAAACCGTATTTTCCCTTCAGCGCCCGGTATTCGGGAAGATACCTTCCAGCCTGCCTCATTATCCAAATCGGCGGCCTTGGTACGGATTTTCCAGCGAGTACGGCGTTGAAAAGTTCCCTCGAATCCCTTGCGTTCATTTGCGCGTCGGAAAGTTTTTAAGTTGCGGCAGTTGGTCGAATTTCATCAGCTTCAAAAAGGCGAAATACGCCGCGGTCCCGGCGGGCACCAGCACCGCGCACACCGCCGCGGATAGGATTTTCCCGTCCAAAAACCGCGCCATGGCGCCGCGTCCCGCAAGCACGAGCGCCGCCATGGCGAGGGACGCCGCAAGGATTTTTGCGAGGTTTCCCCCCATCCTTAGGGGTCCCAGGGTCTTTTTTAATCCCCTTTGAAGCATATGGGCTTGGAGCACCGCCGCCGCCACGTTCGCCGACACGAGTCCCACCGCCCCCCACATTTTCATAAACGCCAACGCCAGCGCGAAGTTTAGCGCAAAACTGTAAACCGATATCTTTACGGGCGTGCGGGTGTCCTTCCTCGAATGGAAGCCGCGCGTGGCGAACGTGGCGACTGAAAAGAACGGAAGCCCCGCCACGCACGCTGCCAGTATGGGAACGCACAAGTCGACGTTTCCGGAACCGAACAGCCCCCACTCGAAAAGCAGCGTCAATATGTCGCGCGAGACGCACAGTATCCCGAAAGTCGCGGGAATGCTTATGCACAGCGTCGCCGTCAATCCCCTCCTGTATTCCTCCGCGTACGATTCGCTTTTTCCCGAAGCCGACATCGCCGAAAGCCCCGGAAAATACACCGTGGCTATCGCTATCGTAAAGACTCCGAGGGGAAACTCCAATATCCTCTCCGACAGGTATATCGCCGGCAGCGCCGCGTCGCTTAAAAATATCGCCAGCATTTTCGACACGAATATGTTCAACTGTATTACCGCCGCGCCGATTAGTGCGGGCAGAAACAGCCGGTACAACTCGTTCAACGATTCGGACTTTCCCAAATCGGGCGAAAATCTCCAGCCCATCCTGTACAACCAGTAGGCTGGAAGCCCCATCTGGACGGCGCCCCCCGCAAGCCATCCCGCGCACATCGAATACGCCAGAGCCTCCGCGTTCCCCCTGCCGAAGAAGAACACCCCCGCAAACAAGCCGAGTATTATCGACAGATTGTGCAGCGCCGGGGTTATCGACGGTATTCCGAAGGAATCGAGGACGTTGAGCGCCGCGGAAAATATCGCCGCCAGGCATATCAAAAACGCGTAGGGGATAAGCACCGTTGTAAATTCCGCCCCCAGCCGGAAACGCTCCGGGGCATCCGTCAAAAATTGCGCGGACAATTGCGAGCACAGGATTCCCGCCGCGCATACGACGGCCAACAACAGTCCCGCCCTCGTTACCACCTTGTTCAGGAATGCGAACGCCGCGTCCCTGCCTTCGCGTTTGAGCGACTGCGAAAATATCGGAATCACGGCGGAGGAAAGCGCCCCCTCCCCGAGGAGGCGCCTGAGCAGGTTGGGCAGGGTGAACGCTAGGGTGTACGCCGCGCTTACCGCGCTGAATGTCAGGTACGCCATTGTCGCGGAATCGCGGACCAGCCCGAGTATCCGCGACGCCACCGTTGCGCACGAGACTTTTGCTATGTTCCTTGCGCGCCCCACTTCTACATGCCGGAGAGTTTTCTATGCAGGGTTCTTCTGCTTATTCCGAGAAGTTCCGCCGCCTTGCTCTTGTTCCCCTTGGAGGCGTCGAGGGCCTTTCGTATGAGCTCCATTTCGTTGTCTTTTTTCGACAGCGAACCGCCCGACGGCGGGAGCGCGGACTTTGCCGGCGCGGGGGGGTGGACGTACTTTTTATCCAAATCGCCCGCTCGAAGAAGGCGGCTGTCGTTCATTACGGTGGTCTTTTCGCAAAAGTTGCGGAGTTCGCGTATATTGCCCCCCCACGGGTAGTTTGAAAGCACCGCCAGCGCGTCCCGGTCTATTTTTACGGGCTCCACCCCGTTTTCCTTCGCGTAAAAATCCATATAGGATTCCAAAAGCGGAGGTATGTCCTCCTTGTGCTCCCTAAGCGGGGGGATTTTTATTTCAACCACGTTGAGGCGGTAGTACAAATCCTCCCTGAAGTCTCCCGCCTCCACCATTTCCTTCAGGTTCCTGTTCGTGGCGCATATCACCCTGACGTCGACGCGCGTAGTGGAGGAGCTTCCGAGCCTTTCGAAACTGTGCGACTCCAGAAAACGTAGCAGTTTCACCTGCGTGGGGGCGTCTATTTCCCCTATTTCGTCGAGGAATATCGTCCCTCCGTCCGCCGCTTCGAAACGGCCTATCCTCCTTTGCACGGCGCCCGTAAACGCCCCCCTTTCGTATCCGAAAAGTTCGCTTTCGAGCAGCGTCGTGGGAATTGCGGCGCAGTGGACCGCCACAAACGGGGCTTTCGCCCGGGGCGAGCGGGAATGTATCAGGCGCGCCACAAGTTCCTTTCCCGTGCCGGTTTCCCCCGTGAGCATCACTCCGGCCTTGGAAGCCGCCACGCGCTCCGCCTCGGCTATCACTTCGCGCATCCTGCAGCTCTTCGCCACTATCGAACCCGCGGAACCTTCCGCGCCCGCGGACTTGTCCGAACGCCTGAGAATTTCTATGTGCTCTTTTTCCTTCAATTCCCTTTCGGCGTCCCTGATCCGCTTTTTCGCCAAGGCCTTCGAAAGTATGCCCTCAAGCTTTTCGACGTCTACGGGTTTCGACAGAAAATCGTCCGCCCCCCTCTTCATTGCCTCAACCGCGGTTTCCACGTTGCCGTATGCGGTGAGCATCACGCACACGGGGCGGTGGGGAAGGGACATCGTCTTGTCTATTACGCTCAATCCCGATTTGCCCGACATGCGCAGGTCGGTCACCACCGCGTCGAATGTTTCGGCATCGAGCATTTTTATCGCCTCGTCCGCGTTCGAGGCGGCGAAGACGTCGTAGTTGTCCGCCAACACCGCGCAGAGACCGTCGCGGGTGTGCTTCTCGTCGTCTACTATCAATATGCTTTGCATCCGGAAAAACTAACGCGATATTAGTACGGTCGAACCGTCGCTGACAATATCAAAAAGTTCCGCAACGTCCGCCCTCGAAAGCAGAATGCAACCGTGGCTGTTGGGAGTTCCTATTTTGTCCTCCCGGTTTGTCCCGTGTATGTATATGCAGCGTTCATAGGTGTCCACGCCCCGGCCGCTGTTTATCCCGTCCTCCAGTCCGCGCAGCCGCATTATGCGCGATGTTATCAGGTTCTTTTTCAACTCTTCGGGCGGCTGGTCGTCCAGCGTGCCCGCGGGTTTTCTGGCTCGGAAGACGGTGTTCAAGTCCGCTCCGCCACCTATTTTGCCGTCTATAAAGTGGAGTCCCGTGGGTGTGCCCATGGAGTTTTCCGCGCACGAGGGAGGGTTCTTCGAAGTGGAGACCCTATAGCTTTTCACCGGGGACTCCCCGGAAAAAAGCGAAAGTTTTTGCTCGCCAATCGACACGTAAATCAGGTATCTACTCGGCTTGATTTTTAAATTTTGGCACGCTTCCAATATTTTGGATAATTCGGGGTTCATGAATAAAAAGTACAAGGTTGGAATTGTCGGCGCAACGGGCGCCGTCGGTCGAGAATTGATAAGTCTGCTCCACGACAGGCGCTTCCCCATGGAGTCGCTCTCGCTTTTCGCGTCTTCGCGCTCCGCGGGAAAAGAACTGTCTTATAAGGATAAAACATTTATAGTGCAGGAAGCCAAGCCAGAAAGTTTCGAAGGACTCGATATCGCCGTTTTTTCCGCGGGGGCTTCGGTGTCCAAGGCATTGGTTCCGGAGGCGGCAGCGCGCGGTTGCGTGGCCATAGACAACAGTTCCGCCTTCCGCATGGATCCGGAGGTTCCCCTCGTCGTTCCCGAGGTGAATCCGCACGCGTTGCGCGGGCATAAAAATATAATCTCCAACCCGAATTGCACCACCGCCATATCGCTCATGGCGCTCTTTCCCCTGCACAGGGAATTCGGCTTGAAGCGCTTTTTCGCCTCGACATACCAGGCCGTGTCGGGTACGGGGGTGGCGGCCATGGAGGAACTGAAATCTCAACTGAAGGCCGTTGTCGAGGGTCGGTCTCCGGAAGCGAGGGTCTACCCCTACCAGATAGCCTTCAACGTTATTCCGCACGTGGACGCGTTTCTCCCGGACGGCTATACGAAGGAGGAGAAGAAGATGTTGAACGAATCGCGCAAGATTATGGAGCTTCCCGGATTGCAAAATTCCACAACTTGCGTGCGCGTCCCCGTGATGCGCGCCCACAGCGTGTCGATAAACGCGGAGTTCGAAAGACCCGTATCCGTCGAACGCGCGCGGAGGGCGGTTGCGGAATTTCCCGGGGCGGAGCTTTGCGACGACGTCGACGGCAAAAAGTATCCGATGCCCTTGTTCTACCAGCGGAAGGAGAAATGCGGGGTGGGTAGAATACGCCTCGACACCGTTTTCGGGAACGGTCTGGCGTTCTGGGTTGCGGGGGACCAGCTGTGGAAAGGTGCCGCCTTGAACGCCGTCCAGATTGCGGAACTCTTGGTTTCCAAAGATTGATTCGCGCATATTTTTATTGCAATTGCGGAAAAAATCCGTTGCATGTATTCTCCTTTACGGATTATCTGGTCCGAAACCTTTTAATAGGCATAATAAATGGCACTTAGAATAAGACTACAGAGGCACGGATCCGTGCACAACCCGATATACCGGCTGGTGGTTGCCGAAAGCTCCTCCAGGTGTGGCGGCAAGTTTGTCGAGAATCTCGGTCTCTACAATCCGCGCCCGCGCGGCAAGGATGTGGAAACGCAGATAAACGTGGAGCGCGCGGACTATTGGCTCGGCGTCGGCGCGAAGCCGACGGATACGGCGAAATCCGTCCTGAAAAAGGCGCGCGCCGCCGCAAAGGCGTAGAACCGTTTTTCGTTTCGGCGTCCGTCGAACGAGGGGGCGGAAGGACGCCGTTGCGGATTTTTCCCGGACTTTTTTTCGGGGTTGCGCGCGTTTCTTCGCGAACCGGAGATTTTTATGCCGCCCAGCTTAAAGATAGACTTTCTGACGCTGTTCCCAAATATGCTGAAGGGCTTTTTGGAGGAGAGCATGTTGGGGCGCGCCCGCAGGGCGGGTATTCTGGACCTGTCCGTGTACGATATTCGCGATTGGTCCACCGACAAGCACCGCAAGGTGGACGACCGTCCCTTCGGCGGTGGACCCGGTATGCTGATGAGGCCCGAACCCATATTTGCCGCCATTGAACAGTTGCAGACGCCGGGGTGCGTCCGCGTCTACATGTGTCCCGACGGGGAAAGGTTTTCCCCGGAAATCGCCAGGGAGCTTTCGGGTTGCGGCCATATGATAATATTGAGCGGACACTACGAGGGTGTCGACCAGAGGGTGCGGGATTGTCTCATAGACAGGGAGATATCCGTGGGGGACTATGTGCTCACAAACGGCACCCTCCCCGCGGCGATTGTGGCGGATGCCACCGCGAGGTACGTGAAAGGGGTTCTCGGCGAAGAAAATTCCTTGACCTTCGATTCGTTTAGGGACAATCTTCTTGCTTTTCCACAGTACACTAGGCCTCCGGTTTTTCGCGGAATGGAAGTGCCCCCCGTTTTACTGTCGGGCAACCACGCCGAAATAGACCGTTGGAGGGGGAAAATGCGGCTGGAAAAAACGAGGACGCGCAGACTCGATATTTTTAAATTAAAGGAAAACAATGAACCAGGAATTGTTGAAGGAAATAACGAAGGATCAAGTCAAGGTCAATGTGACCCCTTTCAAAGTCGGCGACGGCGTTAGGGTGCACGCAAAAGTCAGGGAAGGGGACAAGGAGCGCATACAGGTGTTTTCGGGAATAGTCATTGCAAGGAAGGGCAGCGGTATCCACGAGACGTTCACCGTGCGCCGCATATCCTACGGCGAGGGGGTCGAGCGCGTATTCCCTGTGAACTCTCCGAACATCGCGAAAATAGAAGTGGACCGCGAGTCCGTTCCGATGCGCGCGCGCCTTTATTATTTGCGCAACCGCGTAGGCAAAGAGGCGTCGAAAGTCAGGGAGAAAACGCGCTGATTTGTTTTTCAGTCGGTGGGAATTTGCGGTCGGCGGCGTTCGACCGCATTTTTTACGGAAATTTTTCGGGAATAGGGAGCTTTCCCCGTATCCCGTCGGCGCGTGCGGTCTTATTGCACCGTTCAACTCGTGGAATTTGTACAGGTACGTATAAACAAAGGTCCGCGGAACTTTATCCGCGGACCCCGTAGGGGAAACCGGAATTTCCGTATTAGAAGGCTACGGACGCCGACGTCCCGAACCACAAGCGGTCCTCCCCTACATGGGAGACGTGCCGGGTGTTGTCCCTCCACGCGTAGCGTATTCCGGCGGATATGCTGAAATATTTGTTTACCGATACGACCGCGTCGGCAATCAACCCCACATAGTTGTGCTCGTCGTCGTCGTACGAAACATGCCCGTAGCTTGCCCCCAGTTCAACCTTTCCCCAATTGCTGTCGAAAAGCCACTTTGTAACGGGGGCGCTGTAGGACAACCCCGCCTCCACCGTCGCCGCGTCAAGATTGAAGTCGTAATAGAAGGCGGCGAAGGGACCGACGTTGAATTCGCCGAGCCATTGCGTCGTATCGAGCGATACGGCTATTTTTGATTCGTTGGTGTTTTCGGTGGGTTCGTCCGCGTCGGGATAGAGATATGCGGTGTAGCCGAGGTCCAAGGTTAGAAAATCACGGGTGTACGTCACTCCCGTATAAACGTCCACTTCCTTGTACGACGACGAGTCGAGCGCCATGTTGCTCCATATTCCGGCGTAGGACGCAAATCCGTAGCCTATATCGTAGCCGAAATCCACCTCGGGTACGAGGGATGCCCCGCATATATGCGTTCCCCTGAATACGTATTCGCTTTCGTATCCGAAGGCGGCTGACGCCGAGAATTTTTCAAGGGCTTTGGCGGCGAAATATTCGTCGGAAAGAGTGTTTATTTCCTTTTCGGGGGGATTGGTGGCGGCCGCCGCCAACGAGCACGCGGCGCAGGATAAAACCGCCGCGAAAGTTGTAAATTTTGTTTTCATTTTCATATTGTTAAAAAATGTTTGGATTTTATGTGCAGTTTGTTGCGGTACTTTTTCGGAGGAAAGGGCGGGGGAGGTGGATCCTCCCCGCCGCGCCGCATTCCCTACTCGTTCGAGAAGAATTGGAATCCGTTGTATCCCTCCATTCCGTGTTCGCTAACGTCGAGACCCCTAAGCTCGGAAGTCCTGTCGACGCGCAGTCCGATAATTTTCTTTATCGCGTAAAATATGGCGAAGCTCGAGCACAAACTTGCCGCAGCCACCGCAACCACGCCTATTAATTGCGGCACCAGTGCGTGGTCGGGCGAAAATATGCCGACCGCCAGGGTTCCCCATACTCCGCACACGAGGTGTACGGAAGTCGCTCCAACCGGGTCGTCTATGTGTATCCTATCGAAGAAATACACGGCGAATACCACAAGTACCCCCGATACCGCGCCTATTATGCACGATGCGCTTATGGGTACGCAGTCGGCCCCCGCGGTTATTCCGACAAGCCCCGCCAGGCAGCCGTTCAGCATCATGGACAAATCGGGTTTCTTTTGCATAATCCATGAGGTGAACATTGCAAATACGAGTCCGAAGGCCGCCGATATCGACGTTGTGGTGAAGACGTACGCAACCATCACGGGATCCGCGGAAAATACGGACGCCCCGTTAAATCCGAACCAACCGAACCATAGCAGGAACACGCCCAGGGTGGCGAATCCGAGGTTGCAACCCGGTATCGCGTGGGGCTTCCCCCTTACGTACTTTCCTATTCTCGGGCCCAACATGGCGGCTCCCACAAGCGCGCCCCAACCGCCGACGGAATGGACAAACGTCGATCCGGCAAGGTCGTAGAAGCCGAGACTTTTCAACCATCCTCCGCCCCATCCCCACGAACCGATGACGGTATATCCGAGGGCGGCGTAAAATACCCCGAACACGAGGTAGCTGGAAAATTTTATGCGCCCCGCCACGGCTCCGGAAACAATGGTTACGGCGGTCGCCGCAAACATCGCTTGGAATATGAAATCGGTCCAGTAGGAGTACAGCCCACCGTTGTAATTTATGGCTCCCGCCGCACCTTCGGGGGCGCAGACTCCGAATCCGCCGAAGCCGAGAACTTTTCCAAGCACCCAGCTGTCCCCCGGATACATGAGGTTAAATCCTATTATCAAATAGGTTATTATCCCTATGGCCACGGTGACGATGTTTTTAGCCAGTATATTTACGCTGTTTTTCGCCCGCGTCAGTCCCGTTTCCACGAGGGCGAATCCGGGGTGCATTATGAATACGAGGGCGGCGCCCAACAATATCCAAATGTTGTTTACCGTAAACATTTCGGGCGAGATTTTCGCGGCTTCCTTGGCGGTTTCCTCCGCGCCCAAATATGCGCACGAGGCCGAAACCGCGCACGCCGTTGCAATAATCGATTTTACGTTCATATTTAAAATTCAACCTTTCTTTATTTTTGGATTTCGGGGTTATCCTATGGCTTGTGAGCCCGTTTCCCGCGTGCGCACCCTTATGCAGTCGTCGAGATTCAATACGAAGATTTTCCCGTCGCCTATATGGTCGGTCTGCGCGCCCTTTATTATCGACTCTATCGTAACGTTCAGGAACTCGTCGTTTACGGCTATTTCCATGCGGATTTTCTTGAGCAGATTAACCTCTATCTCGTTTCCGCGATAGTTTTCGCTGTAACCCCGTTGTCTTCCGCATCCGAGGGCGTTCGTTACCGACATCCTGTATATCTGGTTCTTGAAGAGTTCTTTTTTTACCTCTCCAAGTTGTTCAGGTTTGATATATGCTATTATGAGTTTCATTTTTCGTACTTTTGTTAACGATAATTCTTTATTAAAGCAGAATTCATGCCAGTTTTTGTATTTATTTATATAATATTTATAATAAATATATTATGAATTTATTTTCTAAAATAATCGAAAAAATAACACGACAATATTGTCGTGTTATTTTATTAATTACAAAATTGTCTTAAAAATCCCAAATTCGCGTACCCAATTATTACTTTTCGGACTCATTCAGCATGGAGGACTTTTATCCCCTTGCGGAAGCTTTGAACTTAGGATAGGCGACATTCCGGGCGGATAAAATGCAACGCCGCAGTTGGGGCGGTTGAACGGCTTAAAACTTAAAACTTATATCCGAACTGGACGGCTGCAACGTTTATATGTCCGGAATAGTTCCCGCTTGTCCGCGAGCCTCCAAAACCCGGTTCGTAGCGGTTTATGCCGGAACTTCCCGTAAGGAATATGTAGCAATAGGATATGTCGACGGAATAATTCCCGTAGGTATAACCTATTCCCACGGACAGCCAAACGCGGTCCCGGCATGGGATGCGTACCGTCCGCTCCGCGGGGGAGCGCACGGGACTTTCGTCGAAGCACGTCCCTAGTCTAAACGTCAAATTTTCAATGAAGTCGGGATAGTAGTGCATGCCGAAGGATATTCTGGACGTATCCTTCCAATTCTCCCGTATGGGATCCGCCCCGATTCCCTTTACTTCAAGTTGGTCGAATACGGACCACCGCGTGTAGCAGTAGTCGAACATCAAGGCGAAGTTTCTGAAATCCCCTCCCAGTCTTTGGTATACGCCCATTGTAAAAGTGTCGGGCATGCTCATGTCGGCGCTTATGGGGGCTATTATATTTTTTCCGTTGGAATGGGCGTTCCCCTCCAGCGTGTAATCGACGGCGCTTCGCCACTGGAATCCAAACCTCCCGGTGTCGCAATACCGGATGGTAAAGCCTATGTTTCCCCCCACGGACCAGCCCTGTCCGGTAAGGTCGAGCGTAAAGGGAACGTACATGGAGCCCGCCTGTTGCACTGCGGTTTGGTTGAGTGTACAATAGGCGAATTGAGCACTCACGCCGCCGCTTACGGTCAACCAATCGCATATTTTATACGCTATGCTCGGATTAAAATCCGTCGTGTACAGATAGCTTCTCAACCCCTGCATACGTCCTGTCCAGTCGTCGTAGTAGTCGGATTCCAGACCGTACGGTGCGGTAACCGAAAAGGCGACGGCGAAATCTTCGCTTAGGCGGTGGACCGCGTAAAAGTTCGGCACAACGGAATTGACGCTGCAGTCCCCGTTGCGGTTGGCGCCGCCCGCTATTCCCGGATTTGTTCCATTGTCGTCGGAGAAACGCAAAGTCGGGATTACGAAGAATACGGAGGTGTCGATACGGGTTTCCCCCTCATTCAACCCCGTAAAAAAGACCGTCGACGGATTCCAAAAAGCCGCGGACGCGTCGGAGTTCGCGTTCGAAACGGCTCCGGCCATAGCGTTCCCCATATTGGCGGCCCCCTGTTCTATTATCTGGTATCCCGCACCGCGCGCCGTCGCTGCAAGCCCCGCAACCAAAAGCGGGATTGCGCATTTCTTTAAAGTTCCCATTTCCATTCGCAACTCCCGCCCAAAAAAATGAACAACCGTTCATTGTCAAATAAAAAATGGAAACGTTCGTTTTGGATTCTCCTCTTTCAATCGGCAAATTTGCTCTTGATAGACGTAGGGCAAACGTATTTTTTAGCTTGGCATGGGAAAAGAGGGTACTCGGAACAGGATTTTGAAGGCGGCGTTTCTGCTGATGCTTGAGAAGGGATACGGCAAGTTGCGCATAGGCGACATCCAGTCGAGGCTCGGGATATCGCGCGGTTTGATGTACCGCTACTTCAAAGGGAAGTCCGACCTTGTTTTTTCCGCCTGCAGGGAGTATTTTTACGACCGCTACTTTAAGGACGTCGACTACGATTCCATAACTTTGGCGGACTTTTTCAGGCATGCGGACGCGGCCGTCAGGCGGATAACGGATTTCGAAGGCGAAGAAGTTGAAATGTTGAAGTACAATACCCTCTATTCGTCCCTGATACAAAGCAACCCCCAATTTAAATCCGTTGCGCTTTCCGAATTTAGAAAAGCGCTCAAGGTTATAAAAAATTCCATAAGGCGGGGGGAGGTTAAAAACTTGCCCGAAAATTTTATAGGGGCGACCATCCTCGCAATACTCGGACGCACAAGTTATATTACCGAAACCCCGTCGAACGGGTACGTGGTAAACAGAATGCTTTCCGACGTTAAGCAGTTCTACGGTTTGATAAAGAAGTAAATTCTCCCGTCCCTTTTTACGCCGACAGCGTTTTCAAAAGAAAATCAACCGAGCGTTTTACGGTTTCGTCGCGGTTCATGGCGTTGTCCACAGCTCGTATGGCGTACATCACCGTCCCGTGGTCCCGTCCGCCGAAACGCTTCCCTATTTCCTGGAGAGAATGCGCGGTAAGCTTGCGGCACAGGTACATTGCAATCTGGCGTACCAGGGCTATGTTTGCGGGTCTTTTCTTGCTCGTCATTTCCGCCGGGTCCAATTTGTAGTATTCGGCGGTCTTCTTTTGTATAAACTCTATGTCCACGGATTGCGTCCCATCCTCCTGCATGAGCATGTCGGACAAAAGTTCCTGGGCTTTTTCCAAGGTTATGGGATTGTTTGGGCTTATCAGCGAGGCGTACCCGATAAGATTCGTGAGGGCGCCCTCCATGCGGCGCACGTTCTTTGTAAACCTGCGCGCCACAAGATCCACCGCTTCGGGAAGTATGGACGCCGAACCTTTCAACGCCGAGAGTTTGTTGTTTAAAATGGCGAGGCGGGTTTCGTAGTCGGGGGCTTGTATGTCGACCGAAACGCCCCACCCGAAGCGCGACACCAATCTTTGTTCTATGTCCGCAACTTCGTTTACGGGTTTGTCGCACGAAAGCACTATCTGCTTCCCGGAATTGAACAGATCGTTAAAAGTGTGGAAAAATTCCTCTTGGCAACGTTCCTTCCCCGCGAAGAACTGGACGTCGTCTATGAGGAGGAGGTCGGTCTTTCTGTGCCTTTTCCGGAAATCTGTCACTTTGCCTTCGCGAAGCGCCAATACGAATTCGTTCACAAAAGTTTCGGACGATACGTACAATATCCGGGACTCTGGATTGTTCTTGAGCACAAATTGCGCTATTGCGTGCATCAGATGCGTCTTACCCAATCCCGTCGCCCCGTATATAAAGAGGGGGTTGTACGCCGTTCCCGGGTTTTGCGCCACCGCAAGGGCGGCGGCGTGCGCGAATCTGTTTCCCTCTCCGACCACGAAAGTTTCAAAAGTATTGCGGGGATTTATGGACTTTAAAATTTCCCGGACGGCGGTGGTCGGTCGGTTGGTTGCCCTCCTCGGATTAGAAAGGGGATTGCGGGACATATCCGGTATATTGTCCTCCGCCGAGACCTCGGTCGCCCGTATTTCAACCTTCATGGTTCTGCCAGCCGCCAAGGACATATTGCGCGAAAGTACGTCCATAAAATTAGCCTTTATCCACATGGCGCAAAATTCGCTTTTCGTGCCTAAAGTAACTGAGTCTTCGTTTCCGCCGAGGTATTCCAAATCTTTAAACCACGTCTCGAATACTTCCGGGGATGCGCACTTTGCTATCTCCGACTTCGCTTCTTCCCATACTTCGGACGATGAAAAATTTATAGTGTCTTGGATCATCTTTTGCGTATTTATTCACAATATGGACGGAAAAAGGTCAAGCGTAAGCGGTTTTACCGCGCGTTCCGGTCTCCTTAAGTTTCTGTTTGCCCGTTTTGCGTTCCATATTGCCGGTTTCAAATGCTAAAATTTTGTTCGGATTTCTTTAAGTTGTTATGCTAAAAGAATATACGTTGAAGAGACTACCGTTCGTCAAAAAAGCGAATAATCCGACCTCCCTCGCGTATTTCCAGCATATTGCCTTAAACTGCACGGATATTCCTATCTTTTTTCGAATTTTCAAGCACAACTTGTTTACAAGTTATTCACATCCTTGGGAGGATAACTTTTTTTACAAAAATACTTGCCAAATGCGCCCTAAAACTTTTCCGCCTACGATCCTTTTTTTATGCATGGTTGTACAAACAGGGAGTCTTTCAATGTCCGTAAACAACGGATGCGCGGGCAATCCATGACGGCGTTTGTGTTGTTTACGCCGGGTTGGGGTTGTCCCTTAGGCTTCATCCGCCTCTACATGCGCAACCGTGCAATGCGGATTTTCTTAACATCTTATCCGCCAATTTTATAAGAATCCGCTGGACAAGATTTTGGGGAAGTTCCCCGAAATTCGGCAGAATGCGCCGTAATCCGAACGGATTGCAAGCGTTGAAAAATCGACATTTTATCCGGATATATTTTTGGTCTATATGCTTGATTTCCCGGAGACGGGGTGGGAGATTCCGCCGTCATGGTCGAGGCGGGGAAGGGTACCTTCATGCTTGGAATACTGGCGGCGTTGAGTTTGGCGCACGGTTTTAACGACGCCATGCAGTCGATTATATCGGCAATCTATCCGCTTCTGAAGGCGAATTTGAATTTAAGCTACGGCGAGATAGGGTTGGTCGTTCTGGTTTACCAAATTTCTTCGTCTATAATGCAACTCGTCTTCGGTTACGCGTTCGACAAGCGTCCCGCGGGTTGGTTCCTTCCTGTCGGGTTGTTGTGCACGATGGGCGGACTTATTCTGATAGCCTATGCGCGCGGTTTATACTCCCTCATGGCCGCGGTTTTCGTCTCGGGCATAGGGTCTTCGATAATTCACCCGGAGGCGTCGAGAATTACTTCTTTGGTTGCGTCGGGAAGAAGGGGGCTGGGTCAATCCATCTTTCAAGTCGGCGGCTCCTGCGGATTCGCGTTGGGACCTCTTTTGGCGGCGGTATTTGTAAGGGAACAGTCGGGGGTTGCGAAATTCGCGGTTTTGGCTTTTCTGGCGGTAATAGTGTTGATTCCCGCCTGCAGATGGTACTCGGCGAAAATTAAACGCGATAGGGCGGCACGGGGAAACGGTTTCGACCGTCCCCCGTGCGGAAGCCGCCCGCCGGCCAAAACGATATGGATTACCATGTTCATTTTGGTTTTTCTTATGTTCTCCAAGAATTTCTATTCCGTGAGCTTGTCCAACTACTATACCTTTTATTTGATGTCCAAATTCGGCGTCGGCGTCCGGGGCGCCCAAATATTGCTTTTCGTTTTTCTCTTTTCTTCGGCGTTGGGAACGCTTGTCGGGGGACCGGTGGGGGATAGATACGGCAGGAGGCTTGTCATATGGTGGTCGATTCTCGGTTCCGCCCCGTTCGCACTTCTCATGCCGTACGCAGACTTGACTTTTACCGTAGTTTTGAGCGTTTTAATAGGTTTCATAATATCGTCGGCTTTCCCCGCAATGTTGGTGTATGCGCAGGAATTGCTTCCCATGAAAGTCGGCTTTGTTTCGGGGATATTCTTCGGGTTCGCCTTCGGCGTTGCGGGCGTAGCTTCCGCGGTATTGGGAAAACTCGCCGATTTTTACGGAATAGACTTCGTGTACGGAGTTTGCGCGTTTTTCCCACTGGCGGGGATTGTCGCCTATTTCCTCCCGAAAGTGCGCAACATACAGACCGTGGGGAAATCCTCCTAAAAATTTCGCCTTTTGCGTGCCGTCCGCACGGTGTATTCGAAGCCGCCGGTTTGCCGCTTCCGTCTTGCGGTATAGTTTTTTATTGAGTGTTCTGTTTTTATATCCAATACTCGCGCGCAAGATTTCCACGATGGACTTCGACCTGAAAAAGTTTCTGAAATCCCTGCTTTTTTCTACAAGCGACGCGCTTAGTATCAAGGATATTCAGGCGGTGGTGTTGCGGTATCATCGCGAGATGAACGCCCTTGCCTTCAAAAGGAGTAAAGATCGCGGCGCCGATGCTGCGGATGTCTCGCAGGTTTCCGGAGAAGACGCGATTCCGCCGCCGGACGGCGGAGCAATGTCTCGGGTTCCAACTATTATTACCGCAACGCAAATACGCGAGGCCATGGATGAAATCGCCATGGAACTTGAAGATTCCGGGGAGGTATTCAGACTTTTGCAAAGTTCTTCGGGCTACAAATTCGCCATATCCCGGGACTATGCCGAATGGGTGCGCCTTTTGCGCAATGATTCCCGCCCGCAGCGCCTTAGCCGGTCCGCGCTCGAAACCTTGTCTATAGTAGCATACAGACAGCCCGTAACCAGGGCGGAAATAGAGGCTATCAGGGGCGTCGGTTCGGACGGTCCCATATCGCGCCTTATGGAGAGGGAGTTGGTGTATGTCAGCGGTAGGGCAGATTTGCCCGGCCGTCCGCTGCAATATTCCACAACGCAAAACTTTCTGGACTTCGCCGGTCTTAATTCCATCGACGAACTTCCGTCTTCCGACATACTCAGTCCTGGTCAAATTTCGGAGTGGATAAGGGAGACGTCGAACCGTCCCGAGATAAAAGACGGCGACGTCGGGCTGCCCGCCGACGGTTTGGAGAAAACTTCGCCGGACGGAGGAGTCTTTATTCCGGTTGGCGGCAAAGGGGAAAGCGGTAACGGCGGAGATATTTAGACATGGAGCATACGGAGCATACAGACAAAAACGAGATAAGAAAAAATATAGATTCCATAGATACGCAAATCCTGGATTTGCTTGCCGAGCGTATAGCTTGCGCCAATGCGATAGGGCGTATAAAGACCGACCGGGGTGAGGACGTCTACGCCCCCAGCCGCGAGGCGCAGGTGTTTAAAAATATTTTGGAAAGGAACGCCGGGAGGATATCGGAATCGGCGTTAAAATCCATATATAGGGAAATAATATCCGCGTCCATATCGTCGGAAAAAAAACTGATGGTCTCGTATTTGGGGCCCCGGGCGACCTTTACCCAGCAGGCGGCGTTGAAAAACTTCGGTTCAAGTGTGGATTACAGGGCTATGCCTTCCATCCCCGACGTATTTGCGGCGGTGGAAAGCGGAGATGCCGACTACGGGGTAATTCCGATTGAAAATTCCACGGAGGGCGCCGTTTTCCATTCTATGGACATGCTGTCCGAAAGCAGTTTGTATATAGTGGGGCAGGTTTATATGCCCATAGAACATTGCCTGATAACACGCGGAAAGTTGGAAGATATCCGGAAGGTATGTTCCAAGGACCAGGCTATAGGCCAGTGCAGGTCGTGGATTAGAAGAAATATTCCGTCCGCCGAAATCCTGTATGTGGAGAGTACGGCGTTGGCGGTCAAGATGGCCGCCGACAATTCGGAAATCGCCGCGGTAGGCAGTTCCCTTTCCGCCGAACTTTACGGAGTTCCCGTTTTGGAACGGTCTATCCAGGACAATAAGACCAATCAGACAAGATTTTTGATTATAGGCAAAAGTCCGGTTTCGAAAACCGACGGGGTGAAATTTAAAACAAGCATGGTTCTTGCCGTAAACGATAGACCCGGAGCCCTGTACGACATGCTTTTGCCGTTCAACAGGGCGAATCTGAACCTGACTCGCATCGAATCCCGCCCGAACAGGAAGAAGGCGTGGAATTACCACTTCTTTATAGACTTTGAAGGGCATTGGGACGATGAACCCGTCCGTACCGCGATAGGCGAGCTCCAGAAAACCTTGCCGATGATAAAATGGCTGGGTAGTTATCCGATATAATCTCATCCCGGCGTCCGCGCAACGCATTGATGTGGAAAGTTTCGGTTGCCGAACTTTTGCCGATGGTCGAAAGAATTAAAATCAGGGTTGTTCCCAATGCCCGGAAAAACTTCCCGGCTGGGAGCTACGGCGGCGGAGTGAAAATAAAAATCGCGGCGCCCGCTTCGGACGGTAGGGCGAATGCGGTGCTTGTTGCGTTTCTTGCGGAAAGATTAGGGGTTTCAAAGCGCGATGTCGTTATAATTTCGGGAAAAACTTCGCGCGACAAGCTTGTGGAAATCGACGGTGCGGGGAATTCCTTAAAAAAACTTTTGGATACCTGAATTTCCCTTCCGGGATGTTTTCGCATCGCGCGCGAAATTTTTTATTTTGCATCGGGGAAACGGACGGCTTGCCTTAGAAAAATCCTATTTTTATCCCGATTTTTGGTCGGAGTTACTGCTGCGGTACGGCGGGAACAAAAATAGGGCGGTACGGTGTAGAAACGCCGTTTGTGCGGGGGAAAATATGGCTTGACCAATATATGTCGAGAAACTACCTTTGCACCCTTTTTAAGGAGAGGTGACGGAGTGGCCGAACGTGCGCGACTGGAAATCGCGTGTAGGTCAAAAGCCTACCGGGGGTTCGAATCCCCCCCTCTCCGCTTTTGGACTCCGTGTTGCGGATAGCCTAAAGGCTGGAGGAAGCCTGTATTTCCCGAGTATTTTGTTTTGGCGGCTGATGCCCCGGCTGGTTGTATTTTAAACATTGCAAAGAATATATGCAAGATTCAGTAT
>CAZMBN010000020.1:0-2448 GCA_964564825.1 uncultured Opitutales bacterium
CCAGTGGGCTTCTAATAAAAGTTCGGATTAAATCAAGTCAATGGAAATATTTATATTAAATTTCGCTCGCACAACTCAAATACATGAATGAAGACAGCATCAACAACACCCGCTATTGCCAAGACGAAGGATATATATAATTCAAAGAATTAAGCTCCGGTAAGTTTATCGAAGACAGTAGAATAACACTTTATGGTGTTTGCGACAATCTCCGGCGGAAGAACCGGTCCCGGATATGTCTTATTCCAATTCAATGTCTCAAGCCAATCACGCACATATTGTTTATCATAGGAGGGTTGGGACTTGCCTACTTCATAACCGTCGGCCGGCCAATAACGCGAAGAATCCGGGGTCAAAACCTCGTCAATCAAATAAATTTTGCCAGAAACGTCAGTACCAAACTCAAATTTGGTATCCGCCAAAATAATACCGCACTCTTCGGCTTTTCTCGCACCCATTTCATAAAGTTTTATGCTGGCGTCCCGTATTTTTTTAAAAACCCTACTCCCTAAAATTTTTGAACATTTATCATTCGATATGGGAATATCGTGACCCTCCACGGCCTTTGTTGTGGGAGTAAACAGCACTTGGGGAAGTTTTTGACTCTCTTTCATTCCGACTGGAAGGGTAAAGTCGAAAAGTTTTCCCGTCTTTCCATATTCTTTCCACGCACTCCCCGCAAGGTATCCGCGAACTATGGCTTCTATTGGCATGGGCTTGAGTTTTTTTACCACCATTGAGCGCTCGATTAGTTCGGGTCTATCTCTCAAAAGTCCGTGAACGCGTTCGGCATGATTTTCCACTAAGTGTGTGGGCATGATTTTCTCCGCTTGTTTAAACCACCACAAACTTATCTGGGTAAGAAGGATACCCTTGCCGGGGACTCCATTCGGCATAACCACGTCAAAAGCCGATATCCGATCTGTTGCTATTATTAGGAGTTCGTCCCCAAGATCGAAATTTTCGCGCACCTTTCCCCTTGAGACCTTTTTAAACGGCAACCCCACAACGTCCATAAGAGGTTTCGACGGCAAATTAAGCTTCATTCCGTAATCACACGAAAAACACCCGCAAAAAGCAAGCAAAAGTTACTGTTCTGTTGCAACGATAAAACGACCAGGTGTCGACCCAAGGAAATTTTTCGGGTTAAAAATTGATAAGGTACTTTTTTAGTTCCTTCCGTTGCGCCCGCGTATACGAATGTATCTTAAAGAAAAGCATAATGGTCCAAAGGGAGATAGCCGCAATAAAAAATAGGGATACCGACTTTATTTCCAGGAAACCAACAAATTTCGGAGAGACCAAATTGATAATCAACGCGTGCGCAGCCACCATGAAAAGGGTAAATATCGACGCCAATACCAAACCGAAATCAAAAAAGCTATACCTGTTCAAAGGATGTCCCGGCTTGGGTCTTATGTGTTGTCCAAAATAACTCAAATGCGCAAACGGACCTACGAGTATCAAATCAATAAAAAATATGGCAATAGACACGACCATTTTATAGCTTCTTAAAACGGTTTCGCGCGTCGATTCGCTCCATTCGGGAAACTCACCCGCAACAAGGCGCATCTCGGAACTGGAAATCGTATTGAGATATCCGAGTGCGGCAAAGGAAAGCAAAACAAATACCGCAAAAATTCGCCGCGATACCCCTCCGCTTTCATTCGATTGATAGCGTCCAAACATAAAAAAACCACCTCAAGGATGCCGATTCGGTATTCTCCAACGACATAACACCAACTATCCCCGTTATCGCCTTTAATACGAAAGCGTACACTCCGTATCAGTTTCCGTTTCTTAAATTTCTTAAAATCTCCTTTAAAATTCCCCAAAAGGCGAGATCTTTTACAACTCCCAGATCAGTGGTGGAATCCATTTGCTCCGCCAACCAGAAAAGTATCCCGAATGCCTTCCACACAGGAATACATTCGGACATTTGATTCCGAATCGCGCACCCACCACATTCTCGCCGGCGACTACAATTAAGTTTCTCCAGAAATATTCAATTCAAAATTGACTGAAATAAAAAATTTTTTAAGACTCCGGGGAAAAATCCGATATCGACCGTTTGATGCTACGACAAAAAGGAATTTTGGAAAGACCGAAACTTTTATGGAATATAAATTCAAAGCAGAAGTAAAACAAGTACTCGATTTGGTGGTAAACTCGCTGTATACCGACAAGGAAATATTCGTCCGGGAGCTAATTTCAAACGCCTCCGACGCCTCCTCGAAACTGCGCATACAGAAGCTTTCGCAGACACAGAAAATAAACGATGACGAACTGAAAATAAAGGTTTCCACCGACGAAAAAGCGGGTACCTTCACCATAGAAGACCATGGAATAGGGATGAACGCCGCGGAACTTGCGTCGAATCTCGGCACAATAGCGCACTCCGGATCGAAAGCCTTCGTGGAGGCGTTAAAGAAGAGCAAAGGCGAACTT
>CAZMBN010000020.1:2548-28404 GCA_964564825.1 uncultured Opitutales bacterium
GGCGAACTTATCGGACAATTCGGAGTGGGATTTTACAGTGTGTTCATGGTGGCGAAAAAAGTAGACGTATTCACCAAAAGCGAAACCGACGAAGCATCCCACTGGTCGTGCGACGGCTCCGAAAATTTTACAATAGAAACTTGCGACAAATCCGAACGCGGCACGAAAATAGTGGCCACGCTAAAAGACGAATGCATGGAATTCTCAAAAAAGGATCGCATCTATGCCATAGCGGAACGGTATGGCGCCTATATAGATTTCCCCCTTTTCATCAACGAACAAAAAATAGAAACCAAGCAGGCCGTATGGCTAAAATCCAGATCAGACTTAAAACCCGAGCAATACGAAGATTTTTACAAGTTTCAGACGCACGCATTCGATAAACCCCTCGATTGGTTGCACTTTAAGTCCGACGTACCCATAGAGCTCAACGCGCTGATATACACACCTTCAGAGAACACGGAAAGGCTGGGATTCGGAAAGTCGGAATGCGAAGTAGCGCTCTACTGCAAAAAAGTTTTGATAGACCCCAAACCCAAAATGCTGTTCCCTGAATGGATGCGCTTTGCAAAAGGCGTAATAGACAGTTCCGATATCCCCCTTAACATATCGCGGGAAAGCATGCAAGACAGCGGTCTGTGCATGAAAATAGGAAGAGTTGTACTGAAACGTTTTTTGAAACACCTTTCGGAAATGTCGAAAAAAGACGGCAAAAAGTTTTCCGAATTTACAAAACGTTTCGGTTCCTTCATAAAGGAGGGTGCGGCAACAGATCTCGAATACAGAAAAGATCTTACGGAGTTATTGCGCTTTGAATCGAGTCTCCATGCGGACGGGACATTGGCCTCACTCTCGGATTACGTGGGACGGATGAAACCCAACCAAAAGCACATATTCTATGCATGCGCCCAGGACAGAGCCACTATAGAAGCTTCTCCATATCTTGAAGCTTTTACAAAACGGGGACTCGAAGTGCTTTTTATGTACGAACCCATAGACACCTTCTTATTGGGAAATCTTTCAACATACCAAGAAAAACCTTTTACGAGCATAGATGCCGCCGACATAGAACTTGACGACATCCCCGAGGATCCGAAAAATTCTTCGTCCATAATACCCACGGAAGAACTTGCTGAGCTAAAATTGTGGGTAAAAGAAACACTCGGAGACGCAAAAGTATCAGATGTACTAAGCGATGGGAAGAGACTTTGGGAAAGCCCCGCAGCCGTCTTGAATGCCGATTCGCTCACCCCCCAGATGCGCGCCATGCTTAAGGCCATGAATCCCGACTCAAAACTTCCTCCCGCCGTTGTTAAATTTGAAATAAACCCAAGAAGCGAAGTTATCAAAAATTTGAATTCTCTCAGAAAAAGCGATTCCTCTCTCGCAAAACTCGTCCTTGATCAATTATTCGACAATGCGTTGTTGTCCGCAGGTTTGCTTGAAAATCCGCGTTTAATGATCAAGCGCATGAACGAAATACTGTCGAAAATAAAAGTTTAAGGTAAAATTTAGACGCAGATGGAAGACATTCCTCACCGACAACATTATGAAAACCCTTTTACTTTCGAAACATACAGGCGTAAAAAACAGCTGTCCAGCCGGATTAAGAAAGCGGTGGTTTATGCTGCCGTAAAAATGACGTTTCCTTTCCTTTGAGCAGCACCCTCCCTTCTGCAACGTTTTAGTTTGGATATCCGATAGTTAAGATTTGAAAGTTTAGATAAATGTCCGTAGAAAAAATTTTTAAAATCGCGATTTTAGCCAGTGGACGCGGAAGCAATGCCAAGGCTATTTTTAGTTCGGTATTAAACGGTAACATCCCTCGTGCACGAGTTGAAATTTTGATAAGCGATAATCCAAACGCTCCCGCCCTAAAAATAGCGCGCGATTTCGGCTGTAGAGCCGTATACATAGACCCCGGATCTTCGGGAGCCCGTTTTTCCCCCGAAGGAACCAAACGTTATACCGACGAGATTATGCGCAGCAAAGTCGATCTGGTTGTCCTATCCGGATTTCAACGAATAATCCCTCCCGAATTGGTATCAAAACTCCGTGGCAGGGCGATAAATCTGCATCCGAGTCTACTCCCCGATTTTAAGGGTAAAGACGCCATAAAACGTGCGTACGACTCGGGAGTCGAACATTGCGGGTGTACCGTACATTATGTGAGCGATGAACTCGACGGCGGAGAAATTATCGCCCAAAGCATCGTTGAAGTGGAAGACGGGATTAGCCTACAAGAACTCGAAGCAAGAGTCCATAGAGCCGAACATGAACTTTTGCCGCGCGTAATAGCCGAATTTTCCTCCAAATACGCGAAATGAGTCTTGCAATAAGGTGCTACAAAGGTTCGAATTTAAGTCGATATCGCACTTACAATACGGCGGAACATTTTGCGCGACTCTATTCTGCAGAGGATGCACTTGAAGGTTTTGATTATGCGCGCAAATCCGGTCTAACCCCGTTCATCCTCGGTGCGGGTAGCAACGTTTTTTTTAAAAATTCAAAAATAAAAAGCCTTGTATTAAAAAACGCCCTACCCCGTGAAATTAAAGAACTGGGTAACGATTTATTCGAAGTATCCTCCTCCTTGCCCATACTTTCGCTTTTGCGGTACGCATTTGAAAAAAAACGAAATTGTTGCTATTACCTGGCGTCGGCTCCGTGCGAAGTAGGGGGAGCCATCGCGATGAACGCAGGTACTGGGAGGGTCTGTAATAAGTGCATTTTCGACTTTGTGGAAAGCGTAAAATACATTCGCGATTCCGCCATCAAGCAAAAACCGGCAAGCGAAATATTCCGCAGTTTTAGGCGGACCGAATTCACGGACGGCAATACGTTTATACTATCGGCAATACTACGTCTCCCCAAAACCGAAATAATAGGGGACCCTATAAGCGAAAGGTTGGAATGGGCAAGGAAAAACCAAGATTTGAGCATCCCGAATTGCGGTTCGCTGTGCGATAAGTACAACGCTCGTATACTCGAGTTCCTGCGTTTCGTTTACTCTCCATTTCCGGCAGGTCTCAGCAGGAAAAAATTAAATTGGGGGCAAAACCAATCAAGAAACCCGTTTTATTTCAGAATCTTTTTAAAGTCTGTAAAACTTTTGCACTCAATTTTCGCGAAAGAACTCGAATTTGAAATAAAAATAGTGGATTGAGAATTTTTCAAATCTCGCGATCCAATCCTTTTCACGAAGGGGAGAAAATTCCGTTTACGCTTTTCAATGAAATATTGACCTTTTCACGAAAAAGTGATTGTACGACTCCCGATATTTCTTTGGGAAACCCCATTGTAGATGTATTTCCCATTGGATGCAAGCGGAACGTTTCGTATTGTGTGCAAGCAACCAGTTCAACTTTGACAAATTATGCCTGTCTATAATTCAAAAAAAAGCTTTGAAGGAAGAAATATGTCCGGAGCACGTGCCCTATGGCGTGCGACCGGCGTAAAGGAAAAGGATTTCGGCAAGCCGATTATAGCGGTCGTCAACTCATACACCCAATTTGTTCCCGGACACGTCCACTTGGATAAAATAGGAAAGTACGTGTGTTCAAAAATTGAAAAGGCCGGCGCCATAGCGCGGGAATTTAACACTATCGCCATAGACGACGGAATTGCAATGGGGCACGAAGGTATGCTTTACTCTCTTCCCTCTCGCGAACTTATAGCCGACAGCGTGGAGTATATGTGCCGTGCGCATTGCGTCGACGCGATGGTGTGCATATCCAATTGCGATAAGATTACGCCGGGAATGATGATGGCTTCAATGAGAATGAATATCCCCACAATATTTGTTTCAGGGGGACCGATGGAAGCCGGTGAGGTAAAATTTCCGCATGCAGACAGAAAACTCGACCTCATTGACGCCATGGTAGCCGGCGCCGACCCGAAAATCTCCGATACCGATAGCGAAATAATAGAACGAAACGCCTGTCCTACCTGCGGTTCATGCTCGGGAATGTTCACCGCGAATTCAATGAACTGCCTTGCCGAAGCAATAGGTCTGGCATTGCCCGGCAACGGTACGATTGTGGCAACGCACAAAGATCGAAAGAAGCTCTTTTCGAGAGCGGCAAATCTGATAGTCAAAATAACAAAAGACTACTATGAGAACGGAAACGAATCCGTGTTGCCCCGTTCCATAGCATCGCGCGAGGCGTTCCTAAACGCAATGCGTCTCGATATAGCCATGGGGGGCAGCACCAATACCGTTCTGCACCTATTGGCCATAGCGCGCGAAGCCGAAACGAATTTCTCTATGCGGGATATCGACGAACTTTCGCGTTCCACTCCTTGCATATGTAAGGTTGCGCCGAGTACGCCTGAAGTGCATATACAGGATGTCCACCGCGCCGGAGGGGTATTCGCTATTTTAGGCGAACTTGACCGCGCCGGACTTCTGAATACAAAAGCTAAAACCGTGCACGAAAAAACCATCGGACATGCAATTTTAAAATACGACATTTTATCGCCAAAGTGCTCCGAAGGCGTGAAAAAATTCTTTCGGGCCGCTCCGGGCGGAGAGCACAATGTGAGTGCATGGACGCAGAACAAATACTACGAAAATAACGATACCAACCGTTCTTCCGGAATCATACGCGATATCGACCACGCATTTACAAAGGATGGGGGGCTGGCCGTTTTGTTTGGGAATATTGCGCGCGACGGCTCAATAGTAAAAACGGCCGGGGTCGACGAATCTATATTAAAGTTTCGAGGTACGGCCGTGGTTTACCACTCCGAACAGGACGCAAGCAAGGCAATACGTTCCGGCAAAATTTCTCCCGGCGATATTGTTGTAATACTGTACGAAGGTCCCAAAGGCGGTCCGGGAATGCAAGAAATGCTTTATCCAACAAGCCACCTAAAGAGCATGGGACTCGGCAAGGTATGCGCTCTCCTAACCGACGGGCGTTTTTCGGGAGGTACGAGCGGGCTGTCCATAGGGCATGTTTCGCCAGAAGCCGCCGACGGAGGCGACGTAGCACTTGTCCGCAGCGGTGATTTTATAACCATAGATATACCGGAACGTTCAATATCGCTGGAAATTTCCAACGAAGAATTGAACCGCAGACGCGACGAAATGCGTGCAAAGGGGAAAGACGCCTATAAACCCGTACGCGACAGGAAAGCGTCTAAATCCCTGCAATTTTACGCCCAATCCGTATCATCGGCCGCGGACGGCGCAGTCAGAAGACTTTAATTTCCTTGGGACCCAGATTATGAAAAGTATGACAGGTTTCGGCAGGGCAAGCGTAAGTACAGCCGAGTGGGGGGTTGTGGTGGATTTATCGTCCGTAAACAAACGCGGTTTGGAAATATCCATATCGCTGCCGAAGGAATGGCAACCAATGGAGTTTTTTCTGGCACAGAAACTAAAAAGTAGGTTTGCCCGTGGGAAAATATGCGCGTCGATAAAAGTCGAGTCCAAGGATAAATCGTTCGCCCCTTCAATGCGGGTCGAGGTCGTATCTTCGGCGTTAAAAGAACTCGAGTGCCTTTGTAAGGAATGCAACATATCGTACAATCCAACAATCGACACTCTTGTCAGGATAAACGAGCTTTTCAAAGATCCCTCCTTATCTCCCGTAAGAGATTGGGAGTGCGCACTTGAGTACGTTGAAAAAGCCCTTGAGGAAGCCTCCTCGAAACTCGACGATATGAGGCGTATCGAGGGGAAAACCTTGTCCGAAGATTTAAAAATGCGTCTACAATCGGTGTTTGATATTGTATGCGAGGTGGAGAGGTATTCGCGCGATTCGGTAAGAGAATATAGGGAGAGATTGTTTCAACGTCTAACTTCGTTGGGATTGGATCTTGATGTCTCTGATGAACGCGTATTAAAGGAGGTGTGTATATTCGCCGACAGATGCGATATTTGCGAAGAAACAACACGACTAAAAAGCCACATATCGCAGTTTATTTCGACCATGGATGAAAACAATACCGTCGGAAGAAAGATGGATTTTATATGCCAGGAAATGGGCAGAGAGGCCAACACCATAGCAAGCAAAGCCGCGGACGTAAACATCACAAAGCTTGCAGTATCGCTCAAAAACGAAGTGGAAAGAATACGCGAACAAGTCCAAAATGTTGAATAACCGTCCAATTACCGCTCGGAATGTCTATCGAAATAAAGCAAAGTTTAAAAAACGAGCAAAGTTTGACGCTAACACCCCAGCTCAAGCGAAGCTTGGAAATTCTGCAGGCGCCCACTCTCGAACTTGCAAAAATAATAGAGCAGGAACTCAGGACAAATCCCATGCTTGAGGAGGTGGACCCCTCGGAATATGCTTCGGCCCAATCCATAGGTGACGACGGTTACGACGACAATTCCGATCTGGAGGATGGTGCATTGCAAGCGGATATCCGGTGTGACGAAAACGCGCAAAAATCCAAAGATTTCCTCCTAAATTCAATCCCCGATAAGATATCTCTTCAGGAACACCTGTTGGAAACGGCCGCCATGGACGCGGAAAATGCAAAAGTAGCGGGGGCGTTTGCGAGCCTGGCCGGATCATTGGACGAACGGGGATTTATCCTTCCCGATGCCATTGAGCGCACAATAGCAGAAGGCTTCGATAAGGACACGGTGGACGCAGCCTTGAAACTATTGAGAAATTGCGACCCCCCCGGGATCGGGGCAGACGATATGCGCGACTCGCTTATGATTCAGCTGAAACGCAAAGGCATGGAGGATTCTTTGGCGTACAAAATTTTGGAGAACCACTTTGGGTTGTTGATGAAACGCAAGGTTGCCGATATCGCGGAAAAGGAAGCTAAGGACGTTTCGGACGTTGAATCGGCGATTCTCGAAATTTCCAAGCTCAGTACTTCTCCGGCTTCCAAATTCGACGAAGAACACGCGCGATATGCCGTACCCGACATTATTTATCGGAAAGATGAAAATGGGGACTATACGGTCGAATTGTCGAGAGAGTATACTCCCAGACTAAAGATAAACTCTGACTACCGTCGCATGGTCCTGGAAGGCAAATTGAGATCCTCCGACGAATCTTACGTCCGCGAAAAAATACGCGACGGAAAGAATTTTATGGACGCGTTGGAACAACGTAAAAAGACGCTCATGCGCATCGCCCAAAGCATTCTTGAAAGACAACGTCGATTTTTCAACGATGGTTTATCCTCTTTGAAACCCATGACAATGCAAGATCTATCCGAGGAACTCGGCCTACACGCGACTACTATAGGACGCGCCATAGCAGAGAAATACGCCGAAACTCCTTTCGGAATATTACCTTTAAAATTCTTTTTTGCAGGCGGGTACAAATCGGGCGACGGAGAGAGCGTTGCATGCTCCTCCGTAAAAAATCGAATAAAAAAAATTATAAGCGCCGAATTTCCCAAATCTCCGTTAAGCGATGCGAAAATAGCCTCGATACTCGCCGAGGAAAATATTGCCGTGGCGCGGCGCACCGTTGCAAAATACCGCGAAGAACTCGGAATCGCCCCAAAAAACCTGCGAAGACGATACTAATGTTTGGAAATAATATTCTTGTCGCAGACGCCACCGGAGAACATGCAAAACTTGCACATATTTTAGACGGGACGTGCGTAAAGGACGTTAGAGCCGATGGTCCCGCATTAGAAAATTTTGCCTCGATGCTGACAGGTTCCAATTTATCGGAAGTCGATTCTCTATTACTTGCACATGGACCGGGATCAATTCTCGGAACGCGGGTGGCATCAATGTTTTTTTCAATATTTAGAATCTTTTCAAATGCGAAACTTTATTCATTCGATATATTGCGCGTTTCCGCCCTAGTCCATTCGACGAAAATTAAAAAACCTTTCACGTTATTGACGCCATCAAGAAAGGGATACGTGAATATTTTAGATTTCGACTCTGGCAGGATAAAGTGCGAGCGAGAGATCGCCGTTTCAAGCGTGCCGATTTCGCCCGACGCCAACATTTTTTTATTAAGCCAAAAGGACAAGGTTGATTTTGGAGATTTCCCCCGCATTGATCCGACCATGTTCGAAATATGGAGTGCCCTGCGCGCAAATCCCGACGAATCACAATTTAACCTCCTCCCTATAGAGGCAAAATCCCTTTCTGAAAGGAAGTACGCAAAATGGAAGGCTCAAGCACCCATTTAAGGTGTTCAATTCACATTGATTTGTGTGCGCTCGAACGCAATCTAGGGAAATTGAAATTTTTTAAACCCGAAAAAGCCGGACATATGGCTCTAGTTTCCGCGGATGCCTTCGGTTACGGGCTGGAGGCGGCGTCTGTCCGGTTAATGCTCAGCGGAGCCGATGCTTTTGCAGTGTCAAACGTCAGCGAAGGAATAAAAATCCGCGAAGTCGGAAGCGGATGGAGAATAATTGTGCTTAGTCCGTCACTACCTTTCGAGGAAAAATATTATATTGAGAACGCATTGACGCCCGTTTTGACAAGCGTAGAAGAGATAAAGCGCTTTGAAAACGCGGCAAAATTTCCCTTTAACGTGCACATGCGGCTGCCCGTATCCGAAGGACATTCCTCTCCTTCCCCAAACGAGGCCGAGAAAATGCTCAAGATGCTAAAGGGAAGCAAAAACCTTTCTCTTGAAGCCCTATGCATACCCGGAACCGGAAGCGGAGCCCCGAACGAGGGCGATATAGTCGATACCGACTTTCTAAACTTTGTAGGACACAAGCTAGGGACAAATTCGTCAAAAATATTTGTCCACCATAGCGATGTTTGCGATATGGATGCCATCCCCAAAACTTTTAAAACCTGTCTTAGAGCCGGATTGGTACTTTTGGGTGTACGACCATCAAATAACTCAATATTAAGCGGTTTTACTCCCGAAGATGTATTTACGTTTCGAACCTCCGTCAGCCTTGTGAAAAATTTGCCAGCGGGAGCAACTATCGGCTATGGGAATACCTACAAATTACAGAAAAAATCGAAAATAGCGCTTTTATCCCTTGGATACGGCGACGGCATACCACGTGAAGCGGGAGGGAAAATGGAAGTTCTGATAAGAGGGGAATCCGCCCCCGTGATAGGCAGGGTTTCAATGGACCAAACCTGCATAGACGCGACAAAACTGGACTATATAGAGGAAGGAGATCAAGCTGTAATAATCGGTAAATGCGGGAAAAGGAAAATAACGATAGAGGATTATTGCCAACGTCTGGGCATTACTCCCGCGCAAGCGCTAACCTCCACAACAAAAAGAGTGGCGCGATTTTATAAAACTTTATACTGATATTCTTAGGAAAAATTGGATACAAACAATGCAATGGAAATGTAATAGCAAAATTTTAATCCGCATAATTAGGCAACTATTGTACGCATTGCACAAAAACTCAGGTTGGATTAAATTTCTCCATGTACGATATCCATAATGCAACGCCTCGGCGTCGGAATTATGGAAATTTCCGCAATTTTTACGGTTTTTATACAATGCGATTGACTCTAAACGGATAATCGTAAATACTTCGGGAGTTTTTAAAGTCCAAACAAGGAAATTATATGAATAAGTATGCAACAAGGGTTCTCCAAAACTTAAAAGAGAAACAACCATGGGAGAAAGAGTTTCTCCAAGCGGTTGAAGAGGTATTGTCGTCGTTGAGCTCGATTCTCGACGGCGATCCAAAATACGAAAAGAACAAAATCCTTGAACGAATGGTTGTTCCGGAAAGAGTTATCCTTTTTCAAGTACCATGGACGGACGACAAAGGGGAACTCCATGTAAACCAGGGATACCGCGTCCAATTTAACAGTGCAATAGGTCCGTATAAGGGCGGTTTGCGGTTCCACCCGTCGGTTAATCTCGGTATACTGAAATTCCTCGGATTTGAACAAGTATTCAAGAACTCCCTCACCACCCTTCCCATGGGAGGCGGGAAAGGGGGTTCCGACTTTGATCCTAAAGGCAAAAGCGATAACGAGGTGCGCGATTTCTGCAACAGCTTTATGCGCGAACTTTACCGGCACATAGGACCTGATACCGATGTCCCCGCCGGAGATATCGGGGTTGGCGGACGCGAAATTGGATTTCTTTTTGGGCAATACAAGCGCATTAAAAATTCCTACGACAGCGTCTTGACGGGAAAGGCGCTTGAATGGGGCGGGAGTTTAATTCGTCCTGAGGCCACCGGATACGGAAATGTCTATTTTGCACAGGAAATGTTGCTCGCAAAGGGAGACTCCCTCGCAGGGAAAACCGCCTTGGTCTCCGGATCCGGCAATGTGGCGCAATATACGGTTGAGAAGCTGATTCAATTGGGCGCCAAACCCATTTCCCTTTCAGATTCTAACGGTACAATAATCGACAAGGATGGGATAGACGCGGAAAAACTCGCCTTTGTTTTCGATCTTAAAAACAAGAAGCGCGGAAGGATATCCGAATACGCCAATAAATTCCCCACAGCCCGGTATTATGAAGGGAAACGTCCGTGGGGATTGGCGAAAGCGGAACTTGCACTGCCGTCGGCTACCCAAAACGAAATAAACGGAGAAAATGCTAAAGCCCTCATAGAAAACGGCTGTATTTGCGTATCGGAAGGATCAAACATGCCTTCAACTCCGGAGGCAATTGAGGTCTATAAATCGGCAAAAATACTGTACGCGCCGGGCAAAGCCTCTAATGCCGGCGGCGTGGCGACATCCGGGTTGGAAATGTCCCAAAATGCGATACGTCTAAGTTGGACACGCGAAGAAGTTGATGAGAAACTCCATAATATTATGCGTAGCATTCATAAAAACGCTCTTGAGGCGGCCGCTGAATACGGCACTCCCGGAGACTATATGAACGGAGCAAATATCGCAGGCTTCAAAAAAGTTGCCAACGCGATGATTGACCAAGGATATTAAATTCGATCATAAAGCAAAAAATTGAAGCCTCCCTTTCCCGGGGGGCTTTTTTATTTCTGAAATCGCGTGTAGTATCCAATGACGAGGTACGGATATCCTACCGATAGATAATTTTACCCATTATTATTTTTGCCGTACTTTGTCCGTCAGTTGCGGAATAAAGAGTGAACGATCATTTTGTAAAAAAAAGCCAATATAATCGCCAGAATCGCAAAGATGAAAATCGTTTCGAATCCCCCCTTCATAACTCTATCGAAAAACAAAACCATGAACAACGAGATCAAACCCTGTACGCAAATATTTACAAATTCATAGAGAAAATAAGATGTACCGACTGAAGCGAGGACGATATTTTGAACCCAATAGGGGACTCCAGGAACGGCACGCACAAAAAAATTTAGTCCAAAGGAATTTTTTTTTGACGAAATGTCAAATTTAAATTTCAGACACATGCGTTCCGCCAAAATGGCAGATCCCGTTAAACGTCCCAAGAAATAGCCGATAGTAGAGCTAAAAAACAACCCGCCAACGCACAATACCCAAGCTAATACCGGATGAAAAGTCAATCCCGCATACATGTAGCAAAAAGTCAACGGCATGGGTAACGCGCAACCCACCGACATAAACAGGAGAAAGATATAAGGATTCGAATTTTTCTTTAGAAGAGCGCTAAATTCTTCGAACGAATTCGGGAATATAAAAACACATCCGGCCAAGATTACGACTGCGACAAACGCAAAACATTTTATAAGCGAATTCATTGCGTACTTTCATCCGGTCGAAACACGGAAATGCGTACTCAAGCATCCATACCCTTTGTAAGACTTAGGGGAATGAACGTCGGACGCGAAACCGTAACAAACAAGCCATCGTCAACATCCGGCTTGGTTGAATAGGCAAATCCCGGATAAGCATAGCCGGAATCCAGGAGAGCCAACGACAATGAACTATCTTTAAGATCAACGGTAGAAACGATACGTCCAATCTCCTTCCCGGAACAATATACCGCGGAATTGTCCGATAAGTTTTGCATGAAAGATGATATTGCCGTTAACCGTCTAACAACTCCGGCGTTACGATTTTTAAACAACGTTTCCGAACCTAAAAACGCCTCTTTGGAGAAGTCAACCATCCACTGAAGACCAAGTTCAAGAGGATTCCGCACGCGGACACCCTCCCTGAAGAAATTAAAGAAATTTCCCTGCATACGCGCGATAGTGTGCGCGTCAAAACCGGCACACCCGCCTTCCAAAGACAAAACGGTATTCTTTAACGCATCAAACAACGCGAGAGCCTTGCCAACCGGAACCACGAACTGGTAACCGAATTCCCCCGTTCTTCCGTTACGAAGCAGGTATAGCCCGCAACCTTGAAAATCAAACATATCAACGGACATGTACGTCAAGCCTAGGACATCAACGCCGAGAAGCATTTCGGCAACCTTCCAAGCCAATGGACCATCGACGGAAAATATACAATAATCGGAAGAGATCTCGCATCCTATTCCCCCCTCATTAACGAGCCGACCACACGATAGATTGTCGGGAATTTCGGCTATAACAAAAATTTTATCGTCGATATTGGATACCATAAGCTCTCCGGACACGCCGCCCGCACTATCCGGTAGAAACGTATTTATAATCTTGCCGTATCGGAGTTTAAAAATATTTGCCGGCAAAATACCATCCAAATATTCCGCACCCGTGTTCTCGGGGAAAGAAAAAATCTTTGCGAAGGAAAAATCCGAAAGTGCAACTGTTGAGCGTATATATTGGAACTCCTTCCAGACATCTCCAAAATTTGAGAGCATTTCCGGCCCGTATTTTTTCCCGAAACAGGCACCCAATTCCAAGAGTTTGTCTTTAAGCATGTTTTCCCCCGCTTTCGGCAATTATAAAGTCGACCAAAGTATTAAAAGAAAGCAAAACCCCCGAACTCGAATCGGGAATTTTGATTGAAAATGTATTTTCCACGCACATGGCTATTTCCAGTACATCCAGAGAGTCCAACCCCAAGCCCGATCCTATAAGAGAGACGTCCTCGGAAATATCCGCAGGCGTATAAGGCAAATCCAAGCTCTCTATAAGCTTACTCTTCAAAAGCGCCGAGACCTCGCGTCTGTGTTGCAGTCTTTTAATATCAATTGACATAATACAACGTTTCGGGTTTACAAGTGGTTTTGAACACCGCTGAACGTACACTTTGTACGATACTTTCCAAAGTTCAAGTACAAACTAAATGCAAACAATGAAGTTTTGCATTATCATAGCAACCCACAACCATACCGACTCTCTCCGGACCCTACTCGGGAAATTAGGAGATACGCCGCCCGTAATAATTGTGGATGATGGTTCAGTTCCCCCGGTAAAAATAGATTCTCCGAAATGCGAAACTTTAAGAATAGAGAAAAATTCGGGCAAAGCTTCTGCGTTGAAATTGGGATTTAAATGCGCGTTAAATCGCGGATTTACCCATGCGGTAACAATGGATGCCGACGGTCAACATCCCCCCGAACTCGTTGGAAATTTTATACAAGCCGCCCTTGCCGCCCCAAATGCCATCGTTTTGGGAGTACGTGATTTCTCCTCGACACAAATTCCCAAAGCTCGGCGATTCCTAAACAAATTTTCAAATTTTTGCTTTCGAATGGAAACTGGACACAGTGTGGGCGATACCCAATGCGGATTCAGAACCTATCCTCTTGCAGAGATAAGCAAATTAAAACTAAATTTTGAAGGTTTTATTTTTGAAACCGAGTTGCTAGTGAAAGCCGCATGGGCGGGCATAGGCATGGTTGAAATCAAGATCCCGACACTTTACAGCGCGGAAACTCTTTCAAAATCCCACTATCGACCTTTTACGGATACCCTTAAATTTACATGGATGAACACAAGATTATTTTGCGCTTCAATTTCCCTTCCAAAATTTCTTCTGAAGCGACTGGCGTTGAAGAAACACGCCGAGCCCCTCTGACATGAACCGTCAAACACGCAACACAATACTCTGGACAATATTTACAATCGTCTGTATCTCAATTGCGATTGTGTTGGCACTATTTGCCAAACACAGGGAAAATATACTCGACTTAATTCAAATTCGAGATCCGGTGATATCGGACTATGTATCTATTTCTGAGAATCTTGGACAATCCAGGATCCTATTTTTTTGCGTAGATTCCGGTGGAAATTCGCCGGAATGTTCTGATTGGTTGGAAAATGAACTTGAAAGAACCGCCGGTCTTGAGCCTCTGATTCCAAAACAATACGATATCGGAAAGACATATTCTACCGCTCTTAGTCTTATTCCTTCGTTATTTACTCACGACAACGCGGCAAAAATCGACAACATATGCTCGGAAAACAATCTGTCGTGCCGTATGAAATTCTTTGCGGGAAAATTGTCTTCGATGGAATCTCCCGCTTATAAAACCATATTGCTTTCTGACCCCGCGGGACTTTCCTCTCTGTTTTTCGACAGACTATACTCCGGAATTTCCAAAAATCTCCCCTCTATTTCAACTCCCCGAAAAAAGCTATTCGCCATGGAAGGGGACTTCCCTTCCATAGATTCCAAACGCAGCAGATCTTTGGTTTCAAAAATCCAGACGGCATGCCAGAATACGATAGAGAAATTTCCCGGAATTTCCATAGCCTATTCAGGAGCTTATAGGATATCGTCCGACAACGCAAAAATCGCGGAATCGGACGCATCATTGTGTCTAAAATTGGGCGTTTCCCTTATCCTAATACTATGTTTTCTGGGTTTTAATAATAAAATATGCGCCTTTGCAGTTATCCTACCGTCCCTCGCGGGGACAGCAATCGCCCTATCCGTATCGAGTCTCGCTTTAGATGAGTTATCCACCATATCGATAGCTTTTGCAAGTATAGCTATCGGAGTTGGGATAGACTACGCCGTGCATTTAATATACGCGTTAAAATCAAATCCCGATCCTCATCCTTATGGGATGATTCGCCCTGTAAGCGCCGCAGCGGGAACGACATTGACAGCATTTCTAACAATGTGCGCGCTTGGCAGCAAAGGCCTTTTTCAAATAGGTTTTTTTGGGAGCATATCTGTGGCCACCTCCGCGGTATTAAGTTTTTTTATGATCCCCGGGATGATCCCCGAAAATGAAACTAACCGTGTTACATTTTTTGAACGGCTTGCACGATTTGCGATCTTCCTCTTGAATAAGGCGAAGAATATAATAGTTCCGACAATTATAACATTTACGATAGTATCCATATGCTTTGTGCCATTCCTAAAATTTGACGGGAAAATATCAAATTTGAGCGCACGCAGCGCGGAATCGCAGGGTGATTATGAGACAATCGGCAAAACTCTGGGAGAAAAATCCAATACTAAGAAAATAATCGTAAAATGCGATTCGGACGACGAAACATTGTCGGAGGCATGGAAAATATCGAATTTCCTCCGCATGAGCGGAATAACCGACGGCTCAATATCAAATATTTTGCCTCCGCGCGACATTTCAAAGGATAATATCCGGCGATGGAAAAAATATTGGACACCTGGACAAATCAACCTACTTAAAAGAAATTTAAATTCCGCCGCGCTATCGGCGGGGATAAAAAGCCATCCGCTCTTAAAGAGAATCGACGAATATTTCAGCGGTAAAATAGACTACGATCCAAAGCGAATAATTGATTCCGGTCTGCTAAAAGCTTGGGCGACCAACACTTCCAACGGGATAGATTTGGTAATTGATGTTCCGAACTTAAAAACTGTTGAGAGTGCGAAATTCTACGATTACATAAGAAAAAATTTCAACGGAGCCATTTATATCGATATGGAATACTTTGGCGAACATATTTCAATGAAGGTTAGAGAATGGCTTTTCACATTTACGTGCGCAGCTTTGATCCTCGTGGCCGCATACCTATTGATAGCGATGGGAGGACCCATAAAAGCCGTAAAGGTAATATTGCCCCTACTTTTCGGTTTATTATGGGCGTTGGGTATGCTTGCGGCAATTGGCATTGAGATAAATATAGTGAACGTAATTTTTACACTATTTGCAATATGTATGGCCCAAGATTACGCGATGTTTCTATCCACTACCAATAAACCGACTTCCTCACTTGCAGCAGTCTTGCTGTCGTCATCCACAACATTGTGCGCATTTGGGATGTTTGTACTTTCTGAACATCCCGTCCTCCATGGATTGGGGTTGACCGCGTCGATCTCCATAGCATCAATACTCGTTGCGAGTATCCTATTTTTCGGACTCTTCCTACCCAAAAGAAAATGAAAAAGAACACAGTCGCTAAAAGGATGTGGTCGGGCAAAATGCGCGGGGGCTATTGGGGGAATTACGTGTTCTTAAATCTTTTAAAAATAGGAATTCTGCCCGCCTATGCACTACTCCCGTTCGTTGTCATATTTTACATTCTATTTAGAAAAAACTTGCTAACGAGTTCCGGATTGTATCTCGAAAAAATTTTAAAACGCAAAATAGGAATTATATCCATACCCGTATTCAAATTAGCCCTCAATTTCGGGATCTCAATACTCGACCGCGCAGCATTTTACAGAAACTCGAAAACCGTAAAAATAGATTCCGAAGAAAGCGATATTTTAATTTGCGGCGCATTGAAAAAAAATCGCGGTGTAATAGTCCTAACCGCCCACACGGGGGGATGGCAAATAGCCTCCGCATCGCTTGGATCCTTTGGAATTCCTGTATCGATAGTAGGAGAGAAAAATGGCGACGACGCTGTGGAAAAATTAATATCAAAAAACAACAGATTCAATCCTCCGAGCATAATACCCAACACCTCCGAAAGCTTTATCTACGCCTACTCTACGTTAAAGAAGGGGCGCATACTGGCAATGCACGCCGATCGATTCATTTCAGGAAGATTCTTAACCGCACCCTTTTTAGGCTTGGAAACCCGTTTCCCCACGTTCGCATATACGCTATCCCAACGGACCGGTGCGCGCATAATACAGGTTTTGTGCATTAGGAAGTCCCTCTTTAAGTATAAAACATTCGCATTCGACATAACCCCCGGACAGGAAACCCGAAAGTTTGAGGAAGAAGCACTGCGCGTCTATATTGCGAATCTGGAACACACGTTGCAAAAATATCCTTATCAATGGTACAATTTCTTCGATTTCTGGGCGCAGTAATTCCGTTTAAACTTGCACGGATACTTTGAATTATGTTATCTTCAGTGGAATCTAAAAAGAAGATGGAAAGAAGCGAATTAATCTTACAACTTAAAAACGACGTTTTAGAGTGTCTAAACCTATCGGATACACCGCCGGATGATTTGGATGAAAATGCACCCCTTTTTGGAGACGCCGGACTTGGATTGGACTCTATTGACGCTTTGGAAATCGTGCTTATGCTTGAGAAGAAATATTCGCTGACCATTGAAGACAAATCGGACGCCAAAACGCTTTTTGCATCGATATCTTCAATGGCCGACCGCATATTGTCGCTCGAAAAATGATTCGAACCCCCGCAATAATAGCGTACTCGTCCATAACATGCGGAGAAACAAGTTCTTTTGTACAACAAAGGCGTTTCCTTAGTCCTCAATACGGCTCAAAACTCTGCGCATCTTTTGACGTGCAAAATAAATCTTCCAAGATGCCGCTTTGCACTACAGCCGCGTTGTCGGCTCTTGACAGTTGCCTTAATCAAGTCTCCTTGTCCGTATTTTCACGGGATCGCATAGGCGTTTTCACCGGAACAAGCGTAGGAAATATATTGGAATCAGAAAACGCCTTGGAAAGGCTTCTTAAATCCACTGAGAAACCCGCAATATACGATGAATTCTTAAGCTACGAGTGTTCTTCGTTAAGCGACGCCGTTGCGAGGAAAGCCTCCGCAAAAGGTCCGAGATTTACCGTATCGACCGCATGCTCCAGCTCGGGACTTGCACTTTCCGCCGCCTGTTCTGCGCTGGTTTGCGGAGATATAGACGCCGCAATAGTCTGCGGTGCCGATACCATTTCTAGGATAACCGTAAACGGATTCGCAGCGCTGGGTCTTTTGTCCAATTCCGTCTGCAAACCATTCGACGCCTATAGAGACGGGATAACTTTGGGAGAGGCCGCATGCGTTACAATATTGACGAGCAACGAGACGGCGTGTAAACTCGGGATAAAAATACGTGCATTCGTAACTTCGTGGAGTTGCACGTGCGACGCATACCACTCCACAAGTCCGCATCCCCGCGCCGAAGGGATGAAGCGAGCTATAGGTTCTGCCATAAAACGATCAGGGTTGAAACCTTCCGACATATCCTATTATAACGCGCACGGTACCGGCACCAAGTCAAACGATTCTGCCGAGGTCGATGCGATGAAAAGCTCATGGAAAGAACTCCCGAAATTCTCATCCGTAAAGGGAAAGTTCGGACACACTCTCGGGGCGAGCGGTCTTTTGAACGTTACCGTTTCTTGTAGGGCAATCGAACACAATGAACTTCCGCAAAATTACGGATTCGCGAATAAAGACGAAATATTGGGCGTATCTCCAATCACAAAAAACACACCTTTCAACGGAGACAATATATTGACATCATCTTTCGGATTCGGGGGGAACAATTCGTCTCTTATAATATCCAAACATCCGGCACCATCGCCATTCCCCGTCCAGTCGTCGATTGAAATTTTTCTGGACGGAAGCGGCGCTGTTCACAACGGCGCCATCGGAGTTGAAAATGTCTTGAATGGACACGGGACAAAAAATGCGTGCGATGTCTCCAAATTACTCCCCGAACTAACACCACTTAAAAAACGAAAATGGGCAAAGCTACAACAGATGGCATTGCAATCGGTATCCGAGGCAATCGGCGGTTGTTGCCCGAATCCGGAAAATTGCTGCGTAAGTTTCGGCACGGGACTTGGAATGCTGGAGTGCACCCAGCGCTTTGTTGAAAATATAATAAGAAAACGCGAGCGCGAACCATTGCCGACAATTTTTACTAACTCCGTTCATAATGCAATTAGTTCTTCAATTGCCATACATTTCGCCATAAAAGGATTAAACTGCACTCTGACCGCAAAGGAGTTATCTTTTGAATGCGCGCTCTGGCAAGCTCTTTTGGAAATGCGCTCCAACGGAACCGAAAGGGCGATTATAGGCAGTTGCGACGAATACACGCCATTATTGTCAAAAATACGAAGTTGTGCGTTATCTTTCACAGACGATCGAATTCCCTCTTCGGAGACTTCTTCAGCATATTTGGCAACTTCGACAAAATCATCGCGGAGTTTCGCCCGTCTGAAATTGCTTAACATTGAATCGTGCCGCAGAAATCCGAATTGCGAAGCCCAGCGCATAAGAGACCTAATGGATAATGCAAAAATACAAAAAATTTCGTCCGTATTTAGCCCATTTTCCTACAACAAGGCCCAACGCAACTATATAGACATCCTATTTAAATCTCTACAGACACCCTTTCCCGAATTTTACGAGGATCGTTTCGGCGCAAACTATTCTATTTCCTCCCTTGTTCCAATAATGGCACGCGAACGTGGCAAAGGACTCCATCTGTCGTACACAAAATCGAGTACCGGCCAACGCGCCGTTTCAATATGGGAAATTTTGCAATGAAGATATTTTTATTTTTCTGGTTGTTACCGTTATTTTGTACTCTCCACGCCTATCAAAGCGTGGAGGGAACCACGTTAAAGAATTTAAAAAATGCGGATTCCGTAAGGGTAGAAATAAGACAGGAAAAATTTTCGGATCTTCTAAGGGAAAAAATTACTACCGATATAGAACTTATCGCCGACTCTCATGGGAGAATACGCTGGCAAGCTGGAATCCCCCCAAAGAGCATTGCAATATTATCAAAAAGTCGATTGAGCCGTTTCGAACTTGTAGAGGGAAAATGGGAAAAAGTAGAATCTCAAGCTGACACGATAATTCTCGGAATTTTAAAAAAAATTGCACAAATGACACTGTGCGATTTTAAGGAATGCTCCGATGACTTCGAAATAACGCAAACCCCAGGGCTTGTAACGCTTATCCCGAAAAATAACAATCTGAAAGGCTCTATTTCAAAAATCCGGATAACTTTAAACCGCAAAAACAACACGCCGTCGGAAATACGCATCGATGCACCGGATGAAGATTGGACAATTTTACAGATAATAAAAATAACCGAAAATCCGAAGAATATCGACGCGGCATTTGATGCGGAAAACCCCGGCAGTTTTTTCGGTAAAAATGCAAACCTACTCAAATGAGGGCAAAAACCGCGGCAGTATTTATCTTTATTTTTTCCGGAGTTGCCAATCTTCACGCCGTAAACTCGCCTTTTAGGGGAATCTCTTATTCTCAGCACGGAATATTGGTCATAGGGGAGAATTCCATGCCAATCGATGCGCACGTCAAATTTTTCAACGATAATTCCACCGCCCTACAACTTGAAACAACGGGCAAGACGGTAGCAAAATTAAAATTGGACCCATCCGGAAATATTTTGCTATCTTCGGGCTCGCCTCCTTTCGGAGAGTTATTTGCGAATAAGTTTGTTTTACCAGTTTTCAAGGCGATATTACTTTTCGATACGTCATATTCGCGAGCATATTTCGACTCAAAATGGCAAATTGTAAACATCGCCGCTCCGCGTTTTAACGTAAAATTCGAAGATTATTCCGCCAAGGGAAACAGCCTTGCCCTCCCCCGCGTAATAAGGGCGGAGGGAAAATCTTTCCTCCTGCGTCTCGAACTTATAGAAGTTAAAAAAAACTAATGTTATGACCACCGACAAAAATTTGGAATCCGGCACCGAATCGACGTTACCAGAGGCGGCGATAAGCGGCATAGGGATAATATCCCCAATCGGATGCGATAGGAATTCCATATTGGAATCTTTAAGGACCGGTAAAGACGGGATAGCCCAAGCAAAAAAAATAGACGTATCCGCATTCGCATCAAAACTATGCGCGGAAGTTGACGATTTCGACTATTCTTTAAATATGACAAAAGAAGAACTGTTGGAATACACGGACCCGTTTTTGAGATTGGCCATAAATGCAGCAAGAATGGCAATCGAGGACGCCGGAAACAATCTGCCGAAAGGAGAAAAGTTCGGCATGGTTTTGGCAAGTTGCAACGCCGGTTTGGCTTCGCGGGAAATCGAATATATAAGAAGACATATCGATCCAACGGTGAGATTCGACATATCGACATGCATGCAATCGGAATTTTACGCCCTCCCAAAAGTATTGGCAAAATGTTTAAACTTCACAGGTGAATGTTGGATGATAAACACCGCGTGTTCCGGATCGACCGCGGCCATAGGATTGGCGCAGACCCTAATAGAGAACGGACGTTGCGAAGCGGTTTTAACGGGGGGAGCCGATGCGATGGTTTTATCCAATTACGCGGGTTTTAACACGCTAAAAGTTATCTCTCCGGATAAAATCGCGCCATTTTCCACTCCAATCGGAATGAATATAGGCGAAGGAGCGGCTTTTTGGGTTTTAGAGCCTTCGTCAAAAGTGTTGCTTGGAGGTAAAAAATGCTACGGCAAGGTAATAGGACATGCAACATCTTCCGACGCACACCATCCTACGCAACCAGATCCGCGCGGCGACGGCGCGTACAGGACAATGGTCGAAACCTTGCGGGATTCCGGGTTAAAGATTTCCGATATCGCCTGCATAAACGCGCATGGATCGGGGACTGCGGCCAACGACAAAGCCGAAGCCTTGGCCATCGCGCGTTTTTGTTCTGACGGGAGGAAAATACCCGTAACATCCACAAAATCCTACACCGCGCACTGTATGGGAGCAACGGGAATCATAGAGGCGACATGCCAACTCTTCGCAATGAACGCAAATTTTATTCCCCCGACTCTTCGTTTTTCGAGTCCCCGCGCCGGATGCGCAAACATAAATGTTGTAAAAGAAACAATAGACCTCGACTACTCCTGTTTCCTATCTGCAAATTATGCGTTTGCGGGAAGTAACGCGGCAATATTAGTAGCGGGTTCAAATTTCGTTTCCAAGCCGAAAGCTGTCAGGAAAAAAATGAAGACGGTCATAAGCGGGGTCGGCGGAATAAGTTCTCTCGGTTTGGACATTGATTCCCAACTAAGGCGTCTGGTAAATGGAGATAGCGGAATAAAAAAAATATCGAGATTCGACTCGAATCGGTTTGCGGGGATGGTGGACCTACCGGACTTGAGAAATCTTGATAGACGGACGGACTTTACGGGAATGGATTTCATAAGCATATACGCAACTCTCGCGGCAAAAAGAGCCATAGACGACGCTTCACTGCGTATAAGGAGGGAAAATAGCGATAGGGTGGGAATGGCGGTCGCCGTATGCCGCGGAAGCGACGAATCCGTCCATTTAAATTCCATATTCGCGAATCCTGACAGGCGCGGGAACATAGCAAGTTTTTCGAACATAACCGCAAATTCCACGACAGGTTGGGTTTCAAAAGCATTGGGAATAAGGGGGGCCACCACAACTTTGACAAGCGGATTGGACTCCGGGATTCAAACCGTGGAATACGCAAATAACATCGTCAAGGAAGGTCGTTCGGATGCTTGCGTTGCCATATCATCGGATGAATTGTATGCCCAGGAACTTAGTTCCTATGAGGAAGTTGGACTTCTATATACCGACGAATCGGAAAGAGACTTCGGACTCCGGTTCGACGACGATTTTCGAAGTGTAATGGGGGAAGGATCGGCCGCGCTCGTAGTCGAAGGAGAAGAATCCGCTATCAAACGCGGTGCGGATATCTACGCCTACATCCTTGCGTGCGCGAGCACAATCGATTCGTGCGACTTTTTATCCCCCGCTACCGAATGCGACGGTCTTGAACGCGCTACAAGACTTGCCTTACGCCGGGCAGATTTGGATTACGCCGGCATCGATTTGATATTGTGGGCTCCCAAAGGGAACCGCCAAGACAAAAAAACTTTGCGACTACTCGAGACGATGTTTCCCGGAAAACCATCACTTTACAGTTCTTTTCAAACGGGGAATATGGAAACAAGCGCAAGTTTGCTGAATTTAATTTTTTTCCTCAGAGCCTTTGTCGGTGGAAAAGAATTATGGGAGAATAAAAACCCAACGGAGACGACGAGGTCCGCGGGGTTCAACCGCAACTACACTGGCGATTTAAGAATATTATGTCTGTCAAGTTCGCGCAGCGCCAACAACCACGCATTGATATTGTCCCTACCGCCGCAACCTATCCGCCGTGCCGAATTGTAATTTCACGAACCCACCGCCGAATAAAATTTATCGGACCAAGTTAATAAAACGCTCCCCCACGACAAACCCACTCCAAAGGCGCTAGCAACCACTTTCATCCCGGGTTTCAGGCGTCCGGACTCCACGGCATTTGCAAGCGCAATAGGGAGGCTCGATCCTCCGCAGTTGCCGTATTCACGGACGTTGCAATATATTTTTCCCGAAGGGATGGCGAGTTTTTTCGCTATGGAGGACACCATCATCTCGCCCGCCTGGTGAAAAACAAATAAATCTATGTCGGTTATGGATATATTATTTCTTTTTAGTAAACCCAACACCGAAGCGGGGACTATCTTGTAAGCGAACGAAAAAATTCTAAGTCCATCTATATACATGTCCGCATTCGAGCGAAAATTATGGTTTTCATCTCCGCGTACAGCGTAGTCTTTGGATGCGGGAGGATTCCTAAAGGCGGACGCGGGAACTATGAGAACATCGTATCCGGAACCGTCAGTGCCAAAATCAAAATCCATAGTATCGCCAAGTTCCGATGCCTCCAATACGGATGCGCTCGCGGCGTCCGAAAAAAGAGTCACAGCACTTTTATCCAGAGGATTTATCAATTTTGACGGAGTATCCCCCGTAAGAAGAAGAGCCTTAGAACACAGTCCAGAATCAATCCATGACTGGGCAATCGCCAGTAAATAAGGATATTGCGAACATCCAAGGTTTATATCGAAAGCCGCGCAGGATTTTGGAAGACCGAGACGCTCCTGGAGTATACAAGCGGTGGTAGGCATTACATAGTCCGGAGTTTGCGTAGCAAATATCAGTAGGGATATTTCGTTTCTATCGCATGCGCCGGAAACAAAAAGAGATTCCGCGGCTTTTACGGCCAAATCCGAGGCGCATTCGTCAACGGCGCATACGCGTCTCTCTGTTATACCCGTCATGCGCGCAATTTTATCCATTACATCCTTACCGAAACGTTCGGTTAAAACTTCGTTGGTCAACCGCCCGTTTGGAAGAGTGTACGATATGTGTGTAAGGTGAGCCTTCAAGCGGATTCCTCCCATGTCTCCATGTGAAAGGTAATATATTTCAACGATTGCAATCAACAAGAAATAAAAATAGAGATCCTGTTAAAAAAAGCTTCCTTTAAACGAGTTTATCCGTAAGATTTCTGGTGTCTGCTTTTCTTTTATAGCGGACGTTTACAAATTCATACGTCAATTATTATGAAAAATAGAATACTTACGCTTGCGGCGTTGTTTTGCACAAGTGGAGCGTTCGGATCGGGATTCCAGGTTTTAGAACAAGGTGCCGGCAACATTGGCTCCGCGCTTGCGGGAGCAACGACAAACGCAGGGGGAGACGCCTCGGCGGCTTTCTGGAATCCGTCGGCACTTTTCTTCTCCGGATTTCAAGTCGGCGATATGCTTGTCGATTCGGCGGTGAATTTTGTAGTGCCAAATTTCGACTTTATCGATATGGGATCCACCGATTTGGGAATGCAGCAAGGAAATATTGACGATGCTCCAAATGACGGAGGAAACGGAGGCGAGTTGGCGGTCGTACCAAATTTCTTCGTAGTTTACCGCGCTACCGAAAATATCGGCTTCTCTTTTTCCGTAACAAGTACATACGGTCTTACAACCGAGTACGACAACAATTGGTACGGGCGTTTTCACGGAGTGGAGAGCGACCTCAAAACCATAGATATAAATCCGAGTCTCGCGTATAAGATCAACGATTATTTTTCGATTTTCGGAGGTATATCCGCGCAATTCCTACACGCAAAATTAACGCAGGCATATGCATTAGCCTTTCCCAATTTGGTTATGGCAAAGATTACGGCCCAAAGTTGGGGAGTAGGCGGCAATGCCGGGATTACAATTAAATACGCCGACGACGGACGCATAGGTTTCGCGTGGAGGAGCGAAGTAGCGCAAAGCGTATCCGGAAATATGAGGATAAACGGCGATGTAGTCGCTCCCGCATACGCCGATATAAATCTACCGCAAACCTTCAATATCGGAATATATCAAAGACTCCCCGGTAGATACAACCGCTTTGCAGTAATGGCGGATTATGCCTATACTTTATGGTCGTCATTCGGCAGACTTTGCATAAAAAACAAGCAGACAGATGCGGTAATCAGCGACACCCAAGAGTCATGGAGAAACGTGTCGCGCGTGTCTGTTGGGCTGCACTACTATCCGGAATTTAACGAAAACCTTGTGCTACGCATTGGTTCGGCATGGGATCAGTCTCCGGTAAAGTCAAAAGAATACCGGACGGTTCGAATTCCTTGCACCGACCGCATTTGGTTCGCATGCGGTTTGGGATATAAATACCAGGATATCTCTATCGATATCGGATATATGTACATTTGGTTTTACGAAAATCCCCTAATAGAAAATACGGGACCAACGGGCACTATAAAAGGAAAGTTTCATGGTAGAGCAAGTGTAGTTTCCGCCCAAGTTAGCGTGAAATTCTAACTTATAGCGCCAAAATCTTTCGATCCCGCTACAGTCCACCCACCACTAAAAACAACGGGTTCGGGGGGGAGTTCGATCTCAAATAAGTTAAGTAGTCCCGAGGTGAGTCTAAGACAATTGCATCGGTGGTCGATCCCCTGGTCGGATAGTTCGCTTAACCGCCCGCAATCCCAGTCAAATAAAGGGGTTGCGGTTTTTTTGTTCCCGGGAGAAAATTAACGCCACTGGCGGAAAAAACGGTCAAAAACGCCATTTTTGGCTTGTTTTTTGCCCACCATTGCCCACCATTTTTCTATCGATTTTTG
>CAZMBN010000020.1:28504-32977 GCA_964564825.1 uncultured Opitutales bacterium
CTACGAATGAAGAAACCACCGAAAGTCACCGCCTCCGGCAACCCCAGATGCCCCTACGAAGTAAGATTTTGGGACGAAGACGGCACGCGCAAACGCAAACGCTTCAAATTTCTCCTCGATGCCGAAAATTTCGCCGAAGCCAGACGCTCCGACACTACCCTTCCCGAAGATTTGCGTTTTTCTTCCGAGGATAGGGTTTGCCTTCTTCAGATAAAGCGGGCGTGCCAACTCGCGGGCATAGCCCTTCCCGACGCGGTCGGTCTAATCAAACGCAACATCCCGCAATTTTCCACGCGAGGTAAAGACTGGACGGACGCCGTCCGCGCGTTTCTCGGCGACGCGCAAAGGCGCGACTGCCGCCCCTCGTCCATCAGTTTCTACGAGCGCATGCTTGCGGTATTCCAACGCGACGAACACCCGGACAATATAGCGCAAATCACGCAAGACCGCGCCGAACGGTACATTTCGTCGTGCAAATCCCCCGCCCACTCCAAATGCGTGTTGCACGCTTTTTTTAATTTTTGCGTCGCCCAAAAATGGGTTGCCTCCAACCCCTTCTCGGTCCGGCTTCCGAATCAAATCAAAGAAAAGCACCTTCCGCAGGTTTTGTCCGTTGAGGATACGCGTATATTATTCCGGCGACTCCCGGGCGCTTGGCGTCCTACTTTTGCGCTCCTGGCCTTTTGCGGCATCAGGCCCAACGAACTGGTTGCCGTTGACGGCAAGACCGTCATGCGCGTTGCCGACATAGACTTCGGGCACGGTCGCATAACCGTTCCGGCGAACGTTGCAAAGACGCGTACCGCGAGGATATTCGATCCTCCGGCGAACGTCTGGGCGTGGCTGGAGCCGTTAAAAAATTCGCCTAGGGACAACCCCGTAGCCCCTGCGTCCTACGCCGCGTTGTGCACCGTAAAGCGCAACACCGGCGTAAAAATGACCCACGATGTCCTGCGCCATTCCTTCGCCTCGTACGGCTACCATTTTCTCGGCGCCGAGCGCACGGTGGAAATCATGGGGCACGTGGGCGGGTACGGCGTGTTCGCCAAGCACTACAAGGGGCTCGCCACCCCGGCGGACGCCGAAGAATACTTTAAGATTTCCCCCGTCTAAACGAAGGAGTCGAAGCTTATGAAGCCGCAGCGTTCCCTATTTCTGCGTTCGCGGCTGTTTACGATGTCCTCGGCGGCGCAGTCGCGGAGGATTTTGTCGGCGACCTGGACGAGGTTTGCGGCGAGGTTCGGGTCGCCCGTCACCATGGGCGCGAGTTCGGCTTTGAGCCTTGCTATGACCGCCCTTCTTAAATTTACGTCTCACAGGTCGGGGTCGTAAAAGCACAGGGTGCATTCTATCGAAAGGCTCTCCGAAGGCGCAAATATAAACCCCCCTTCGCGCTCCATTTCGACGTGCGGGAAAAGTTCCGTTATTTTTAGAAGGTTCTTCGGCTCGATATACGCGTAGAAGCCGTCCCTTCTTTTTTCCGCGGCGTGGGCGAGTTTTATCCTGCGGCGCAGGCACGCCCACGGACGGCTTGCCGACACCTCCTCCACAACCAGCTTGTAAAACCTCTTCGCCCTTTTGGCGTTGACCTCGTCGTCGTCGATGGAGTTTACGGACTTGGCGTTCAGCCCCGTCAGGGCGTAGTTTGCAATGTCCGTCGGCGTCATTTGCCGCCCCTTCTTTCGTCGTGGAGCCTGTCGTAGATGGCGTCCACCTTGTGCCTTAAATATTTTATGTCGTCCTTCAAGTTGTTCAAATTCCGCTCCCATTCCCTCCGGGTTACGAAGGTCTCGGCGAGTTCCGCCCTGCTGTGGTGGATTTGCTGGTTGGCTATATGCGAGTCGATATGCCCTATGGTGTAATAGACGCTCCCCACTATCGACGCGGCGAGCACCCCGAGCTTTATCCACTCGTGGAGCTTTTCGTGCCTCGCGTCCCTTCCGTTTCCGTCGCTACTTTCCAACTTTGAACGCCTTTCTTACTATGCCCGCGCCCACGTACGCGGATATGAGGTTCGCAAGGAGCTCCTTCCACACGTCCGCAAGGTAAAAGCCCTTTACGTACGCCACGGCGAACTTCTCCTTCTCGGGCACGAGCCCCCAGAGCCAGCCTCCGCTTTGCTCCGCGGTTTCCACGGCGACCGGAATGTCGTCGAAAAACGCGAAGACGAAGGGGCATACCCCCAGAATCAAAAACGCCATAAAAAGCATCGCCCTGCGCGTCCACGCACCGGCGTCGCCCGTCCTTGCAAACGCGGCGTCGTGCGCGGCGGTGTCCGCCTGCTGCTGTTTTTGCAGGGTTTCCAAAACCGCCGTGAACTTTTGCGAGTTCAAAGCCGACAGTTGCCCCACAACCGTCACCGCCCCCGTGAAGAGCGCGCCGAGGGCGCCGCTGTCCCACAACTCTTTAACCGTTTCCATTCTCCTTTTTCTCCTCCTCCTTCTTTTCCGCGGTTCTTTCCGCGTAGGCTACGCACCACGCGCCCCTGCCGTAGTTTTTCACGGCGGAGTACGCCGCAAGCGCAAGCCTTTGTTTCAATATCTTAAAAAGCCCGCCCTCGTATTCTATTTCGTCGAGCATGTTGCTTCTGAACTCCTTGTCGGCCGCCTCCCTGCCCTTCTCGGTGCCGTCGCTTAAAGTATACCTCCAATCGTGCACGGCGCCCGAAGCGAGGGCGAAGGGCATTATCTTGTCCAAGGCGCGCCTCGCCCACCCGGGCATTTCCGAACAGCCGAGCCCGTTGCACGCCTTCTCTATGCTTTCGGCGTCCGCACCGAGCATTTCCGCGGGAGCCGAGAGCCCGGCGTCCCTTATCCTGTTGAACAAATAGGACACGTCTTCAACCTTCATACTTTACTCCCCTTCGGCCGGCGGAGTCTCCCCGACCCCCTTGTCCTCCACGGGGCTTTTCAAAGCCATGAAGGCGTCGTACGCCCGCTGTATGTCGAGCGCCCCTCCGACGGTCCCCAGCTCGCCCTCGTCGAACACGAAGGTCGTAAAGCCCCCGCAGGGAACGCCGTTGCTGTCGATGATTTCGCCCGTGAATTGCGCGCGTTTCGCGAGGAATTTCGAGCCGTTTACAAGTTTTAATTCTATCGCCATTTTTCCTTCCTTCTTTTTTATTTTTTAAGCCGTCGGCAGTTGCGATACCGTCAACGCCGCAAGTTTTTCTATTTCCGCGTCGCGGTCGCCGTAGACCTCCCCCTGTACGTCCGCGTCCCGGTTGTTCCCCGAATAGTCGGGAACTATGCGGCCCTCCCCCTTCCTGAACGTATAGTTCGCCAGGGCGAGCAGGGCCCTTTTCTCCGCCGCGGGGTTTAAAAGTTCCCCCGGCACGGGAACGCCCGCGCAGTATTGCGCCACCGTATAGGGCGCCTCCAATTCCGACGCGTCGAAGTTTAACACCAAAAAGTCCGAGAACACCGTATCCACCTTCGATTTCAGTCCGGTGTTTCCCATGTTCACCCTGTAGACTTGGGTGTTTATAAAATCCGTCTTGACAACGCCTCCGCCTTCCGCGGTCTCCCCCGCAAGGTAGCCGTTTATAAACGCCTTGCCCTTGTACTTTTCATTCTCCTCAGTAACTATAAAAGCGAAGTTGTTTACGCCCTCCACCGCGTGCTCCAGCATCGCGTTCGTCATGTCCTTCGGGGGCATCAAAGAGTGGTTCCCCATATAAAAACCCCCGAAGCCTTCAATTCCCGTGATAAAAATTATTCCGCTGTAGTTGTTATTTGTTTCCCCTCCCAGCGCAAAATAGAGCGTGTACGCGCTATTGAACGTGGAGGGGTCGAATCCGCCCCTAAAAAATACGGTAAGCGGAAAGCCGGGAAGACTCGCGAAAGTCCCGTGCAGCGCGCCGCTCGCCGCCTTCATCCTGAGCGCCTCCGCGCGCCCCCTGTTCCGCCCGGCGGACTGCGCAAGCGCCTCGCACCTGAGCGCGTCCTTGTAGGCTTTTTCCGCCGCCGCAGTCGCCGTCTCCGCCGACTTGCTTGCCGAGACCGCCGCGTTTTGCGCTATCTGCGCGTTCGTTTCTTCTCCCATTTTTAAACTCCTTTTTGGTTAAGTTCTTCCTGTTTTAAAATTCCAAGAGAAAGGGTGCCGTCCTCCCCCTTCTTTACAACAATGTAGGCGTATTCCCCCTCCGTATCGGACACTTTTATTTTTACGTTCTCGAAGGCGTACGCGCCTATATTCCCCGCGTTCTCCAAAGCCTCCGACGCGGAAATGGCTGCGTTCTTTGCGCTCTCCAGGGCGGACAAGGCTGCGTTCTCGCACGCCCCCTTCGAGACCGAGACGGACTCCCCGACGCCTTCCGCCTCCCTCTTCGCCGAATACGCGTATGTCCCGGCTTCCAGCGCCTTGGCGGACGCGGTATCGGCGTGCTCCTTTGCGCTCCGCGCAAAACTTTCCGCCTCCGCTTTGTAGCTTAAAGCCTCCCCGGCAAGCATATCCGCCCTTTCCTTCGCCTCG
>CAZMBN010000021.1:0-28178 GCA_964564825.1 uncultured Opitutales bacterium
TTCAAAGAACAAAGACAATAGATCCGAATCGAAGCCCGAGGCGTAAAAAGAACGCCTCAAGTAGATTTTCAATTAAAAAAACTTGCCTTTTGCAGATAATTTTTCAGCATGATCCACTCGGCGGTGCGTTCCCCGACGTTCTTTGAAAAAGGCTTTGGGAACACGGGGTTCCCCGATGAAAACGTCGCGTGGTAAAGAGACCCATTGCGTCAATATTTCAAATTTTAGCCGACCGCCGCCCTCTTTGCGGTGCCGCCGGCATCAAAAGAATACACAATCGATAGAAAGGGAAAAATGAACGACAACGAAATAATTATCTCCGGTCAAAATCTTGAGCTTACCGACGCTCTTAAGAGCAACGTCGTTACCAAGATGTCCAAGTTATTTACCCATGACGATAGAATAATAAGACTGAGGGTGGAATTGTCGTATAAACCCAACAAACATCACCATAACGAATTTTCCGCAAAAGGACATATAGAGATACAGGGACCCGATATGGTTGTAAGCGTGGCAAGCGACGATATGTATAAATCCATAGATGAGCTGATAGTTAAATTAGCCAGAAAAGTTCGGAGACGCCATCGGCTTGAAAGGATTAAACGCAATAAGCTTCACGATGTCGACATTCCGGCAACTTTGCCGAAGATTACTTAGTTCCCGGAGGAAAAAATAAATTCCGCAAGTCCTTTCCCATAGGCGTCGAACAGGAGTTTTCCCACCGGGCAATAAGGGTAATAACGCGGAATTTTGAAGATTCAATACCCTATCAACGGGTAAAGAACGCCCGCGTTGAGTTTTTGTTTGGACTCGTCGGAAAGCTTCCAAGAATTGCGTAATACCCCCTGGATAAAAGCAAATCCCGGTAAGGGGGAACGACGACTCAGTTGCAATATCGTACGGCAATCTACGAATAAAAATTGGAGTACTATTTGGAACTTTTAAATTGCATAAATGTCGTTATGTTTAACATTGAATCGATGTCTGAACTTCCGAAAGGCGTAAAAACGGCCGCTCCCTTGACGGCTATCTATCTTAAGAAAAACGGATTCATAAAAATTTCACCAAAGCACACAAATTATGAGCATCAACCTGACAGAGATAAACGATAAGGTAAAAAATACGTCCGACTGGACGATTTTGTTGAGAAACGAAATAGGGAAAATAATAGTCGGACAACGCTATCTGATAGACAGACTTCTTACGGGAATTCTCGCCAACGGACACGTCCTCCTCGAAGGGGTACCCGGACTCGCCAAAACGCTTGCGGTAAAAACAATGGCGTCCGCAATGGAGGCAAAATTCAACCGCATACAATTCACCCCCGATTTGCTTCCCGCCGATATTATAGGAACGCTTGTTTACAATCAGCAGAAAGGGGAATTTTTGACGCAAAAAGGACCCGTATTCGCCAATATAATTCTTGCGGACGAAATAAATAGGGCGCCCGCAAAAGTTCAGAGCGCCCTCTTGGAGGCGATGCAGGAGAGACAAGTCACCATAGGGGGCGCTACCTATTCCCTACCCGAGCCCTTCCTCGTATTGGCAACGCAAAATCCCATAGATCAAGAAGGAACCTATCAATTGCCGGAAGCGCAAGTGGACCGCTTCATGTTAAAATTGAAAATAGGTTATCCGGACAAAAAGGAGGAACGAATAATCCTCGATTTAATGGCAAAAACCCAGCTAAATAAGCAAATAAATACGGTCATAAGCCCCGAAAAAATCATGCAATCGCGCGAGACCGTAGACCTAATATATCTGGACGACAAAATAAAAGACTACATAGTCGACATAGTTTTCGCTACTCGCGAACCCGCAAAATACGGACTTCCCCAACTTGAAAATATGATCCAGTTTGGAGCAAGCCCGCGCGCCACCATAGCATTAACCCTGGCATCCAAAGCTCACGCGTTTCTGGCTGGTCGCGGGTATGTCGTACCCCAGGACATCAAGGATTTGGCTCTGGACGTGTTGCGCCATAGAATAATCGTTAGTTATGAAGCTGAAGCGGAGGGAGTTTCAGGCGAAGACATAGTGGGCAAAATTCTAAACAAAGTGGCGGTTCCCTAACATTCCATTCTTGCCGTTTCCCCTACATGAGCGATAAAATCGCACAGATGCTTAAAAAAGTGCGTCAAATTGAAATACGCACCAACAGGCAGATTAGCGAGGCACTCGCCGGAGCTTACCGTAGCGTGTTTAAAGGCAGAGGAATGGACTTTGAAGAGGTGCGTGAGTACACGCCCGGAGATGAAATAAGGGATATCGACTGGAATGTAACTGCACGAACCGGAGAAGCCCACGTAAAAAAATACCGCGAGGAACGCGAATTGACGGTAATAATCGCCGTAGATCTGTCCGCAAGCGGCCAGTTTGGAAGCGCAGATAAATCAAAGCGCGAACTTGCCGCTGAAATCGCCAGCACTCTCGCGTTCTCGGCCGCGAAAAATAACGACAAAGTAGGTCTGACGCTGTTCACCGACCGGGTGGAACATATAATTCCCCCGCGCAAGGGGCGGCAACATATCTTGAGGGTTATACGCGACATTTTATTTTACGAACCAAAAGGAAGAGGAACGGACGTTGCGGGGGCTTTGGACGAAGTCAATAGGCTTTTGAAAAGAAAATCTATAATCGCTCTCGTCAGCGACTTTCTTCAAGGTCCCGACGGACGCCTTCCGAACCCCGAAGACAAATACGGAGACGCCGTACTCAAAGCTCTCGATATTACCAATCGCCGGCACGACCTTATATGCTTTGAACTCATAGACCCGCGCGAACTCGTGCTCCCAAAACTGGGAGTAATAACGCTTGAAGATTCCGAGACCGGTGAAATTGCGACGCTAAATACCTCCAGCAAAGCTGTACGGGACTCCTATACGTCGATAAATAACCGCCGCTTAAAAACTTTTAAACAAAGTCTTGCAAGATCCAAAGTCGACCTTCTTGAAACTTACACTGATAGACCTTATATTACGGCGTTAAGAAAATTCTTTGAGATGCGCGCAATGCGATGAGAAGTTTAAAATACAGTCTAAAGTGTAGTGCCGCACTATGCTGCGCTCTTTTGTCACCGATTCTCTATTCCCAGAAGACAGACTCGCCGCAAGGGGCGCCGTCGTTGCGGTTGGACAATCCCCCGCAAACAAAAGTTCAAGACCTGCCCCAGCTTCAAGTATTGGAGGATCCGATCCAGTCCTTGCAAACAACCGGAACAACTACCAATGCCAACAAAAGAAAAGAAGAGGAAAGTGCAAAGGTAAAAAAACATTATTTTTCCTCGCTTTATCCGCCGATAGAGAAAGCCACGGGGAAATTATATGCGCCGTTTTGGGAACGTTACTGGCCCTTGACGGCGTTGTTTGCGCTGATTGTAGCGATATCCTTGTGGATTTTATTGCGACCCCGTCGCGCGGTTCCAAAGAGTCCATACGAAATCGCCGTAGTGCGTCTTGCACAGGCGATGAAATCCTACGACGAAGGGGGGGCAAAAGCGTTTGCGCACGCCGTCAGCCGGGCCGTGCGCGATTATATCGAACAAGTTCACAATATCCCCGCTCCCGAACGGACTACCGAGGAATTTCTGCAAATAGCCCTCAATTCCGAAAAATTCGACAATACACAAAAGACCCGGTTATCGGAGATACTTAAACTTTCCGACATGGCCAAATTCGCCTTGCATCCCCTTCAGAACAACGAAATACGCGGACTTCTAAACGCCTCCACCGAATTTATTGAAACCGACATGCGCAATATAACTAAGTCCATGGAAAGGAGTTCCACCGTATCCGGCATAAAAACCGGGAAACCCGGAAATACCGGGAGAAAAGATTCTGAAACATTGTAAAATGCACTTTGATTTTGCAAATCCCGAGTTTTTATGGATTCTGTTGTCGCTCCCCCTCATCGCCCTGCTGCGTAGCGCAAACGGAAAGAGCGGATCTCTCATATTTTCGAGTACGGCAATAGCCCGCGCGGCGTCGCGCAAAAATAAGACAATTGCGGGATTTTTCCGGTTTTTTCTAACACTGGTTATTCTCGCGCTTCTAATATTTGCCCTTGCCAGACCCCGGCTCGGAACGGGGCGAAGCGAGAGGGATGCGAGCGGTATAGACATAGTTTTAACCGTTGACTCCTCAGGTTCGATGGCCGGGCTTGACTTCTCGTCGGAAGCTCGACCCGTAACAAGATTCGATGCCGTAAAAAACGTCATTGAAGAGTTCATAAAGAACCGTCCAAACGATAGGATTGGAATGGTGACGTTTGCCGTCAATCCTTTCCTGGTTTCCCCCATAACCCTGGATCACGACTGGCTCCTGAAAAATATAGAACGACTCGATATAGGAATTATCGATCCCAATAAAACGGCCATAGGTACGGCAATAGGCATGAGCGTCAACAGATTGCGGGACGCCAAAAATTCGAAATCGCGGGTGATAATACTTCTGACCGACGGAGAAAACAACGCCGGGAAAATATCGCCCATAGCGGCGGCCGAGGCCGCCGCCAGCCACGATATTAAAATTTATACGATAGCCGTGGGAAGACGCGGCATAGTTCCCGCCGCCCGTATAGATTCCAAAAGTAGAATTATACGTACTTCCAACGGTTCTCCCATATACGGCGGAGATATGTCCAGCGAAGTCGATGAAGAGACTCTGAAAAAAATTTCCGACATCACCGGCGGAAAATTTTTCCGGGCGCACAATTTAACCCAGTTGCGTCAGATTTACTCCGAAATAGATTCTTTGGAAAAAACAAAAGTAAAGTTGCGCAGCTTTACTTCGTACGAAGAACTTTTTCAATATTTCACAGTCGCGGCGCTTGCATTGTTGGCTATAAAATTGGTACTCGTCAATACGTGCTTTAGAACACTGCCATGAAATTTTATTCGATAGTATGGCTATACGCCGGTTGCGCCGCGGCGGCGGCAATGCTCCTTTTATTTGTCTGGTCGGCATCGAAAAGACGGCGTCTGCTTTCCAAATTCGCATCTGAAAGGCTCCTGCCCGAACTTTCAAGGACAGTCAGCCGTACAAAAATCGGGCTGAAAAATGCAATGCTGATTGCCGGAGTGTTTTTTATTTTTGCGGCTCTGTCCCGACCCCAATGGGGATACAAATGGGAGGAAATTAAGACAAAGGGCATAGATATCGTGTTTGCAATCGACACCTCGAAAAGCATGCTTGCCGAAGATGTAAAACCGAACAGACTCGACCGCGCAAAACTTGCGGTATTGGATATTGTAAACGTGCTTGACGGCGATAGAATAGGTATTGTTGCTTTCGCCGGTCAATCGTTTCTTCAATGTCCCTTAACCCTTGATTACAACGCCTTCAGAATGTCGCTCGAGGCGCTCGATACGGATATTATCCAACGTGGTGGAACGAATATAGCGGCGGCTATTCTGGAGGCGGAGAGCGCCTTCGCCCACACCTCGAACAAAAAAATTATAGTGTTAATCAGCGACGGCGAAGAACTCGAGTCTTCCGCGTTAACAAAAGCGAAAGAAGCGGCCAAAGACGGAGTCGTAATATACACGCTCGGAGTGGGAAGCGTCAAAGGAGGGCGTATCCCAGTGCGGGACGAGTTTGGGAAGACAACTTATATCAAAGACGAGTATGGAAATCCCGTTACGAGCAAACTCGACGAAAGAATGTTGTCGAAGGTAGCCGCGGAAACCGGGGGATTTTATAAACCTCTCACGGCCAACGGTATGGACGCCATATACAACGAGGGGCTGAAGAAAATCCCGCAACAGGAATTAAGTTCAAAAATGAAGCAGACGGCCATAGAGCGTTTTCAGATTCCGCTGGTCGTTGCAATAATTCTCTTGGGGCTCGAATCGCTCATAGGAACCCGCAAATTCTTTACGGGGAGACATATATTCATGCGCGCCTTACTTATAGGCAATATTGGCATGGCGTCGTTATTATACCTTCCAGACAAACTTTGTGCGCAACCCTCCAACGAAGGGAACCCCATACCGGTGGAATCCAATGCGGACACCTTAAAAACAGCAAGGGAAGCCGACCAAGCAGGCAGTAGCGTAAATACCGCAAAGAGCCGAACCGAAAGGCATTTGGATACCGATTCGAAACCCGGTGCGAGGGATCTATTCAATAAGGCCCTGGAGGAAATGGATTCAAACAAATATATCGAGGCAAAAAATTCCTTTATGGAAGCCATGAAACTTTCGCCAAAGGATCTCGACATGCACGCAAAAGCCCTCTACAACATGGGCAATGCCGATTATAGACTTTCCGAGGCCGCTATCGTAAAATCCGAACTTCCGCAAATCCTATCCCAAAGGGCGCGGGTTGTCCCAAACGCCGCCTCGAGTACGATATCCAACGGATTGAATTTGTTAAAAAGGGGAACGGAGCTGTTAAAACGGGAATCCGAACTGCTTGCGTCCGCGAAAAACGATCAGGATAAAAAACTGGCCATGCAAAAAAGTCCCCTAAAAAACCGGCAGTTTCAGCAAAGTTTAAAACAAGGCATAACCCAATGCGAAACCATTGAAAAGGAATTTTCCGATCTAAAAAAGTCCTATGCCGAAAGCGAAGACATATGGAAAAAATCAAGAAACATGCTGCTGCAGTCGCGGGCGATGTTCGATTCGGCACTCAAACTGGACAACAAACTTGAAAATGCAAAAAACAACCTTAAGTCCGTGGATATAGCTTTGGCAAACCTCGACGGGATGATGAAAAAAGCCTCCGGGCAACTTAGCGAACTTGCAAACAACGAGGCGAACCCCAAGCGTGTGACTTTTATAAAGGATGAATTGAAGAAACTAATACGGGACGACAACCAGCAAAACGCAAACCAAAATAACCAAAGCAACCAAAATAATCAAAATCGACGGCAAGATAGACAGGACGGGCAAAAAAATCAAAAAAACGAAAACGGACAACAAAATCAACAGCAACAACAGGAGCAAAATCGGGATACGCAGGACCGGGAAAACAAATCCGGCGGAAAAAACGCCGACGATACCGGCGGTTCAAAAGATCGCAAAAACAATTCCGATACAGGGGAAACAGGTAAAGGGGAACAAGCCGTCGCTCCGAAGGAGCAATCGGATAAAAATCCGGCCGATGCAGAAGGGGGTGGGAAGGAAGAGGAAGATGCCGTAAATCCACGGGAGCAAAAATTCCCTACCGAAACGGCAAAGTCTGACAAAAAATCCAAAAACGCGGATAAAAAGCCGGGAGAAGGAACGGACGAAAAAGCCATGGAAGACTACCGCAGGACGACGGGAACGATGACCCGAGGGGAGGCAAGACAGTTATTGGAATCAATACAAGATTCCGAAAAAGTACTTCCAATGCGCGGATTCGGGGAACAAAACAACAGGTTTGAAAAGGCTTATAAAGATTGGTAACTGGTGGGAAAATGAAAAGGCTGACTGTATATCTGGTATCGATATTATCGACGGTTATATTTGTACGGGCGCAGACCGTGGAATCCCTCGGATTTAGCCCTGCGGAAATACGCCCCGACGACACCTCCGACTATGTTCTTGTAATAAGAGGATTAAACGCTTCCGTGGATCCTTCGAGTATTCCGATTCCCCAAGGTCTGAATATAGTGGGGACAAGCCGTTCGCAAAGCATTTCTTTTGGAACCGGCGGACAGCATAGCGAAACCAAAATCAGCTATACGGTGCGTGCCGACGCCGCCGGATCCTACACGATACCGGAATGGAAAATAAAATACGGCTCGCAAATAATCGACATAGCGAAAGCGACACTCGTGGTGAGCAATAATGCGCCGAACCGTACGCGAACTTCGCAAAATATATCCGCCTTCGATCCGTTTTCCATGTTCGGAACACCACAACAAAACCAAAGCAGGACTTCCGTACCCCCGTCGCATTCCATCGACGACCTTTTAAAAAAGGGACTTCGGCTGGAAATCAAAGTACCACGGGAAAAGATTTACATAGGAGAAAGCGTCCAGTGCGAACTCGTATTTTCCATCGATAAGTCGCTATTGGAAAGGGGATTCAAAGTTGGAGCGATCGAGCCCTCCGTAAAAAAAGCGGACGCTTTCGACTGCTCTCCGATAACCCCGAAATATACCTTGGATGTAAACAGCAACCCCTCCAAAGCACTTTTTAAATACCCGTTGGTTGTAACTCCGATAAAAGTCGGCGACTATGATTTAAATTTTTCGGCGCGCGGAGTTTTGCTGGGGGAAACCGCTGCCGATCCCCTGATGGGAATGTCGACCATAGACCGGATATTCTCTATGGGGATGTCCACTATCGATAGAATGCTGTCTTTGAGCCCCAACAGACAAATTCCATTTGAAGTGGACATGCCGCCGCGGAAAATAAACGTTTTGCCTCTCCCCGAGGAGGGCAAACCGGCGAAATTTACCGGCGCCATAGGGAACTTGTCGCTTGAGAATGTAACCGTAGATCCCGATTCGTTGAGCGTCGGCGAGCCGTGTACAATATCCGCAAAAGTGGTTGGCATGGGAAACTTCTCCAGAATATCCGCCCCAATCGTAGACAACGGCGGCAACTGGAGAAGCTACAAATTCAAAAGTTCCTTCGTAGATGAGAGCAACGGACTCGGAAACATAGGAATTAAAAATTTTGAATGCACGGTTGTTCCCAATAAACCGGATTTAACGAAGGCTCCGACCCTTGTGTTTAATTTCTTTAACCCCGAAACCGGCAAATATGTGGAATTGAAATCCCCCCCTATCGAAGTCAGCGTAGCTCCAAACGTGCTATCCAACCAGGCATCGAAACTAAAGGAAACTTCAAAGGATCCGGTGTTTGAAAATTCCGCACCGAACGCGGACGCCAAGGCGGTTAGCCCCCCCAAACTGGCGGATTCCCCCTATTTCTGGGGGGCGCAAATTTTGGGGATAGCCGCACTTGTTTTATTTATCGTTTACAGGAAAAACTCCATAAAATTGGCTAATAATCCGGCATACGCGAAGGCTTTAAAGGCGAGGAGGGACGCCGGCGCGTATTTAAAACGCGCCAAAAACGCCTCCGCATCCGGAGACGCCGCCGGATTCTTCGGGAATGCACGCAGAGCCGTGCAATGCGCGTTGAGTGCCGATACCGAACTTGAAAGCGATGCTCTTCTATTTCGGCAAGCGGAGGAAATTATGCGCAATAAGACTTTTTCTGAAGAGGAAATTAAGGACGCCTCCGTATTTTTTGAGAGCGCGGACGCTTTAGCCTACGGAACATTGGATATTTCAAAAATCGACCTCCCGGTACTCTCGGAAAAACTCGCAAAAATAATACGCGATTCAAAATGACGATTTCCACCAGCAAGTTTTTCCGTATTCGCGGCGTAGTTCCGACCGCGCTTGTATTTCTTTTTGCGGGCGCATTCTCCGCAACCGCCCAAACAGCCGACGAATTTTTCATCCTCGGGAACAGGGCGTATTCGGCCGGCGATTACAAAAGGGCCGAAGAAAATTTCGACCACTCCTTTGAGAAGGGGGGAAACTCGGCTCAATTGCACTTCAATTTGGCGAACACCTGCGTCAAGCTCGACAAAAAGGGGAAAGCCCTGTTAAACTACTTGAGAAGCATATACATCGAGCCGCGTTTACGCGAAGCCGCCGCCAACTTAAAAATTTTTGCGGACAAAAATTCCCTTGCGTTACCTACGGACGAATTTTCGGCGCCGTTTATATCGGAATTATCCTATTCCGAGTGGCTAGCCGTGGCTTTTGCATCCTTTTGGACTTCCGTTTTGGTTATTTTTATCCCCCCGCTCTACGGGAAAAAATCCGTAGCATGGATATTCCTGTCGTTTGTTTCAATCGGCACGTTCCTACTTGCCGTAATCGCCTCTATCGATTGGGACAACTACGCTTCAACCGCTATAGCCGACAAAAACGACACCCCCATACTGGCGTCCCCCGCCGAAAACGCCCCCGTTGTAGCAATGCTGCAGGAAGGGCAAATCGCCTCCATATCGGGCAGACACGGAAATTTCATATATGTGGAGACGCCGTCGGGCAAACGCGGTTGGAGCATGTCAAATAAATTTGTGCCGATAGCGGACCGCCCGTAAAAATTTTTTCAATATTACCTGCAAAAAGTTGGTTGTTTAAGTTGGGTTTACAATATAAACTCACCTGCGGCATGAAAAATAAAACCGTATTGCTGTTGTTGCTTGTAGTTGCCTGTGGTGTAGTTTTTTACATTGTACGTAGACAATCTTCCGTCCTTTCGATAAGCGGCGGCGGCGACCAAATTGCGTATCTTCTGAACGAAAAAGGCTGCGTAATGTGCCATTCAAAATCCGCCAAACCGCCTTTTTATAGCCGTTTTCCACTGATCGGCGCAATAATCCAGAAGGACATTAACGGGGGAATAAAATATTTCGACATGACTTCGTTAACGGACGACGTCAAAAACGGGAACGTTACAAACTCCACCATCTTGGCGAAAATAGAATACGCCGTAAATTCGGGATCGATGCCTCCGGTCCGTTACAAACTCTTCCACTGGAATTCCGACATGTTCCCGCAAGAATTTGCCATATTCGAGGATTGGATTGCCTCGCAGCGCAGTATTTTAATGAAAAATTCAAACGTTGCCGAGGAATTTAAGAACGAACCCGTATGGCCGATTCCCGAAAAACTTCCCGTAAATCCCCAAAAGACGAAGCTCGGCTCCACCCTATACCACCATAAGGCACTTTCCGGCGATAATACGGTTTCGTGCGCGGTTTGCCACCCCCTCGACAATGCGGGAATGGATTCTTTGCCGACTTCAACCGGCATACGCGGGCAGAAAGGGGATATAAACGCGCCTACCGTTTACAACGCGGTATTTAACGCCAGGCAATTTTGGGACGGTCGGGCCCGGGATTTGCGCGAACAGGCCGGGGGGCCTCCGATGAATCCGCTGGAAATGGACGGAGGCAGTTGGGAAAAAATAGCCGGGCGGCTCGAGATGGACACCAATTTTGCAAAAGACTTCAAAAAAGTTTATCCCGGCGGTTTTACGGAAAAAAACATTACCGACGCCATAGCTGAATTTGAAAAAAACCTCATAACTCCAAACAGTCCGTTCGATCTCTATTTAAAAGGTGAAAAATCCGCGTTGACGCCGGAACAGGTTAAGGGTTACGAAATTTTCAAGGAAAACGGATGCGCCGTATGCCACTCCGGAGAAAATCTCGGCGGACAAAGTTTCGAATACATGGGTCTGGCGGAAAATTATTTCAAAAAGCGCGGAAACGTGGGAAAAATCAACGACACCGGTCTCGCGTCTTTTTCAAAAGACGCACGCGATACGCATAAGTTCAAGACTCCCACCCTAAGAAACGCAACGTTGACCGCCCCCTACTTCCACGACGGATCGAGTTTATCCCTCAGGCATGCAATTGGAGTTATGTCGGAATTTCAACGGGGGGAAAAGCTCGGCGACGAGGAGACCACCCTTCTCCTAAAATTTTTCGAATCGCTGACCGGCAACTTCAACGGAAAAAAACTGGGTCAAAAATAACAACTCCGTTACATCGTCCGCCGCAATGCCGTCCCACCTCAGCAGTTTTAAGATTCGAATATCCGACGCGGATAGGAACGGTACGCTTAAATTGCCCGCCCTGTTGCGGCTGTTGCAGGAATCCGCAACCGAACACGCGAACATACTCGGGGTGGGTTTTGAAAAGCTTTTGCCCATGAATTTGGGTTGGGCGCTGTCGAAGCTTTTGCTGGAGGTGGACGGACTACCGAAATGGGGGGAACGTTTGTACGTTGAAACATGGCCTTCAATTAGAAGCAAGGTGGCGGCGTACCGCGAATTTACGGCAAAAACGCGCGAAGGCCGGCTTGTTTTGAGGGCGCGTTCGCAATGGGTTGTGTTCGACACGCTCAAGCGCAAAATAGCACGGCTCGATGTTCTGCCGAAATGGGAGACCGACGAATCGCGCCCGGCTATGGATGCGGATTTGTCCGCACCCATACAGAAACCGGAATTTATAAATTCCCGGATACAATCGTGTGCGCGCACCGACGATATCGATTTAAACGGACACGTAAACAACGCCATCTACTTGGTATGGGCGCTCGATTCCCTTCCGCCCGATTTTCCGTGTTGCCTGGTTCCGAGAACCGTCAGAATAAATTTTCTCGAGGAGGTTATGCCGAGCGACTTGGTCGACGTAATATGTTCTTGCGCAAACAACCGAAGCATCCACTCGGTAATCAAAAAAAACGATTCGCGGGAATGCGCCAGACTGTCCATAGATTGGATAAATCCTCTTGATTAAAATTGCATTTGGCGTTCTACTCTACCCCGATGAACCTCTACGTCTCCACATATCTATTCGCCGGCGTCTTGTTGGCATTGGGCGCGCCTTTCGCGTTCTTCGCCGAATCTTCAAAAACGCCCGCATTCGGATTTCTGCGGAGCACAAAGGCGGCGGTTGCAACTTTTGGAACCGGAGGCTTGTGGTTTTTATATTCCCTATCGAACCTTGGGGAATCCGATTTCGGCAACATAAAAATCGCCTTAATTGCAATGTTCGGCGTAGCCGGGATTCTGGCGTTTTTTTATTTGGACGATTTTCTTTCCGTTAGGGGGCTCGCGGTAATAGGACTTATGCTGTCGGCGGAGTTTTTGGATTCCGCCTATATGAAAGACCCTCCGTCGCGTCTGTTTTTGGTGTCGTTTACCTACGTTATGGTATTGCTGTCGCTCTACTTCGGCGCCGTCCCCTACAGATTGCGGGATTTGTTAGAATGGCTTTACGGGAGGCCGTCGAGAATAAGGGTTTTCGGTCTGTCGCTATGCGCATGCGCCGCTATTTTGCTTGCTGCGTCCCTATTCTATTGACTCCGACGATGAAAAATATCGTGTTGATAATAAGCGGTCCGGCGGGAAGCGGCAAAACCACCGTTGCCGAATCACTAATGAAAATCCGCCCTTTGTTGAGGCGCGTAGTCACGGCTACGTCCCGTCCCCCGCGTCCCGGCGAAATAGACGGAAAGGATTACTTTTTTCTGTCGCAAAAAGATTTCGATACGGCAATATCGCAGAACAAATTTTACGAATACGCCAAGATCCACGGCAAATATTACGGAACTTTGAAAAGCCCCGTACTCGACGCCCTAAACAAAGGCAACGATCTAATGTTAGTTATAGACGTGCAAGGCGCGGAATCGTGGCGCGGGATAGCCGCCTGCAATCCCGAAATATCGGACAAACTAAAAACCGTATTCATAGCGCCCGGTTGCACGGAGGAATTGCGCAGAAGACTCCGGCGTAGGGGGACCGAAGACGACGACGAAATCGAACGGCGGATGCAAACGGCCGTTTCGGAACTTGAACGCAGCGGCGAGTTCGATTTCAGGATAGAGTCGGGGACGAGAGAAGAGGATCTTGAGGCGTTAGCGGGGATATACGACTCCCTAAAATCTTAGCGCCCGCAAAATTAAATTCCGAAAACCCCTTTACGGAAAATTTCTACCAAAGCCGCGGATGCCGCCGTCGGATATCATTCAAGTCAGTTTTTGCCTTCGGAAGAACCGGAATCGGGGGAATCGCTTTTGGCGGAGGAAGTCTGTTTTTTTTCCTCGTCCCTCATGGCTTCGCGTATGTTGTCTTCAACTTCGCTTGTCGCCTTTTTAAATTCCCTGATTGACTTTCCCAAGCCTCTTGCAAGTTCTGGCAGACGCTTTGCTCCAAAGAGGAGGAGTATTACCAGGACTATTACAATCCACTCGCTGTAACCGGGCATGCCGAACGCTATAATGCTATTCATATCTATGGAACCTTTAAGTGTTTTCGGCGCACGGACGCGCGTGTGCGCCGGTCATTCTGACATCATTTTTTCGACTTCGGCCGAAAGCTCTTTCGCAACACCATACTCGTTTATGAACAGCGCACGGCACTTTGAAAAGGAACTTTCGTCGTCGTCAAGGCAAGACTCGTACATTTTTCCGAGAGTTACAAGACAATTATGGAACAAGGGATTACATCTTATCAAAGCCACTTTGATCTCGGTTATGCGGGACCTTATGTCGTTTTCGAATTTTTCGCGGTTTTCCCATAGGGACGAATCCGCAAGGGGGATTCTCTCCCCCGCGGAATTTCCCACCTGCAATATCGACAATCTTGCAACCTCCATATCCGTCCAATACGGGGAATTTATCCCCCCCAAATGCGACCAGACCTCGCCTGCGAAAACGGTTCTAAACCACAGGTCGAAATCGAGACCGGTGCGTTTAGCCTCGCCCCTCAATAAAATTTCGCTCGCCTTCGTACCCTCCGAAATGGAAGACATGATAAAAGCGCGGTAGGCGTCCGCATCCCCCACCATTTTTTCCGCGCACACGGCCAACCAATAACAATGCGACTCCTTCACTTTCTGGGGTTGTCGGCTATAGCGCGTGTAGGAGAGAATGGAATTTAAATTTTCGGGTTGTTGCATCGACGATATCCTTCCCATCTCCGTAGGTATTCCATCCACCAAGCTTTGACGCAGAATTTGGGTAAACGCGGTTTCAAGCCAGTACGGCACCGTTTTTTTCACCCCCGACATATCCGCCACCTTTCCAAGTACCGCGGTGGAAAGCAGGTTGCACACAAGCTTTGCGTCGGAAAGGCCGGACGTATTTAGCGATATCGTAATCGTTCCGTTGCGGCTTCTAAGGTAACTATAGTCGTGTTTTAAGCGGAAGAAAGGCGAAATATACACCTGTAATCTAATTTTATTCGAATCCGACAGGAAAGTGTATTTGTCTCCGAAAAATTTTTCCGCCAATTTCTGGCAGGCGTCCGCGTATTTTTTTATTTCAGACAATGCGTAGGCGTTGTCGCTGTATATGAAAAACATTCCCGTTGCCGCGTTGGAAAACTTCTTCGACTCTTTGAGTTTCCTGTCTATAAATTCTATGGTTTTTTTCGCGTCTTCCATATATCCAACATAGTACTCCCCCGAAAAACCGCTCATGTCCACCGTGTATCGGGGTTTTACCGCCTTTGAATCGACTTTCGGCGGGTGTACCATCGGTATTATCCGGGGAGACGCCGAAGAATCGGGAGGGGCAAGAGTCTTTTCCCGGGTTGGGGCAAGAAGGCCGCCGTGTCCGGCGTTTGTTGCAATCCCCGTTTCCCCAGATTTTTCCGGCGACGTTTCAGGAAGTTCAGGGGAACCCCGCTTGGAATCGTCCGAAGGCGAAGGTTCCGACGAAGTTTTTTGCACGCGGACGCTCTCGCGGTATTTTAAAAGTTCCTCCGCAAAATTAAAAGTACCGTTTACAACCTTGCCGCTTTCCGTCTTTCCGCTTGCGGCATCGTCCGCCATCTTCTTCGCAAGGGCGATTTTCTCGGCCAGGGTCGGGGAATCCTGCGCGTACGAGCAAAGGAGGAAGAGGGGGGCGCACATATTTGCGGAGAGGAACAGTGCGGGAACAAGTCCGCCGAAATATGGAAAGATCCCGCGCATCGCAAAAGTACTATTTGTACAGCGTTATGGAATCGCCGGAAACTTTTATTTGTTTTATTTTTTCAAGTTTCAAATCACGGAGCAAACGGCGGTTTAACTTACGGGCTACGAATCCCGGGAGCTTGGCGTCCCCCACATACGCATGGGTTATCGAAAGGTTTTGGTCGTAATAAAGTTTGACGGGGGGGCTCGTCCGCAGGAATACACTGTTTATTTCGAACCGTTGCAATACCACAAGGGACTCGCCGTCAAATCGGAATTCGGGCGGAACGGTAACCGCATACGAAGTTCCGCCGCGCGGAGCGCGCCTCAACGCGTCGTTTATTAGGAAAAACACTCCGCCCCTGAATTCGTTTGCGTCGAAGCGCTCCGACTTGGCGGAGGCGTCGTTTAAAAAGTCGAAAAGCCGCGTGGAGGAATCCGGCAATCCGCAGTCCCCGGCGGAATCGGGGAAAGTGGGCAAAATGCGGAGCATAAAACAGAATATAGCCCCCCCGGCGAAATAAACGGCGCCCCCGATAAAAAACGAGACGACACCAAAAATTGCGCGGTTCGGGAAACCTGACATCGACTACTTGGCGTACAGCGGCGCCAGACGCTCTATCCCTTGGTGGCATATCTGGGAAGCCGGGAATATTTTTTGCGCGGCAATGTACAAGTTCAACGCCGCGGCATATTTTTTGTCAGACTCGGCTTGTTGCGCACGGCTTACGGTCTTTACGTAATCCGCAACGTCGGGTGCAAGCCGGCTTCTGGAAACCGCCAAGACGGGGTCGCGGGGTTCTATCTTCACGGCGCTCTCAAGGATATCCCATGCGAAATAAATATTTCCCTGTTTTACAAATTCCTCCGCCTGCGCTATGAGGGCGTCGACTTTGGAAATCCGCACTATTATCTCGCGCAACGACGACGCCCTCTTAGGATCGTTTTTAAAAGCCAGACCGTACTCCGGAGCCTCGGAAACTATATTGCGGAGATTACCGTTGGACACGTTGTCGTCGAATTTGCGCGTATATAGGGACGACCCTTCCGCCATTCCCAAAAGATCCTTGCCGAAAGACTCAAGTTCCGGATTCAACGGCCACGCCTTCATTGCGGAGGTTATCGAAGCCTCGACTTCGTCGTTTTTCCCCATAACCGCCGATTGTTTCGCACGCACGATATGCATATTGCTCTCCCTCATGGCGGCGCGCACTTTCGAAAGAATCTCCCTTTCGGGAAAATCTTTCGCCGTTTTCTTTATTTCGGACACGATCTCCTCTATTCCGGACCAATCCTTGTCGTCGGCGAGCACCTTTATCGTCGAGATTTTGTTGTATATCTCCTTCAACGCCTTCTTCTTTTCGTAATCGAAGACTTGCAACGCCGGTTCGAATTCCCCGAGGACGAAAGTTTCCATCAAACGCCTCAGCGCGGAATAAAGTTCCCCGGAATCGTAGAGTTTTGAAACGGCGGTCATTCCGTCGCGTACGTCTTTGCGGGCTTCCGTAGCCACCATTTCCAGCATGTCCATCGTGGGGACGTAGTTTTCCACGCCCATAAAGGTGTTGACAACCTCGTCTCCGTTTTTCTTTTTCCCCGCCCCGATTTTTAACGCGGACGCGTCTCCGCTGTAGATATGTCTGTAAAACATCGACGCTATCTGCGCCTGTTGGAACTTCCGTTCGTACAAAAACGCGAGCGCATGGGATTGAAACTGAAGTATCGCCTTGGTCCCCATGGCAATCGTCGCCGCCTTTTGGGTTACAAGCTCGGCGACTTCCTCGGACAATTGCGTCCCCAACATCGCAATTTCGGCGGTGCCTTCGGTACGCACCTCTTCATGGATAGGCAAATACTTTGCTTTGTAGGATTGCGGTCCGAATGTTGGGATTTCGACCGTGTTTTTGTCATACTTATCAGACCAAAGTCCTTTGTTATTGTATTTTATTATCCTGTCCCTTGCGTACTCCAAAAAACTTGCAGCCCCCACAAAGCGCTTTCGTTGCCAATCGACAACGCGGTTCTGTTCAACCTCCCTTTCCCTTTGGTTGGAAAATTCGTCGCGCATTCTCCACGACAGATAAACAAGATTGGCTATGGTTATAGACGCCCCCCCGTCAACATCGTATTCGGCGGCGTCGAAAAGTTTGCTCCACGGGGCGCGCAGCTGCTCTATGGATAGTTTGTAGTTCGAAGCCGCAAGTTGCGCCGTTATCTCGTTTATTATACCCTGGTACGATTCGAAATTTTTTACGTTCACGGGCGTGGACAGATACCTCTCGAACCTCGCCCTAACGACGGGGAGATGCCCTACGGAAAACGTGCGGCCCTTCCACTTCAGCGTTCCGTTCTCAAGATCGAACGAATCCCTGTTGACGTCGAACACCCTGTCCAATATGCGCTCCGACGTTGCGCTTTCGAGAATTCCAAGTGACTGCGCGGACGGCGGTCTCGCGCCCCCGGATGGATGATTTGGAACCGGAATATTATTCGCCCCGGCGGCGGATTGCGCCTTGTCCCGGACGACGCCAGCGTCGTCCTTCATAATCGGCAGTTGGGCCATAACGGGCAAGCACGCCATACTTGCCGGCAGACAAAACAGGAGCGTAAAAAGTTTTTTCATTTTAAAATTTTTCCATCGAGCTGACTATTATTTTCCCCCCCGGTTTCACGTCCACGTAAAACCTGTATTGTTGCCCGGTGGACAAGTTTTTTCCCCCCAATTTATCGGGAACCAGTATCGCCAGTGGGGAAACGCCCTTTAAGTCCGACACCAAAACCACCCTGCCCGACGGCGGAATGGACGCTATCTGACGGTTTAGCCGCGCGTCCAGTCTGTAGGAATTTCCGGACAAGCTTTCGGGAGACGACATATACTGCGAATATGGAAACATATCCCCCGCCCGCTGCGAACTTTTCTTAAGGTATATGAGGGCGAGGGCCACGGCCACGGAAAGAAGCGGTATTAAAACGGAAACAAGAACGGGAGTTGCCTTGAATTTCATCTGCAAAATGCTCTAAAAAGCCGGGGCGATTCTCTTTTTCCGACCGCAAGAACGCAAGCGTTTTTTACAATCGATTCCACTTTTTTTGACGGCATCCGAAAAATACGAATCCCAGCGCCACCGCCGTTTGCAGCAATAGAACCGCAACCGATAGCCCCGGAGAAGGTATGAATTCCCAAGGCGAAGACGTCTGCATGTAGGCGTCGTAAATTCTCGTATCGCGCATGGAGCCCATATAGCCCGCCCATCCCCAATAGGTGCTTATGAAAGGGCGGCACACCCATTTTAAGGCTTCCGGGAGGGCGAGGACCACTCCGGAAAGCGGTAGTTGGAACCCCACCAGATAGACGGATACAAGATTGGATTTTTCGGGGGAATCCATCAGAGCGCTGAAAGCCAGGCAGGTCGCCGTCATTGCCGCGCAAAGCATCGCCAATACTACGCCCTGCGATGCGTAGGATCCGGGAAATATGCAGGAATATTTGACGAACGCGCACATCCACATCCCCTGGAAAACCGCCAATGACAATGTAAATACGATTTTGGAAAGGGCGTACATGGACGGTCGAAGTCCAATAAGGCGCTCCTTTTCGTAGAGGGCGCGCTCGCCCGATATTTCGCAGGCGGAATTGTTCGCCCCCATCAGGGCAAGCAACATGACCTGGAAAAGCACCAGCCCGGTAATCAAAGCGGAAATTCCCGCGGTCTCCGCCTGGATTTCCAGGGAAGCCCTGAGTTCGTCGAATACGCTCATGTTCCTATCCATCGACAAACTCGCCATTTGCGGGAGTCCGCCTATGGAAAAAATAACCACAATCAACGGAAATCCGAAGGTTATAGCCAACGTCAATGCGAAGTAGCCGCCGTCGCGGAAAAAGATTCTATATCTGCGGAGCAAAAGCGTTGCGAATTGGGACGCCGCGGACGCTGACTGCACGGGGGGATAGCCGGCGTTTCCCCCGGAAGCCCCGGGGACTTCGGATTGTTCCGCTTCGCGTTTACGGCGCCAATAGTCCATTCCGCGCGAACTCAACGCATCGTAAACCTCGAGGGGGGTGTCTATTTCGAAATGCGTCAACAACTCCGGCAGGGTTCCGTGGAAGACAATTTCGGCTTTGTACACAACGGTTATGTTGTCGAAATAATCAAGCTTCGCCAAATTGTGGATAACGCAAACAAAGGTCTTTCCGTTTTTGCGGCAAAGGTCCTTCATTAGGTCCAAAATCGAGTTCTCGGAAAGGGGATCAAGCCCCGTGGTGACTTCGTCGCAACACAACAGCGCCGGATCGGAAACCAATTCCACCGCCAATCCCATGCGCCTCAGCTGCCCTCCGGACAGGGATTTCACAAGCTTGCCGCCATGCTCGGTCAACCCAACCGTTTTAAGAATACGGTCTATGGTTCCCGGCTTTTGCAAAGATTTGTCCACGGAAATATTCATGGCGTCGCGCAGGGCTTCGCGAACGGTCGACATCGGATGTACGCAGGTAAACTGCGGGGCGAAGCCCACCCTGCCGACGAGATTCTCGCTGCGCGTAATTTCCATACCGTTAAAATACGAGGCACCGGAGGACGGAAGTATTTTCAACATGGCCTTTACGAGGGTGGTCTTTCCGCACCCGGACGGTCCTATAACCGCGTTCATCGCCTTCGGCAAAAAAGATAAAGTTGCGTTTTTCAATATGGGTTCGCCCGAATCGGGCGCGCTTACTGTCAGATCTCTGCAACTCAACATAGGGCGAAACTTACGCCGGGATTTTCCCCCTTTTACATCGCAGTGCAAGCATGAAATTCCGTCCGGACCTCCCGGTTTCCGTCTTGGGAGTACGGATTTCCTACGCGTTTCCCAACCGGAAAGGATTGCCGGCGGGAACGGTTTTGCGGAATTTTCTTGACGGCGCGGCAGGGAGGGACAATCGGTAGGGTTGCTTGGATTTAAAAAAATTTTTCCGGTTGGAAGCTTTGAAAACCGCAAACCGGTTCCGCCCGAATAAGATGAAAGACATTGTAAAATATCCGCTTTTTATATGTTGCGCGTTGTTTCCTTTTCTCGTCCGCGCGGAAAAGGTGGGGGACGTCGTGCGCGCCGGGGACAAATATATGATGCTGGTCCGCGAATTCGACACCCCCGAAAGCAACGACGTCTTCCAAGCCAACCTGAACATAATGATGAGGGACAGCCGCGCCATAAACACCCTGAAGAAAAACTTGGAGGGGGAAAAGGACCCCGCCAAGAAGAAGGACATATCCGAAAAATTGAAGCGGCTTGAGGAAATCTTCGAAAAAAACGACGCCGCAATGCGCAGGGTGTACGCCTTTTCGTCTTCAAGGCAGTATAAACGGACCTTTTTGGAGTCCTATATATGCACGGTTCTCTCGAAGGAGGAACTCTCAGATTTGCGTTCCGCCGACGGTTCGGAACTGGATCCCATGCTGATTTCCAAAAAAAATAAAATCAACCTGTACCGCCATAGGCTCGTCAAAGGGGAGGAGGAAAACCGCGAGCTTCAAAAGTTGATAAACTTCACCGTGTCGAGGCGCGCCGAACTCGAAGCCCTGCGCAAAAAACTCGCCTCCACCATCGACGCCTCCGAACAGCTTAAAATAAACGAATCCATGGCGAAAACAGAACAGGCCATTAAAGACAACGACTCAATTTTGCGCGATAAATACGGTATTCGCGGCAAAGTCGACTACGCCATAGAGGTGTCGAAATCGAGGCTGTACCTGTATATAACCCCCCAGGAGGCCGCCGCCGCGGCAAAAGGGAAGCCCTCGGGAAAGTAACCGCCGCATTTCTCTTTTCCGCGCAAAAACCAAGCCGGACCGGACGCTAATTATTCTTCTTTTCGGGGGCGCACAAATCCGGAGTTTCGAGTCCGTGGAATTTTCTGTACGCCACCGCCTGCTCAACCCCCATATACGATTTTAAAAGTTTCGGATCGGTTTTCAACAAGTCGACCATTATAAGACCGTCGATACAACTGCTGAAATCCGGGTCGACATTGAACGCCAAAAGCTCGCCGTCCAGCTTCAAATAGTGCTTCAATAGGGTGGGCACCCCTTTTTTGTCGTATTCGATTTCAGAAACCAAAGCCGAAATATGCTCGATATTGTCCGTACCCATCAACAAGGCGTTGCGGTCGGGATTTTTCAACCTGGGCTTCGGCGGGCGTTTCGCCTTCACAAGTTTCGCAAGCTCCTCCGAAGTCCTGTATTCGCTCAGGAACTGCACCATTAGATCCTTCGATATGGAGTTGTAGGAAGTGCTTATGCTAACCGTGCCGTACAGGGTTCTGTACTGCGGATTTCTATAGAGGTATTCCCCTATGCCCCTCCACAACACCGCAAGCGTGGAACGCTTTTTTTGGTATTCGCTGACGATAAAAGAGCGGCCCATTTCAAGCGACAACTCCATTTTGTCTATCAACTCGCGCTTTATTTTAAAAAGGGTGGACGCGTACAACCCCTGTACGCCGAGGGATTTCATAATTTTGTCGGTCCTGCCGATGCGGTACGCCCCCACTATGCGTTTATTCTCGGCGTCCCACATAAACATGTGCAGGTAATACTGGTCGAATTCGTCGCTGTCCATGCTTTTGCCCGTACCTTCCCCAACCTCGCGGAAGGTTTTTTCGCGGAGGCGGGCAATTTCGATCATGGTCCACTTTATCTGCCACGCCTCGGCGCAGTACACGGATATTTTTTCCCCCGCTATCAGACGCGAGGACTCGGGAAGCGAAGCTATTTCCTTCGCCATGAGATCCGGGTCTATCGGTTTTACCAGTTCCTGCATTTCGCGGTGCATCATCGGAAAAATTTTCTCAAGACCTCGCCGGATATTCAGCATCTGGCTGTCGCTTTGCGTCTCGCCCTTTCCGTTTCGCTTGCCGAGCATATAGGAATTGATGCGCAGCCACGAAATCAAACTTTCGTCCGTCTTAAATTCGGAAATTTTCCGCGAGGGGATAACCGATCCTATTCTTATGCGGACGGATCCGCGCGACGCCGTTGCAAGCATCTCGCGCGGCAGCATAACGGTGCGCAGCATGGGATGGAAAAGTCCCAAAATGTAAAAGAGCCAGGAGTTGCGTCCCTCGAAATAGACGGGCAAAATATTCGCGTTCGTTCTTCTCGCGATTTGGGCTATATTCGTGTTCCACTCCGGATCGCATATGCACATATCGCGCAAATGGAGGGTTGAAACCGTCCCCGACGGAAAAGTCCCTACGCACCCGCCGGAGCGGAGGAAACGGATGGTCTCCTTCATCGCTCCTACATTCTGAAAGGTTGCGGCTTTCCCCCCGAAGGGGTTTACCTCTATCAAGTGCGGACGTATACCCTCCATGCGGGAAAGGAGGGAGTTTGCTATCAATTTGGAGTCCGAGCGCACGCGCTTCAGCACGCAACCCAGTATAATCCCGTCGGCCCCGCCGAGAGGGTGGTTGGAAACGATTACAAGCGGACCCGTCGCCGGGATTTTTTTGAGTTCGTCGCAGTCGATCTCGTAGCTTACGCCCAACGCCCTGGCGGCCTTCTCGAAAAAATTTTCGCCGCCCGTATCTTTTAGGATTTTTGCATACGCCCCGTTGATTTGCGGAATGCGCAAAAACGACTCCAACGGACGCGCAATCAGACCGTAAAGAAAGCGCAAAAAACCGTTCCCGATGGAGGGTTTTATCTCTATAAGACTCGAATTTGCCGGCATGTATGGGATATTCTCGCGGGGCGCTCCGGAAAAATCAATCCATTATTCGCCGTCGATCGACAATTTATATTCCACGGCGTCCTTCAAAGCCTCCCAGGAGGCGACTATGATATTGTCGGACGCACCCACCGTTCCCCAAAGTTTTTTACCGTCCCTGGTTTCTATTTGCACGCGCGTTGTGGCGTTCACGCCCGCGCCGCTGTCTATAATGCGGACTTTAAAGTCCACAAGTTCCATATTCTTTATCTCCGGATAGCGCTTTGCCAACGTCTTCCGCAGCGCCAAATCAAGCGCGGCGACGGGACCGTGCGCCTCCGCCACGCTGTGTTCTATATTGCCGTCTATTTCAACCTTTACCGTCGCCTCCGATTTCGTGGTCGAGGCGAATTCGTCCCTCTCAACTATCACCCTATAACCGCGGACCTTAAAATGTTCCCTGCTTTCGCGCTTTATAAAACGCGAAAGCAACAAGCGGAAGGACGCGTCGGCGGCTTCGTATTCGTAACCGCGGAATTCGAGATTTTTAAGCTCCTCCAGAAAATCCCTGACGGACTTGTCCTTGGAATCGATTTCCACCCCGAGATCGCGCGCCTTCATCATAATGGACGCCCTGCCCGACATGTCGGAAACAAGCACCCTCGTCTTATTCCCCACAAGGGAGGGATCGATATGCTCGTAACTGCGCTTTACCTTGTTGGATGCGTCTGCGTGTACGCCGCCTTTGTGGGCAAAAGCGGAGGAGCCGACGTAGGGAAGGTGCGTATTGCTCCTTAGATTGGCCATCTCGTCCGCGAACAGGGAGAGATCGCGCAGTTTACCCAAATTGCGCGCGCAATCCAACTCCATATCCATCTTTAAAATTAAATTGGGGATTATCGTGCACAAGTTCGCGTTGCCTATGCGCTCGCCGAGTCCGTTGATGGTTCCCTGCACCATCGACGCCCCGCGTGTTACGCCCTCGAGGGACAAGGCTACTGCCAATCCGCAGTCGTCGTGGCAGTGCACCCCTACCGGAGTCTCCCCGAGCGATTCCCGGACCTTGTCCACAATCCTGCCGAATTCGCCCACAAGGGTGCCCCCGTTCGAATCGCACAGGCACACAAGTTCGGCGCCGCCGCGTTTCGCCGCAAGAAGGGTGGACAGCGCATATTCGGGATCGTCCTTATAGCCGTCGAAAAAATGCTCGGCGTCGTATATCACCCGGCGGCCCCGCGAGACAAGATAGGCGACGCTGTCTTCTATCATTCTGAGGTTCTCACCCGGGGTGGTCTTTATAACTTTCGTAACGTGCAGCAACCACGTCTTGCCGAAAATGGTCACGTAGGGAGTGTTCGCCTCTATCAACAGTTTTATTTGCGGATCGTCCTCCACCTTTACTCCCGCGCGGCGAGTTGAGCCGAACGCCGTAATCTTTGCGTGCTTTAGGGCGAGCGACGAAGCATGCTCGAAAAAAGCCATGTCGCGCGGATTCGATCCCGGCCAACCCCCTTCGATGAAGTCGATGCCGAAAGAGTCGAGCTTCTCTGCCAAACGCAGTTTCGCCGGCACGGAAAGGGACACCCCTTCGCATTGGGTGCCGTCGCGAAGAGTGGTGTCGTATATGAATATCCTTCTTTTCATAATCGTATTCGGCAATGTTTCCCCGAAAATTATTTTAACCCGTTGGCTTCTATGTACGCGCGGACGAGCGGGGCGGAAGCCGGCATGCTTTTCTTTACGATGTTTCTTTTTGCAAGGGCGTCGATGACGGGGGACGCCGCCGGCGCGTCCACCGCCCTTCCCACGACTTCCGGAAACTTAGCGGGATGCGCCGTGGATAAAACCACTTTCGTACCGCCGTACGACAAGTCCTTGAAGGCGCACGCGGTATGGGGGTCCACAACCACGCCGAATTTCCGGTATACTCCGCCGATCGTGTCGAGGATTTCGGCGTCGTCCATTCGCGATGCGGAAAATCCCCGCGCCGGGAAAGTGTCGAAAACCCATTTCCCTTCGCGCTTAAACGTGTCCATAATTTCGCGGACGCGCCGGCAATTTCCGCCTTCGAAATAATATAAAAAGCGTTCGAAGTTCGACGCCACTTGGATATCCATGGATGGAGCGTAGCTTGGTTCTACCTTCGACAATTCGTATACGCCGCTGTTGAACAGACGCCAGAGGATATCGTTCCGGTTCGTTGCAACCTTGAATTCCACGGACGGCAGTCCGGATTTTCCGGCGAGCCAACCCGCAAAGACGTTTCCGAAATTTCCCGTGGGAACTATGAACTGGACGTTTGAACGCACGCGGCGCGGCAATTTCAGCCAGGCGTATACGTAATAGACGCTCTGCGAAACTATGCGCGCCAAATTTATGGAATTCACCGCCGAAAGGTTCCACTCCGATTTGAAACAGGAATCCCCGAATAAATCCTTTACTATGGATTGCGCGTCGTCAAAGGTTCCGTCTACGGCGACGGGAAAAACGTTCGAAGCACCCGTACAGGCTATTTGACGCTCCTGGACGGGGGATATACGCCCCTCCGGATAGAGGATAAAAATATTTACGTTGTCCTTGCCCAAAAGTCCGTTGATTGCCGCGCTGCCCGTGTCTCCGCTTGTGGCGCCCAACACGTTTATCTTTTTCCCGCTTTTCGCCAACAGGTATTCGTAGAGGTTCCCCACAAACTGCAGGGCAAAATCCTTGAACGCGAGGGTCGGACCGTGGAAGAGTTCAAGCATGTATAGTTTGTCGCCGAGCCTCCTCAACGGGGCCACATCGGGCGCGTCGAAGCGCGCATATGATTTTCTTATTATTTCCGCAAGCTCGCGTTCGCAAATATCGTCGGCGAAGAATTTCAGGAATTCAAGACACAAGTCCGGGTAGTCCAGCCCCTCCCAGGAGTCCAGCCGCGCGGAAATATCGGGAAGTTCCCGGGGGACAAAAAGTCCGCCGTCGGGCGCCAAACCCTCGGCAACCGCTTCGGAAAAAGAAAGACCGGATTCCCCCTCCCCCGTCGAACCACCGCCCCTTGTGCTTACATAGCGCATCTACTTGTCGAGTTCGAATGCCGAATGCAGCGCGTTTACGGCTTTTTCGGCATCCTCCAGGGATATTCCAACCGATATTTTTATCTCGCTTGTGGCGATTATCTGCACGTTTATGTCGTTTGCCGCCAATGTCCGGAAAAATTTCGCCGCCACGCCGCTGTGGGAGCGCATCCCCGTTCCCACAACCGAAACTTTTGCGATGTCCCCGGTAACGCATACGTTTGAGCCGCGCAGAGTTTTGCAAACGGCGTCGAGCACCTTTTTCGCCTTCGGCGCGTCGTCTTTGGATACGGTGAAAGTAAGATTCGCCTTCCCCCCCCTGCCTATGTTCTGGACAATCATGTCCACAACTATACCCTCTTCGCCGAGTTTTTGGAATATTACGGCGGCGGTGCCGGGCTTGTCGGGAATCCCGCTGACCGTAACTTTCGTCTGGTTCCTGTCTACCGCCACGCCGCTTATTACGACGTCTTCCAATGATGCTGTTTCCGATTTCACTATTGTTCCGGGTTCGTTGTTAAAACTGGATCTCACTTCGAATACCACGTTGTGCTTTTGGGCAAACTCGACGCTTCTCGCCTGCATGACCTTGGATCCCGAAGAAGCCATTTCAAGGAGCTCCTCGTAGGAGATCTCCGATATCTTGCGCGCCGTCGGGACTATCCGCGGGTCGGCGGTATAAATACCGCTGACATCGGTGTAAATTTGGCACAAATCCGCCTTGAATGCGGCGGCAAGGGCGATGGCCGAGAGATCGCTTCCCCCCCTGCCGAGGGTTGTGATATTGCCCGTCCTATCGATTCCCTGGAAGCCAGCCACTATCACAACCTTGTTTTCATCCAGGCATTTTCCGATATCACCGCCCGTTATTTCGGTGATACGCGCCCGCGTATGGACCCCGTTGGTGATGATACCGGCCTGCGCCCCCGTACGCGAGACGGCTTTGACTCCGAGAGTGTCGAGCGCCATGGCGGTCAGGGCTATGGTCTCCTGCTCCCCGACAGCCAAAAGCATATCCATTTCCCTTTCATCCGGATCGGGATTCAAGGATTTTGCGCGCGCTATGAGGTCGTTTGTAACTCCGCTGCGGGCGGATACGACGACGATAATTTTATGCCCCCCATCGACAAATCCCTTTATGCGGCGCGCCACGTTCATAATCCTATTCGTGTCGCCGACCGACGTACCTCCGTATTTTTGCACTATCAAAGACATATTTGAAAGGCGTTTAAATATTTTTTGCAGTCCCGCAAACGAGCGGCGCCTTGAAAAATTTGGGAGCAAATGATGCCTCCATTCCCCGTGTAGTCAACACTTATATTCGCCTTTCCAAGACGCGCTCTCCTCAGGCGGCGGGCATTCTAAACTAATTGGAACACTCCAATTCAAGCAGCATTCTTTTTGCACGGAGACCTCCTCCGTAGCCCGTCAGACTGCGGTCGGCGCCGACGACCCTGTGGCACGGGACGAATATCGAAACGGGATTGTCCGCCGTCGCCCCCGCCACGGCGCGGACGGAACTGGGTCTATGGATGCGGCGGGCAAGTTCGCCGTAGGATACGGTTGTTCCGTAGGGTATTTTCAGCAATTCGCTCCAGACGGTACGTTGAAATTCGGATCCCGCAAATATTATCGGAACGGTAAAAATTTTACGCCTCCCCGAAAAATACTCGTCAAGTTGGGCAATGGCGCGTCTTACGACGATAGAGGAACCCTCCTTGAATTCCGCGTCCAAACAACGGCGTGTCCGCGCCCCGGTTGCGGTGCGGCGTTTTCCCGCGCTCCAATCGCAAATACAAAGTTTGCCGGCGTACGAACCGACAACCATTTCCCCAAGGGGGGATTCGTAGCGCGTTACATATATTGTGTTCATCGCACCTACACCCGTAACACTGCTCCTTACTATCGGCAAGTTTAAACCCCCTCGGCGTTTGGAGAAAAATTTTACGTCCGCAACGTTGAAACCCCTCCCCTTCGTACCGTGGAACATCCTGACGTTGTA
>CAZMBN010000022.1:0-25297 GCA_964564825.1 uncultured Opitutales bacterium
CGTCCTTGCCGAGAATTACGCTACCCGTGCCGTCGCTCGAAGAAAACTTTATACCCTTTTGGTCGTCCAAAGTGTTGGGGGTGTAGGGCCATTCTGCCGACGAAGCGTACAAGTTGCCCACGTTCCAAACTATTGTGCCCTTGTTTACCATGTCCAATTGGGGCGTATCGGTATTGGCGCTCGTCGACCGCACCGAAACAACCAGATCCGTGAACGTAACCTTTGCGCCGTCGATTGTAAGCGACGTCGGGGTGGAGGAGTACGCTATAAGGGAAATACTTCCTTCGTGGTACCTGTCGTCGTGCGTTCCCGTGATTGTAAGCTCGGGAAGAGCGCCGTCCGCGCCCGCCGCACCGTGTATTTTTGCGCCCAGAATACCAAACGTCGCGCCCCCCGACTGCGAAACGGTGCCTCCCACCGAAATTATATTGCCCGTGGTATCCGAGGCAAGTTCTATGGTGCCGGCAAAATCGCGGGCTTGGATATCGAATAAAAACCCAAGGTTCGAATCGCCGAAGTACACAACGGTACTGGCGCCGGGGGCAAGCTCTACATCGCCGTCGCCCACGTAGGTTCTAAAGTAGGTGTCCAAACTGGAATTCGAGGCGTTGGAGGAATTCAGGTCAAAATAGAAACTTTGCGCGGCGTTTAACGCGGCGGATACGAAAACAACAAACAAACTTGTAAGAACCTTTTTCATGATATGGTAGCGTGTTTCTAATTTTTAAGTTTCTTTTTTTAGGGACGCGCGGCGCACAGGGCGCCCCTCTTTGGGTTTTTGATAAAATAGGAACGGGAAGCCTTTGTCAAATACTTTTTTAATAATTTAATTCAAAGAAAGTTATCCCCAACCACCTTATTCTACGTGCGCAAGCACTGTAGAATTTAAGATGGTCTGCGGGGGACGGCTTTTTCAAAGCAAAAATATCACCCGCACGCGAAGCGCAAAACGCGACGCCCAAGGGGGAGGGACTACGGGGGAAATTTTCGAAGTGGAACGAAGAAAATTGCCGACCCGTAAAGCGGAGCACCGCAAGGTGCTCCGTCAAGGGCGGTTTTTATGAAAGGTCCTTTTCGCTGAACTTCATGGTCTCCCCGGATTTCAGGCTTCCCGAAATTATGGCGCGCGCCAGGGGATCTTCTATTTTTTTATTTATCACCCTTTTCAGCGGACGCGCGCCGTAAAGAGGATCGTACGCCTTTTCGGCAAGGAAATTGTACGCCTTTTTGGTCAGCTCCACCTTCAGGTTCTGGCTTTCAAGGCGCTTGTTTAGCCTCTCTATTTGAAGTTTTACTATTTCCACGATTTCGGAAAGTTGCAGGGCCTTGAATATTACTATATCGTCTATCCTATTGAGGAACTCCGGCTTAAAGTGCGCCCCCAGTTCCGCCATTACCGATTCCCGCGTACTTTCGGAAAGCGCGCCGTCTTCGGAAACGGAACCCTCGGTGATAAAGCGCGAGCCTATGTTGGACGTCATTATCACCACGGTGTTTTTGAAATCCACCCTCCTTCCCTGCGAGTCGGTGAGGACGCCGTCGTCCAAAACCTGCAGGAGGGCGTTCAAGACTTCGGGGTGCGCCTTTTCGATTTCGTCGAACAACACGACGCTGTAGGGTCTGCGCCTTACCGCCTCGGTCAACTGTCCGCCCTGCTCGTAGCCCACATACCCAGGGGGCGCCCCTATCAGGCGCGCAACGGAGTGCTTTTCCATGTATTCGGACATGTCTATGCGGACCATGTGGTTCTCGTCGTTGAAGAGCGCCTCGCAAAGAGTTTTCGCCAGTTCGGTTTTCCCCACGCCCGTGGGACCCAGGAACATGAAAGTTCCGCTTGGACGCCCCGGATCCTTTATGCCCGCGCGCGCGCGCAGCACGGCGTTCGCCACGCCGTCAACCGCCTCGCGCTGGCCGACCACCCGTCTATGCAGTATTTCGGGAAGTTTCAAGAGGCGCTCCCTTTCGGTTTCAAGCAGTTTTTTTACGGGAATGCCCGTCCACTCTCCCACAATGGACGCTATTTCGTCGGCGCCCACGCTCTCCTTTACGAGGGAATTGCGGCTCATCTCGTTTTTCATGGACGCCTCCAACTCGGCCTCGAGTTTGGGAAGTTCCCCGTATTTGATTTCCGCCGCCCTCGTCAAATTGTAGTCGCGCTCCGCCCTTTCCATTTCCATTTTCGCCGCCTCTATGCGTTCGCGCAACTTCACGACCTTGTTGGTGGACTGCTTTTCGGACTCCCACTGCGCCTTCATGGCGGCGCTGTCGGCGCGCATTTGGGCGAGCTCCCTGCGGAGCTCGTCGAGCCTCTTGTTGTTGTGCCCCTCCTTCACGAGGGCGGTCTCCTCTATCTCGAGACGGCGCACCTTGCGCAAAAGCATATCGAGCTCGGTGGGCATCGAATCGAGCTGGGTTTTGATTCTTGCGCACGCCTCGTCGACCAGGTCTATTGCCTTGTCGGGAAGCTGCCTGCCCGAAATGTACCGGCTTCCGAGCGTAGCCGCCTCAACCAGGGCGTTGTCGCGGATGTGGACCCCGTGGAAGGTTTCGAAACGCTCCTTGAGTCCGCGCAAAATGGATATGGTGGTTTCCACGTCAGGTTCGCCCACGTAGACGCTTTGGAATCTGCGCTCCAAGGCGGGGTCCTTCTCTATATAGCGCCTGTATTCGTCGAGGGTGGTGGCGCCCACGCAACGCAATTCGCCGCGGGCGAGCATGGGCTTGAGCATGTTCGAGGCGTCCATAGAGCCGTCGGAGCGCCCCGCGCCCACTATGGTGTGGAGCTCGTCTATGAACATTATTATCCCGCCGTTCGACTCCTTCACCTTGTTTAGGACCGCCTTCAGGCGCTCCTCGAACTCGCCCCTGTATTTCGCCCCCGCAATAAGCGACCCCATATCGAGGGCGAACACGCTCTTGTCCTTCAGCCCCTCGGGAACGTCGGCCCTTACTATGCGCTGCGCCAAGCCTTCGGCTATGGCGGTCTTGCCTACGCCCGGTTCGCCTATCAGCACGGGATTGTTTTTCGTCTTCCGCGAAAGTATTCTTATGACGCGGTTTATCTCCTCGTCCCTGCCTATAACGGGATCGAGCTTTCCGTCGCGCGCAAGGCGCACAAGGTCCACTCCGTATTTTTCAAGAACTTCGTAGGTCGCCTCGGGAGTTTTGGTGGTGACGTGGGACGAACCGCGCATGCGCAGGACGGTCTCCTCCACGGCGCTCCTCGTCAAGCCGAGACTGCGCAGAACCGCCCCGATTTCCGGGGGTTCGGGATTCTCCAGTACCGACATGAACATGTGTTCGGTGGATACGTAGTCGTCCCCCATTTCCCCGCTTATGGAGAGCGCCCTCTCCAGCGTCCGGGACAAACCCTCACTCATGTAGGGTTTGGAATTGGAGCCCTCCACCTTCGGAAGTTTGTCCAACGCCCTTCGGACGGCGGATTCCAAGGCGGAGCGCTTGTCCCCGCCCGCCTTGTTTAGGATTGCGCCCACTATGCCGCCCTCCTGGGCTATGAGGGCAGCCAAGAGGTGCGGCTGCAAAATTTCGGTATTTTTCCGCTTGTCGGCTATTTCGCCCGCCGCCTTCAGCGCCTCCACGCTTTTTTCGGTAAATTTTTCGGGATCGATATTGCTCATGCCCCCGCTTCAAGCAGGTGTCGTGCCAGAATTTAACCAACTGGTATAAAAATACATATATTACACGGCAACAAAAACAAGTGCGCCATTTTGTTTCGGCAGATGACAAAATGGCGCACTTGCAAAACTGAAACGGATACTCTATTCCGACAACATCGTGGGCATGCGCGCGCCCAGAATTTCAACCTGCCTTTCGAGGGGTATGCGCGCCCTCAGCATTGCGAAGGCTATCTCCACGGAATTGTCCGACATCGCCGCCGCCGTGGAAAAATACTTCTCGGCAGCAGCCGTATCGGACTTCGAAATTTCGACCGCCGCCGAGCATATTTGGGAAACAAACGCCCCGGGGCGGATTTTGGGCATATTCCCCGTTATGAAATCCAGCGCGTCTTCGGCGGCGCCCAATTTAACGAAGTTTGAAACCACCGCGCGCGAAATTTCCGAAAAATTTTCCTCCGCCTTCCGGCACGCCGAGACCGCAAGGTTGTTGACGGCCCTCGCCAATTCCGCGCCGTAGGGCGCCAGTATGCCCGAAAGAACCGCAAGCCTGTACGCCCTAAGGGAGGCGCCGTTTTCCTTAAAGCCTCCGGGCGCGGGGAAATCGAAGACGTCCAAAAAGGAAAGATCGCCCGCGTCTATTGGCGAAACCGCGCCCAAAACGGCTTCCCTATCCCCCTTTTCCATGGCGCGTTTCGCCGCAACCGCAAAGGCCTTGTTGCGGATGCGCACCGACTTTATCCTTTTGCCCACCTCCACCGATTCGCGGAAGAGCCCCCTGTTTGCAACGCCCGACGCCACGCGGAAAATAAACTCGTCCTTGGCGGCGCCGTCTTTCAACCTTTCCGCAAGTCCCAACGCGGAAACGTAGTTTTTACCGTTCCCCGCCCTGTCCGCCACGGCGTTAAACACCGATTCGAAAAGACGTGGATCTTTTAGCGACCGGGCTATATCCACGGCTTCCGCAACGCCCCCCGCGTCCGCGAACGCCGCCGCCAGGTTCGAGAGCGCCGTTTCGCGCACGGATTCGGCGCTTATCTTCATGACGTTGCCGCGCGCGCGTTCAAGAATTTCAAGAAACCGCTTTTGGATTTCCCCGCCCGCCGCGCCCGCAAGGGTAGCTTTTTTGACGAGACTGTCCACCGCCCTGAGCTCGTAGGACACCAAAGACGCGTCGGACCCCGCGGAGGCGAGAAAATCTTCGGCGTTTTCTATTTTTGCGGTGGACGCGGACGGAGGGGTCTTCGGGCTCGTTTCCCCGCCCTTTGCCGGAGGGGGGTTTTTTGTTTTTTCCAAACGCGACACCAGGGCGCTTTTTTCGGCGTAGCCGGGAATATTTTCAACGCACAAAGCCTCCATTTTTTGGAAGTCCCGCGGGGGGATTTTCAACTCCGCCCTGTTTTCGGCAAGGAGGGAGGCGAACAGCGCTATCCTATCCGCCCTCCCTTCGGATTTCCACACCGCCAGCGCCCACGCAACGGACACGGGTTTCATCAGGGGATCCGCCGCAAGTTCGAGCTTCGGGAGGAGTTTCGATTCCAAACCGCCGTACGGATACGACGCAACCGCGATACCGGGGTCGGACACCAGGCGCAACGCAACGGGACTCGAGGGGTAGTTTTTTAAAATTCCTTTTAAGCCGTCGCGCGCCGAACGCGCAAGATTCAAAGCTTCGACGTAGCGCGCACGCGCGAACTCGGATTCGGCGTCCATAAGCTTCCTGGACGCCTTAACGTATTCGGCTCCGGCGCGTTCGGAAGGCGCGGAGCACGCGGCGAGCACCGCCAAAACCGCCGCCGCAAACGGGAAAATCTTACTCATGCGGGGATTCTGCAGGCGCTGACCAAAGGAGGCAAGCCTTAAAAAATCCGCGCGCCGCCGAAAATTTTTCCGTTTTTTCTCGCATAGCGGCGCGTTTGCTTAGAATGTGCAGGATCTCTTCATGAAACCGGCTACGGGAAACTCTATTTGCGGCATTGTGTGCGCCGCGGTATTGTCGGCAACCACGGCGGGAACCGCCGCGGCGCGGGAAACAATGCGCTCGGTTTTCGAGGCGAAGGACGACTACCTTCTAATCCCCATGGGGGCGAAGTCCGAATATACGAAAATGACCGTCCGCGACGAAGACGGGCGGGTTGTGGGACGGGCGGAAGGGCTGCTGTCGGCGGCGTCCCTCCCCGAATGGTACGCGCCGTTTTACATTTCGCCGTACAAGGGGAAAAAAATAACCTTCGAATACGGCGACACCCTCGGCGGAGTCGCGCCGAGCATACGCCAACATCCCTTTCCCCACCCGGGAAACGCCGTCCTAAGGGATCCGTCGAGACCCGCCTTCCACCTTACCGCCCCCGGCGGTTGGTTGGCGTCCCCCGCGGCGTTGGTGCGCGTCGCCGGCGACTGGCACGCGTTTTGGCTCCACAACCCCTTCGTCCTGGGACCGGAACACGGAACGCGCGGAATGCTCCACGCCGTCAGCAAAGACCTTCTTTCGTGGGAATTTAAACGCCCCGTGGGGGCGCCCTCCGAATCTCCGTTTTGGCCCGACGGAATAAGCAACGCAAGCGCGTTTTTCGACGCGGAAAACAGGAGCGGATTTTTCGACAAGGGGGGCGGAACGGTGTTCTCGTTCGAATTGCCGCACAGGGGGACATTGATAGCCTTCTCCGCCGACTTGCAAAATTTCGCCGTTCCCACGGCGGAGACCGCAATACCGGGCGGGGCGCAAAGTTCGCAAATACTCTACAACCCCGACTTGGGGCTTTGGACTATTTTGCGCACTGAAAAAAAAGGCGAAGGATACGACGCGGTGCTTTATTCGTCGGAGAAATTGGACGAATGGGTGGAAACGTGCCGCATAGACGCCCCCCGCGCGCACGGCAACTTCCAAATGCGCAAAATCCCCATGTCGGGTTCGCCCGAAGGCGCCAAGTGGGTTGTTATGGACGGAAACGGGGCGTATGTGGTGGGAGTCTTCGAGGGGAAAAACTTTAAAATCCTTTCGAAACGTCCCGGAAAAATCTTTTACGGCGACATAAACGGCGTGCGCTTTTGGGAGAACGCCGGACCCGGCAGGACGTACGCGAGCGCGGGAATAGTCCACAAGGAAAAATGGTTTAAATGGCTCGGACAAAAATTCACGGGATGCGCAACCATGCCCTACGACCTCCGCCTTGCGCGCCTAAAGGACGGCGACTACCAGTTGCGGGCGTACGTGCCCGAGGAAATAATTTCGCACGTGGGCGGAGTCTACCAAACCCTGGGGGACGACGGCGCGATAGAGTTTTCCTCCAACGTGTACAGCATACCCGAGGCGACGGGGAACAAATGCATGTACCAGGGAAGACTTTTCACTTCGAAATCGGAAAATTTTTGCATAGAAGTCAGCGCATCGAATTATTCCTACAACTATACGAGGAACACCTTCACCCTCTCGCGCTACGGCGAATTGAGAAGCGCCGACGCCGCCCAGACGCCACTGAACAGGTATATAGTGGAATTTAAGGGGTTCGTGGACACCTACAACTCCGAGTTTATATTGGGCGCGGGGGAGGCGGTTCTCGCCATAGGCGACGCCATGTTGAACGACGACCAGCTTTTCAAGCTTGGAACGGGGGCGGGAACCGTTTTCACCGACTACGTGGGGAAATTCCCCATATTTAGAAGAAGCGGTTCGGCGAGGGCGGACGCCGCCGTTAAAAGATTCCTCGACCTCGTAAAAAGCGCGGATACGGCGCGCCCCCCGAAAACCGACTGAGATGTTTTTTCAAATAATAGAAACCTCAAGCGCCGCAAACTGCGCGTTCGTAGAATGCGGGAACGTCCGTTTTCTGATAGACGCTGGGGTGGGAATAAAAAAAACGCGGGAGTATCTTTCCAAAAAAAATCTCGACTTGGACGGGATAGACGCGGTCTTCATCACCCACGAGCACGGCGACCATTGCCGGGCTTTGCAATATTTCAGGGCGTGCGGCGCCGAAATCTTTGCGAACCAACCCACGGCGGAATGCATATGGAGGTCTTTTCCCGAAACAAAATGGCTGAATTGGAAAATTTTTTCAACGGGCGAACCCTTCGAGTTCGCGGGAATAAAAGTTTCGCCCTTCTCCGTTCCGCACGACGCCAGCGACGCCGTGGGCTACGGTTTCGATTTGGGGGGGAAGAACCTGGTTTGGGCAACGGATATGGGCAAAACAACCCTTCCCGTACGCTACGCCGCTTCGCGCGCGCAGATACTTGTGCTTGAAAGCAACTATTGCCCGAGAATGCTGGATAATTCCGCAAGATCTCCGGGTCTAAAAAAGCGGATTAAAGGCTCGCACGGACACCTTTCAAATTCCGACGCCGTACGCCTGCTGGAAAGTCTAGACGCCGCTGTTGTGGACAAAGTGTACCTTGCGCACATATCGCGCGAATGCAACAGCATAGCGCACATAAAGGATTTGCTCTCGGAGGTCCCCTCCCCCGTCAGGGAGAAAATAGAAATAGTGCCCCCGCTGAAGGAAAGCCTTCCCTTCAGTTTTTAGCGCGGGGGGCTTCGGCGGGGGGCGGCGTCTTATTTCCGCCGCAGTACGCGGTTGGAAAATTTTCCGCAACCGCCGCGTACACAAAAAAAACCGGGATTAAACAATCCCGGTTTTTTTAGCGCAACCAACCCCGCCCGCATTAGTATTTGAGGGAGACAGAGATGTCAACCAAATGCTGCATATAGGTGGTGTAGACGTAACTGGAGGCGTTGTCCAGATAACGGTAGTTCGCGGCGACAGTAATGAACTTATTGGGAACGTAATTAAGTCCGATTCTCGCAATATAGCCGTCGTCGGTACGATTCGCATTCGTGTAGTCCGTATAAGAGTAGGTAAAGCTCGCCACCCCGGAAACCTGCTGGGAGAAATCATAATTTACGCCGATTTCGCCCATCGAGACGATGGTCGACTGGCGCAACGCGCCGCTGCCGAAATCCCTCGATCCCGAGATGTAAACACCCAATTTCTCGGTAACCTCGTAGGCGAGACTACCGCTCATGGCGAAAGTCGTGTCGCTTCCGTCGACTCCGTTAACGGTGAAATCCCTGTAGCCGACGCCAAGGTATATCTCAGAAGTCAGTTTCGGCAAAAGCTCGCCGCGGACGGTAACGCCGCCGAAGTGGTCGGAACGGCTATCGTTAAAGAGGGGGAAGAGATCGGGCATCCAGCTGTGCAAATTCAACAAGTAGGCGGGATGTCCGCCGGAGAACTCAGTGTAACGGTACTGGTATGTGAGACCGACGGAAATTTTTTCGGTTACCCTATAGAAAAGACTCACGGGAATGGAATTGGTGTCGATATCCGAGAATTTCTCCTTCCACTCGCCGAGGTACTCGTACTTGGCCCATTTGAAGCCCAACTCGCCGAAAAGTTTTTCGGAAAAATCGTAGGACCCCCTGACGCCCGCGGTGTAGTAGTTGTAGCGAATCAGCTTTCCCACGGTCTCGGTGCCTACGGTGTCGGCGGTATTCTGGTTGTATTGGTCGAAAGAGAAATTGGCGAGAACCTTGTAGTTCGCGCCTTCGTAGGAGGCGTTCGCCTTCACATGCGAAAGGTTCGAATCGAAAGCCTTTTCGTCCGCGTAGCGGGTAATGTCCTCGTCGAACTTGATATTGGCCTTGAATTTGCTGTTTCTTCCGTAGTCCGCTTCGGCGCCAAGGCGGAATACCGCGGCATAGTCCTCGAATTTGGTGTTGGCGTTGTGCGTATAGGTAATATTGCTGTCCCACTTGCCTATGACGGAACCCTTAAAGAAAAGATCAAGCTGATCTCCGATAGTGAGGAGCGGTGCGGCTCCCACCGTATAGGCGGCGGCAGCAAATATGGACGATACTATTATTTTTTTCATAGTTTATCTTGTGTTAAAATTTTTTATTTTCGAGCCATTATCCCCCGTTTCAACTCCGCGTCAAGCATTAATTTGATATTTTTTGTATTAATAAACGCGCGGGGATACGAATTTGCTTGCAATGCTTTGGTAATGTGGCTCTTTCCCAACAGGTATGGGGTTCGCCCCGTACAATTAAAAATTCCAAAATTTATGCCGGACAAAGAAAAAACAGCGTCAAACCCGCCGGACCCGCAAAGAACGGCGTTTGGAATGTTGAAACGCGTGCAAAAACCCGACGGAACGTGGGTGTTCCAAGTGTCGTGGGGGCGCACCCTCCTGCTTTCGGCGGCGGCGCTCGCCTCGTTCTGGGCGGCGGTATCGCTCGCCATATTTGTTCTATTCAAGTACGTGAAGGACTACGACGAAATGACTTTTTTCCAGGCTCTGACAGTTCCGTTCGACCGCGCAGGACACCGCCACAGGGTGGGCGAATACAATTTCAGGACGGCGAAGAAAAACATGAAGGACGGCAAATGGCGCGACGCCTATATGAACCTTCTCTCCGCCGTCGGCCGCGATCCGAAAAACCTGGAAGCCCGCATGCTGTTGGCGGAATTCCATCGGTATTTGGGCAACAAGCCGGATCTGGCGATCTCCGCGCTCGAGGGGGCGCTCGCCTACGCCGTGGACAACCCCGAGTATATGCGCATGTATGTAAAACTTCTCGTGGACCAGTCGGAGGATTCGAAGGTTGTGTCCGTATGCGAAAAGCTTTTGAATTCGGGAAGGGTGAAAAACCGGGATATCGCCGCGTACCTGGCGATGTCTCTGTCGACGGTGTACGCCTTCCACGGCGACTACGCGAAGTCGAAACAATGGCTTGAAAAGTACAACTTGGGGAAAACCCTGCCCGGAATATTGCGGCTGTCGAGGAACGAATGGGAACAGGGGAACAGGGACGGCGCCGTCAAGATACTCGCCGACAATTTCGGTCTCGTAAAAGACCGGGAACCAGTATACTCCCTGTTGGTGGACTACTACTGCGCGATGAACGATTTCGAAAAGGCGCGCCGGTACGCGATGCTCAGAAACGTGGAAAACCCGTTTTCGCTGGAGCAGAAAACGGAATACCTGCGCCTCCTGAAGAAGACGGGGGACGAAAACGGGGCGCGGCGGGACTTCGACCAACTCGTGAAGCGGCACCAAAACGACAACCGCTCCCTGTTGATACTTGCAAACTACGCCGCCGACACCGCCGACGCCGACGCGATGCGGCGCGTCTACGATATTGCGGTAAAGCGCAACTACAACCCCGGTCCGTACTGCCTTCTGCGCCTCGAAACGGAGGTCAACGCCGGAAACTACAAATCCGCAACCGAATTCGCCGACGAATTTATAAAGAGGAAACCCGTCTGGTTGGAACGCTACAAGGACGTGGTTTCGTGCCTGCGCGCCATAGCGTACTACGCCACGGGGAACGCCAACATGGCGGACATCCTTTTAAACGAAGTTTTGGAGCGCGGTACGGTTTCCCCGAACGTACAAATAGCCACGGCTAAACGTTTGGGCAATATGGGCGCGAACATGACGGCGCTGAAGCTCTTGGAGAACGCGACGAACCGTTTTCCCAACCACCAGCTCGCCCTCGTGCGCCTGATTCAAACGGAAATAGAACTCGGCAATTCCACGAATTTGAACAAGCATATTTCCACGCTGCTCCGGATGCGCCTTCCCCCGCGGGAGTTGGCAACCGACGTAAGGAAGCGCCTGGCGAGCGACCGTTTCATATTCGCCGCGAACAGAACCGAACTGATAAACGAAATAGATTCCCTGGTAAAGGGGGGCACGGCGAAGGCGTTTTCCGAAAGCGGCGGTTTGGACGGCGGAAACGAACGCATTACCCCGTCCGGCTTCCAAAACCGGAATTTTTAAAAAGGAACGCCCCGCCGAAACGTAGACGCGGCGCGTCATATCCTGCGCGCGCGCGGGTGCGCCAACCTATGCTCCCTAACGAGTTGGCGGGTGTTCAAGTGCGTGTATATTTGGGTGGTTGAAAGGCTGGCGTGCCCCATCATTTCCTGGAGGGCGCGCAAGTCCACCCCCTCGTTTACAAGGTGCGTGGCGAACGTGTGGCGGAGTTTGTGCGGGGTGATGTTTACGGGGAGACCGCTTTCCGCCAGGTAGAGTTTCAACTCCTTTTGGACGTACCTCGGATACAGGGGTTTTCCCCTGCCGGAATGCAGGATATAGTCGGACCGGGAGGAGGGGCGGGCGAATTCGCCGCGCCACTTCTCCAAAAGCTTCGCCGCCACGCCGCCTATGGGGCAAAACCTGGTTTTTCCCCCTTTCCCCGATATACGCGCAACCTCGCCCGGCAAATCAACGTCCTCCCACTTAAGCGAGCACAGCTCGCCCACGCGCAGCCCCGCCCCGTACAGCAATTCAAGGCATACGGCGTCGCGGTGGGCTTTGAGGGCATCTATCTTCCCCTCGGACAGCATGCGCCACGGGGCTCCCAGCAGGATGGGCGTCTGGTGGCGGTTTAAAAATACGGGAAGCCCCCTTGAAAGTTTCGGAAGCCGGACGGTTGAAAAGGGATCCTCCACGGCTTCGCCGCACTGCGCCAAAAAGCGGTAAAACGACCGCAGAGCAGACACCTTGTTGCGTATGGTGGAATGCGCGCATTTCAGGCTTAGAAACGCCACATAGTTTCTTGCCGCGCGTTTGTCCGCCTTCGTGTACGGGCCGAACCCTTCGGACTTCAGCCACGAAAACCATTCGGAAACCGATTCCCCGTAGTTGCGCAAAGTGTATTTCGAGTACCTTCTCTGCTCCCCTATGCGGTACATGAAGGCGTCCAAGGCGGAATCCTGCGAAGGGAAAGGCATGCGGCTAAGCCCCCGAAAGGATTCCGGCTACGCAGCCGAAATACGCGTCCACAAAAGGGCGCAGGAATAGAAAATAAAGCAACGCGCCCGACGCCAGCCACGGACCGAACGGCACGACGTTTTTCTCCCCCGCGTTGCCGCGGGAGGGGGAGAACATTCCGGAAAACAAAATCGCGGGCAGCAAAACCGCGCACCCCACCACGGACCCGCCGAATACCGCGAACACTGCCCCCTTCCAACCGCAAAACGCGCCTATGCAGGCGGAAAGTATTACATCGCCCTCCCCCACGGCCTCGCGCCCGAAAACAAGGCTCGAAAAGAGCCTCAGCAAATAAAGTACGCCCGCGCCCGCCACCGCCCCCGTTACCGAGGAGGCGAGCGACGCCGCCGCCGAAAGTATAAACGGGGTTCCGTCCGCACCCGCGCTGTGCAGCGAGGGGAACGCCGCCGAAAAAAGCACCCCCGCCAACGTTCCGCCCACGGTCGCCGCATCCGGCAACTCCATGGTGTCGATATCCACGAACGCGCAAAAAACCATTAGGCAGAAAAAAAGCATTCCCGCCGACGCCGTGCAAAGATCGAAGTTTCTCCACAGGAAAACGAACGCGAGCGCCGTAAGGGATTCCACAAGGGGATGGCGGAACGATATCCTAGCTCCGCAGCACTTCGCCCTGCCGCCGAGCATAAACCACGAGAGCACGGGAATGTTGAGCCAAGGAGGAATAGCCTTTCCGCACACGCAGTGCGAGGGGGGCGAGACCACGGATTCGCCCGCGGGAATCCTGCATATGCACACGTTGAGGAAGCTCCCCGCGCACGCGCCGAGGCAGAATACGAGGATATCGGTTATCCACGGATTTTCAGCCGTTGTCCTTAATATCTCCACGGGCGCAACCCTTTAAAACGTTCAACATAAAACTTCCCATAATCTCCTTTCCCGTCCATATGGAAAGGGACTTCGCCCCCTGCCACGCCAGCATCGCCAGACCGCTTTCCGCCCTTATGGAACGCCTCCTTGCCGACAGCACCGAGGACGTTTCCGCCGCCGTCCTGTAGGCGGCGTCGAAAAACACAGCCGATTCGGGGAAAAGGGAAAAATCCGCAACGGGGGCGTCGCCCTCCTTCAATCCGACGGGGGTTGCGTTTATTACAACCGCCCCCGCGGGGAACTCCGCCGCGTCCCCCGAAAGGCGCGTAAAACATTTGAAACCGCGTTTTTTTAGGACTTCGTCCGCAAGCTTCTCCATGCGGTCCGCGCTCCTGTTTAATATGGTGAGCGAGGCGCACCCCTCGTCCGCCATTTTAAAGACTATTCCCCTTGCCGCGCCGCCCGCGCCGAAAACAAAAACGTCTCTCCCCTCCGGGGATACTCCGAAAACGTCCTTCAACGCCGCGACAATCCCGAAACCGTCGGTATTGTACCCCCTCCAAACCGAACGTTCCAGCGAAAGGGTATTGCACGCCCCCGCCGCCTCCGCGTCGGAGTCGAGGGTGTCGGCGAGGCGCGCGGCCTCCTCCTTCAGGGGGAGAGTAACGTTCAATCCGGAAAAATTCTTTTGTTTAAACGTTTCGAGGGCGCGGGGAAGCTCGCCGGGCGAAATTTCAAAGGCGAAATACCGCGCCGCGGCGTACTTCGGGTCGGTTTCGGCAATGCGCCCGAGGGCGGCGTTTTGCATGAGGGGGCTCAGAGAATGGGATACGGGGGAGCCCAGCACCGCAAAAAACGGGGGACCGCCCCCGGCGCCGCGGCGGGCGAACAAGGCGGAGTCCGACAGGTCGCGCAGCTTAAATACCTTCATTTTCCCCTCTGTAGCCGCGTTCCCCGAACAAAAAAGTGCCGACCCTGACAAGGGTGGCGCCCTCCGCCACCGCGCGCTCGAGGTCGCCGCTCATTCCCATGGAAAGTTCGGGAAGGGCCGTCGAAAAATCCTTCTCGAGCTTGTCGCGCAAACGGCGCAGGGAAGCGAAGCACCTCGACGCCGCGTCCGGACCGCCGTCGAGGGGCGCAACCGTCATCAACCCCTCCACCTCCACATTTTCGAGTTCCAAGGCGCATTCCAAAAGGCGCGGGGCGGATTCGATATCCACTCCGAACTTTGCGGGGTCCGCCCCCGCGTTGACTTCCAAAAGTACCCGCATTTTTTTGGAAATATCCCGCGCGGCGGCGTCTATCTTCAACAACAGCTTCCGGCTGTCCACGCTTTGAATACGAGAAAACGCGCCCACGGCGTCGCGCGTCTTGTTGGATTGGAGGTGCCCTATCAATTCCCACTCCATGCGTTCCCGGACCAGGGGCATTTTTTCAATCGCCTCGCGGACGCGGTTTTCGCCAACGCTTTCGAAGCCGTACCTCGCCGCGAACTCCACTACGGCGGCGGGATGCGTCTTCGTTACGGGAAGGACTTTTATTTCGGCGCAATTCCTGCCGCAGGCTTCCGCCGCGGAGCGGACGCGTTCGAACAGCGATTCGCAATTCGAGCAAAATTTTTCGAAGGAAATCATTTCATTTTTTTGTTCGCCAGGGACGCCTTAACCAAACGCGTTCCGAATTTCCACAGGGGACCCGCGACGTTGGAGGCGTTCGTAAGGACGTCGTCGAGGGCGTCAACAAACCTGTCCGCCTCCTTTTCGCCTATAACGAAAGGGGGAAGTATCTTTACCGCGTCGAGGCCGTGGTTTGCAACCTGGGTGAGAATCCTGTGCTTGTCCATCAGGGATGTCACCACCATCTGGGTAAAGAGGGCGTTGTTCGCCGCCTTCAGCCCCTTCCACGCGAGTTTTTGCGCAATCCCCCGCGGCTCTTGGAATTCCACCGCTATTATAAGCCCCTTGCCGCGGACCTCCTTGATAAACGAATGTTTTTGTTTTAGGGCGTTCAACCTATCCATCAAATAGGCGCCCATCCTCGCGCAGTTTTCAACAAGGCCCTCGCTTTCCAGCACGTGTATCGACGCCAGTCCGCAAACCATCGCCAAGTTGTTTCTGCCGAAGGTGGTGGAATGGACAACGCACCTGTCGAGCGCCGAGAACGAACTCTGGTGTATCTCGCGCGTGGTGACGAAGGCGGCGGCGGGGACGTATCCGCCGCTCAGGGCTTTGGCTATCGTTACGATGTCGGGATCCAAGTCCCAGTGTCTGAACGCGAACATTTTTCCCGTCCTTCCCAGCCCCGTTTGGACTTCGTCGGCTATTACTAGCGTTCCGTATTTTCTGCACAACTCTTGAGCCTTTCGGAAGTAGTCGTCGTGCGGATAGCGCACCCCGTGTCCCTGCACGCATTCGAAAATGAAGCCCGCAACGTCGCGGTTTTTCAATTTTTGCTCGAGTACGTCCAAGTCCCCGTACTTGACGCAGTCGAAACCCGGTATAAAAGGGCCGTAGCCCTCCTGGAAATGCGGCGTTACCGTCAGCGACAACGAACCGTAGGACAACCCGTGGTAGCCGCCTTCAAGCGAGAGCATGCGGCTCCTCTTCGTATGGGCGCGCGCGAACTTGACCGCGCCTTCGTTCGCCTCGGTTCCCGAATTGCAGAAAAAACAAGCCGTAAGCCTGTTGTCCAAAAGTTTGACGAGGCGTTCGGCGAGGAGTCCGCTCAGCAGGGCGCAGTCCAACTGCACCATGTTGGGCAGTTTCATATCCACGGCGTCCTTCACCGCCTTGGCTATCACGGGATGGTTTCTACCCATGCCGTAAACCCCGTATCCCGTCAAAAAATCGAGGTAGTCGTTCCCCTCAGCGTCGTAGAGGTACGCTCCTTCCGCGCGCGTATAGCATTTGTCGAAACCTATGGTCTTCAGCACGGTGGCGAGCGTCCTGTTCATATATTTTTCGTGGAGCTCGTAATTTTCGCCGCGCCGCGACTCCACTATACTCCTAATATCGAAATCTTTCATTGCCAAAAAAAAAACCTCCGCCAGAATAGAATCCGCAAAACAATACTTCAACCAAATTTAAATGGAACCGATTTTCCCTTATTTTGTCGTCGATTTCGATCCGTTCGCAATACGCTTTCCCGGAGGTTTTCTTTCGGGGGGGATAAGATGGTATGGATTGGCTTACCTGGCGGGATTCGCCGTTGCGGTAGTTCTTTTCAACGTCTACAGCCGCGCGGGGAAAAGCCCGCTCTCGAAGGACGACAACTTCACATTCATCACCTACCTGCTCTTCGGCGTGGTCCTCGGCGGAAGAATAGGCTACATGCTGTTCTACGACTTCCAAAACCTCGTTTCCGACCCCGTCTCCGTAGTCCGGATATGGAAGGGCGGAATGTCGAGCCACGGGGGCTTTATAGGAACGGTGTTGGCGATGGCGGCGTACGGCGCGGTTGGAAAAGTCTCCTTTTGGAAACTTGCGGACATAGCGTGCGCGTCGTGCCCGCCCGGATTGTTCCTCGGAAGGCTGGCGAACTTTGTAAACGGCGAACTGTGGGGTAAAATTTCCTCCGTCCCGTGGGCGATGGTGTTCCCCAACAGCGCGCCCGCAAACACCCCCGTGGGCGAAATAGCGGCGCGGCATCCGTCGCAGTTGTACGAGGCGGGGCTGGAGGGGCTTCTTCTTTTCGCGTATATTCAGCACAGATTTTGGAGGGGGAAGGAACTTCCGCGCGGACAACTGGCGGGGGAGTTTCTTACGGCATATTCATTGCTCAGGATTTTTTGCGAGGTATTCCGCGAACCCGACTTCGGGGTAACCCCGATTGCTGGGCTGAGCCGCGGAACTTTTTATTCGCTTGTAACCCTGGCGGCGGGAATAGCCATAATAATTTTTGCGCGGCTTGGAAAAACGGACACCCACCGCCCGTAGAGCGCAACCGGAAACGCCTTAAACGCGCACCAGTGCGTTCGCGTCAAGCAAAAATTCCGCGCACCTTAAAATCCGCCTCCTCCGAAAATCCGGGGCGCGGCTTACGACGGACGCCTCCGCGCCCTCCAATCAGCTTCCCGGGTGCGTTGCGGGAATAGCCGCCAATTCCGGGGGGATTTTGCGGGCGTCGTACACGGGGAATGAAAATTCAAGCAGGCTCACGCAGGGAACGCGGAACTTGGCGGCGCCCGAACTCCTGTCAACGAGGACTGCAACCGCAACGGGAACCCCGCCGCACGAGTCCACTATGTCTATGCATTCCGCCACTCTGCCCCCCCTGGTTATTACGTCCTCCACTATCAAAATTCTTTCGCCCCTCACTATCTTGAAGTTTCTGCGAAGCGCCAGTTTCCCGTCGGATTTTTCGGCGAATATAAAACGCTTTTTCGTCTGGCGCGCGGTCTCCTGGCCCAACACCAACCCCCCCATGGCGGGGGACAAAACGGTTGAGAAATCGGCGTCCCCAAGTTTTTCGACGAGCATTTCCACCAGTTCGGAAACCCTGTCCATATGCTCGCACACGCGGGCGCACTGGAAGAAATGGTCGCTGTGCAAACCGCTGCGGAGAATGAAGTGCCCCTCCATCAGGGCGCCCGTCTCCCTGAATATTTTTAGTATTTTCGAATCGGTATCGTTCATTTTTAAAATATTCCGCAACCCCCCGCGGATCAACGCGCCGTTTCCTCCTGGATAAAAAATTTCACCCCGTGCTCGCAATCCGCCCGCAACGCCGCGAATCCGCCCGCACCGTACTTTTCCCACGCGTTCCAAAGGACTGCGCGGTCGGTATCGGGTATGTCCAGGGCGCCGGATCTTATTTCGTCCGTTCCGAAAAACCCGAAACGCCCCTCCTCCATGTCGGGGGGGAGGTTTTTTACGCGCTTCCGGCAGTCGAACAAAAACATCAGCCAGTGGGCTTCCCCGCCGTACGCGCGTTCGCTTACCACGGCGAACAAATGCAGGTCGCCCTCCGAGACGTCGAGGGAAATTTCCTCGCGGATTTCGCGGACGGCGCATTCGAAGGGCGACTCCCCCCCAGCCGTCTCGAGCTTCCCGCCGACGGGACTCCACAGGCCTTTGTTGGGGTTCTTCGCGCGTTGTATCAAAAGATGGCGTCCAAGTTCGTCCCTGACGAACACCAACACGCTTATTTTGAAGGGCAAATCCATAAGAACCTGAAGGCGGGCGTAAAAAAAAGGTCAGTCGAAAATCACGGTTTTGTTTTTATAGGCGAGTATCCTTCCCTCCACATGCAGACGCACGGCGTCGGCAAGGGCTTGGCGCTCCAGTTCCCTGCCCTTTCTCATAAGGTCCTCGACGTTGTCCCTGTGGCTCACCCTTTCCACCATTTGCGAAATTATGGGGCCCTCGTCGAGGTCCTTTGTAGCGTAATGGGCAGTGGCGCCGATGAGCTTTACACCGCGCTCGTACGCCTGGTGGTAGGGCTTCGCGCCGGCGAAGGCGGGCAAAAAACTATGGTGTATGTTTATCACGGGCGCGGGGCAGGATTCCAGGAAGTTTTCGCTGAGAACCTGCATGTACCTCGCCATGACTACGAGTTCCGCCCCGCTTTCCCTTATGAGGCGCAGCTGTTCCGCCTCCGCCGCGGGCTTGGAATCCTTGTCCACGGGAACGTGGTGGAAAGGCAAACCGAACATTTCTGCCGTCTCCCGCAAATCGTCGTGGTTCGACACCACGCAAACAATGTTGCAGCCTATTTCCCCCGAACGGCAACGCACCGCCAAATCCGCGAAGCAGTGCCCGGATTTCGAAACCATTACGGCTATCGGGGGTTTCCCGCCGGGGCGCAGAAGTTTCGTCTCCATTTCTATGTCGCGGCGGGCGAAATCCTCGAACAGGCGCATCTCCACGCCGATGTCGCCGGCGGGCAGCCACTCTATACGCTGGAAAAACACGCCCTCGTGCCTGTCCCTATGCTGGTCGGCGTGCAGTATATTTCCGCCGCGCGCGTATATCCAACCGGAGACGCGCGCGACTATCCCCGCCCTGTCCCTGCCGTGAAGCAGCGCAACTATGCGTTCGCCCTCCATAAAGTCAAATAAAGTCAAAATTCGAACCTCGACGACGACATCCGCCTGCGGATTTCCTCTACAACCGATCTTTCCCCCCTGGGGCCGCGCGCCTCGAAGGTGACCGAAAAGCGCACGAAGGCGCCAGCATCATCCCAAGGAACGGTGCTTATCAAATGTTCCGATATCATCCACCGCGAAAAGTCCTCGCCGCTCTTAAATTCGGTCCGCGAACCGTCCTTCGAAACCGCCGCCTTGGGGGACGGCATGTAGAGGAAGAACCCCGCCCCGGGCTTGCGCGGCTTGAAGCCGAGCGACGCCAACACCTCCACAAGCATATCCATCCTGCGGGAATACTTGGAGGCTATCCGCCTTGTTATGGACGGATTCTCCAAACCTTTCGCCGCCGCAAGCTGTATGCCCAGGAACTGCCCGGAATCGGTGTTGTCCTTGACGTCTCCGTACGCCTTTACAACCAGGGGGTTTCCGCAAACCCAACCTATCCTCCAACCCGTCATATTGTGGCTTTTCGAAAGCGAATGGAGCTCAACCGCCACGTCCTTGGCGCCGTCGATTTGCAGAATGGACAGGGGGGCTCCCTCGAAATTCAGCGAGGCGTATGCGGCGTCGCTCACCACCACAAGCTTGTTTTCGCGGGCGAAATCCACAAGCTTTTTGTAAAATTCCGCGGTTGCGCACGCCCCCGTGGGATTGTTCGGATAGTTCACCACCACCGCCTTCGCGCGGCGCAGAACGTCCCGGGGGACGGAATCCAAGTCGGGCAGGAAGGAGTTTTCGGGGGTAAGCTTCAGGTTGTAGACCTCGCCGCCCAGGTATTTCGCATGCGTGCCGAACACGGGATAGCCAGGAACCGTCATCAAGACAACGTCGCCCGGATTTACGAAGCACGACGGAAGTATGCTCAACGCCGCCTTGGAACCTATGGAGTGCAGTATTTCCGTATCCGGATCCAAGTCCACGCCGAACACCGCCTTCATGTAGCCCGCCGCCGCCCTTTTGAAATCGGGACCGCCGTTGTCGGCGTAGCCGCGGTTTGCGGGATTTTTCGCGGCGGCGTACAGCGCCTCCACGACCTCGGGGAACGCCATATCGTCGGGCTCCCCCACGCCCATGTCTATAAGTTCCACGCCGGGCTTCGCCTTCTTTGCGGCGCGCTTTGCGCGCTTTATTTTTTCGAATTTGTAGACGGCGGTACTCTTGCCGTAGTCCGCCCCGCCTATCCTCTCGGCGAACAAATTTTGTATGTACGAATCCATTGTATTTTTCGTTTTGCGTGTTTGCATGCGGTCCGCGCGCCCCGTCTTTGCACCTTCGGGCCGCGGATTTCCGCCGCCCGTCCGGAAAAAATTCCCCGAAACCGCGGCGCCGCAAGTAAAAAGTTGATTTTTTATAAAAAATGTCAAACATATGTGAATATACGGACGGGTTAAAATCAATGAAAATAATAAAATCGCCCAAAGAAATGACGAAGTTTTCGCTGGACGCGAAGGCGCAAAACAAAACCGTAGCGCTGGTTCCCACCATGGGGGCGTTGCACGAAGGCCACTTAAGCCTGGTGGACAAGGCGAAAAGCGCGGCGGACGTCGTGGTTGTTTCCATTTTTGTGAACCCCGCCCAGTTCGGACCGAACGAGGATTTCGACAAATACCCGCGCAGGCTCGAGGAGGACGCGAAAGCGTGCCAAGACCGCGGCGCGGACGCGGTGTTCGCCCCCGACGCCTCCGATATATACGCCCCCGACGCCTCCACTTACGTCTGCGAGGAAAGCATAAGCTCGCACCTGTGCGGAAAGTCGCGCCCGAAACACTTCCGCGGCGTCACAACCGTCGTGGCTATTCTTTTCAACATAGTGCGTCCCGACGTCGCCGTATTCGGGGAGAAGGACGCCCAGCAAATATCGGTAGTGGAGCGCATGGTGCGCGATCTCTTTATGGATGTGAAGATACTGCGCTCCCCCATAGTACGCGATTCCAACGGGCTGGCGCTGAGTTCCCGCAACGGCTATTTGGATACGCTCGAACGCCAGGGGGCGGCGAGAGTCTACCAATCTCTGCTGGCGGGAAGGAAACTCGTCCACGAGGAGGGGTGCACGAACATAGACCGCGTCAAGGCGTTTGTGATAAACCACGTCACCAACGCTAAAACCCGCGTGATATACGTGGAATTGGTGGACGCATCGACCTCGTTGCCCGTGCAGGTTTTGGAAAAGGGGAAATGCCGCATAAGCATTGCGGTATGGTACGGACAAACGCGCCTGATAGACAACATACTCGTATAGGCGCCCGCGGCGCGCAATCCGGACAACACGAATGAACTTCGACGTAGTAGTAGTCGGCAGCGGGATAGCCGGTTTGAGTTTCGCGTTGAAAACCGCAAAACTTGGGCGCTCCGTGGCTGTGGTCACAAAGAAGGAGCGCTCCGATACGAACACGAACCACGCCCAGGGCGGAATAGCGAGCGTAACCAGCAAAACCGACGACTTCGACTCCCACGTAAAGGACACCCTTGTGGCGGGGGACGGCTTGTGCAACGAAAGTGCGGTACGGGCGATAGTAAGCGCGGGACCCGCGCAAATAAGGGAGCTGGTAGCCGCGGGGGTGGAATTTTCAAGTCTCGGGGACGGTTCGCCCGCGCTCGGACGAGAGGGGGGGCACTCCCGGCGCAGAATACTGCACGTAAAAGACTACACGGGACACGCCATAGAAGAGGCCCTTTTAAAGTGCGTGGCGGCGGACGACAGAATAAAGGTCTTCGAGCACCACCTCGCGGTGGATATCGTAACGTGCTCCAAGGTAAAGTCGCTTATACCGGGCGGGCGCGACTCCGTTGCGGGGCTTTACGTCTACGACGTCAAGAACGGGCGCGTCGAGACCTTTAGGACGCCGGCGGTGGTGCTCGCCTCCGGCGGGGCGGGTTGCGTATACCTCTACACCACCAACCCGTCCATAGCCACGGGCGACGGAATAGCCATGGCGTACAGGGCGGGCGCGGAAGTGGCGAACCTCGAATTTATACAATTCCACCCCACCGCCATGTACTCGCAAGACGGCGAACGCTTTCTGATATCCGAGGCGGTCCGCGGCGAGGGCGCGGTGTTGAGGAACTCCCTAGGCGAGGCGTTCATGGAAAGGTACGACCCGCGCAGGGACCTTGCCCCGCGCGACATCGTTGCGCGCGCCATAGACGGCGAAATGAAGAGGCTGGGCTCGGCGCACGTGTGGCTCGATATAACGCACCGCAGCGCGGACGATTTGCGAAACAGGTTCCCCAAAATTTACGAACACTGCCTCGAAAAGGGAATAGACATATCCAAGGACTACATGCCCGTGGTCCCCGCCGCCCATTATATGTGCGGCGGCGTGAAAACGGATTTGAACGCCGCAACCTCCGTCGACGGATTGTACGCCTGCGGGGAGGTTGCGTGCACGGGTTTGCACGGGGCGAACAGGCTTGCAAGCAATTCGCTGTTGGAAGCGGTTGTGCTCGCCTCCAACGCCTCCGCGGCGGTGGATTCCTACCTAGAATCCCACAGGGCGGCGGAGTGCGCCGTACCCCCGTGGAGGGACGGCGACTTGAAGGACTCCGACGAACGCGTGGTACTTCAACACAACCTTGGCGAACTGCGGAGGACCATGTGGGACTACGTCGGAATAGTGCGCACCACAAAGCGCCTTGAAAGGGCGTTGAACAGGCTTGAAAACCTGCACCGCGAAATAGAGGAATACTATTGGAACTTTAAAATAGAGCCCGCCCTTCTGGAACTCCGGAACGAGGTTTTAACCGCGCAGTTGATAGTGCGCAGCGCCCTCGCGCGCCGCGAAAGCCGCGGGTTGCACTACACTCTCGACTATCCCGGCAAGCTCCCCGAGGCGCGCGACACCGTTCTAAAACGCGAAAAATTTTAGCATCCAACGCATCCGGCATGAACCCGAACGACTACATACTAAGCGTTCCCGACTTTCCCAAAAAGGGGATAGTTTTCTACGACATCACCCCGCTGTTGGCGGAGCCCGAAGCCTACCGCAAGACGCTGGAGGCGATGGCGGAAAAGATATCGGAAAACTCCCCCACGAAAATCATGGCGGCGGAATCGCGCGGATTTTTCTTCGGTCCGGCGCTCGCGGTGAAACTCGGCCTGCCCTTTGTTCCCGTAAGGAAAAAAGGCAAACTTCCGCGCGAAACGATAGACGCGGACTACGAGCTCGAATACGGCGTGGGGACTCTGTGCGTCCACCGCGACGGCGTAGTACCGGGCGACAGGCCCGCAGTGGTCGACGACGTCCTCGCAACGGGGGGCACGGCGAAGGCCATGTGCGAGATAGCCTACGCGGCGGGGGCGCATGTCGCATGCTGCGCGTTTCTACTGGAATTGAAGGCGCTTGGAGGAAGGAGGAGGCTGTCGGAATACCCCGTGGTGTCGCTGTTTGACAGGTAGGAACATGGTCCGGAAAACTATACCGCTATTGCCGGCTTTGGCGTTGCTTTTTTCGGTTTCGTGCGCGGATTCCGGGGCGGAATTCCATCCGCTGGACGGACGCGGAAACTTCGTCGCGGGAAATACGAAAGACGAACGGGATGTGGCGGTCTACATAACGAAAAAACCCGACTTCCCCTACGAGGAGCTTGGAATAATAAGTTTTGAAACGCTCCCGTCTCAATCCGACGAACCTTCGGTATACCGCAAATTCCGCGCGAAGGCGGCGTCCGTGGGGGCGGACGGCGTAATAATCATGAATTCCCAGAACTCCGTGGAACAGATACCCGTGTTCAACTACGACATCTGGGGCGCGATAGTGGAAAACACCGTAACGCGCAGCGTCGTAAGGCACAGGGCCATGGCGATAAGGAAAACCGCCAAATGAAAACGGCTCTCCCCGTAATATTGCTGATTCTCTCCAACATATTCATGATGTTCGCATGGTACGGACATTTGAAGTTTAAGAGCCTGCCGCTTTGGCTCGTAATACTGGCGAGCTGGGGAATAGCGTTTTTCGAATACTGTCTGCAGGTGCCCGCCAACAGGTTGGGTTCGGAACAGTTCGGCACCGCCCAGCTAAAGACGATGCAGGAGGTTATAACCTTGTTGGTGTTTTGCGGATTTTCCGTGCTGTACCTGAAGGAGGAGCTGAAGTGGAACTATTTGGCGGGATTCGGTTTCATGGTGTTGGCAGTGTTTTTCGTGTTTAAAAAATGGTGACAAAAAAGCTTGCATGCCCCCCCCTTTTGCTTTTGTTTCCGCCCTTTAACCGCACGGAACGCGCCAGCTTAGCTCAGTTGGTAGAGCAGTTGATTTGTAATCATCAGGTCGTCAGTTCAAGCCTGACAGCTGGCTTCCCCTTTAACAGTCCGCAATCCCAGTCAATAAAAGGGTTTGCGGACTTCTTGTTTTTTAACACCCCATTTGCGTAATTTGCGTAAAAACGCAAAAAAACGCAAATTTTGGCTTGTTTTTTGCCCACCATTTCGACAGTCGGCGTAGGTCGCAACCGCAGATTGCGGAGCTTTGTTTTTATACGGCTTTGCATTCGCCGATTGAAAACAAAATGAAACAACATGAAAACACCGGAAAAACCACAAGAAACCCGCCGACGACGACTGCTCCAACGTCATCCGCGGACTTCTCACGGTTTTCGCCTTGTGGGGACTTTACTTGCTCTACCTGTGGGCAATCGGCGAACCCATTTGGAGGTACTGGTAGCAGGACGACCCATGCCTGGGAATCAACGGGGTCGGGGACAATTATCCCCCCCCCCGCTTCGGCAATTTCCCTATTCGCCGCAAAAATGCGAATATCCCGTTTGCATCTCTAAAAAATTTTTTATTTTTTTTAAAAATTCCCTTGACTTTAAAAATTTTTATGGGATCCTCCGAACATACTCAAGGGGCGAGAGTCCAAAATCGTTTGAGTCCTTTGAGGTACGGCTTCGGCTTTTGGAAGTGGGGAGTATCGAGTTCGATTTAAACGGTTAGGGGCTTCGACTTTTTTAGTCGAAGCTCTATTTATTTT
>CAZMBN010000023.1:0-24462 GCA_964564825.1 uncultured Opitutales bacterium
TTAGTCGAAGCTCTATTTATTTTCGGATTCACCCACTCGACTCTCGAAGCGTAAACTGTTCCGCCGAAGTCCCGCGGGGACTACCTTGGGAGGATGCTTTTAGGAAAATGCAACAGCCGTTTTCCCTCGTAAGCCGCGTTGGAGAAGAAGTCGTCCAATTTCAGTTCGGCGTCGGGCAAAATACCCTTCGCTACAAGTTCCTCCTCCACGGGACCTCCCTTAAAATACAATACGCCGTTCGATAAATTTCCGCGGACGCCGGAACGCAGCCTGCCTTTCACATAGGAAAAAAACAACGGAAGCGCGCAAACAGCCCTACCCACGGCGTAGTCGAAAAAATCCCTCCGCTCCTCCACGCGCGAATTTACGGCGCTTGCGTTTTCCAAGCCGAGTTCGGAGATAATCGGACCGAGCATTTTTATTTTCTTCCCGATTCCGTCGAACATTAAAACCTCCGCCTGCGGATACAACACGGCGCAAACTATCCCGGGAAGCCCTCCCCCCGTTCCAACATCGGCTATCCGCGCCCCGGGATGCGGGGTAAAAAACGCCCCCAACGACGCGCAAAAGGCTATATGCCTGTATTCGACGTCGTCGATATCCCTGCGCGACAGCAGGTTCACCTTCGCGTTCGCCTCGCGTAAAAGTTCCGCGTAACGGCGCAATTTCCCGAGCTTGGCGGCGTCGAGATTCGGGATTTTTTCAAACGGATTCGGACGCGGCATCGTATTCGCCGTGGGTTTAAAAAACCTCCTCCGCGCGGAAAAAGCGCGCTATCTCGATTCCGGCGTTTTCAACGCAGTCCGACGCGTGCACTATATTTTCGCGGGAGCCGTCGCCGAAATCCCCCCTTACGGTGCCCGCGGGGGCCTTCTGGGAGTTCGTGGGGCCGATCAATTTGCGCACCTTTGCAACGGCGTCCTCCCCTTCGAGAACCGCCGCCACAACCGGTCTGCGCTTCATGAAATCCAAAATCGGGGGATAGAACGGTTCCCCGGCTATGTGCGCGTAGTGCTCGTTTAAAAGGGCGTCGGTCATCCGGAGCATCTTGCACGCGGCGATGTCGAGACCCGCGTTGAAAAATCTTTCCAGGACTTTCGGAAGAAGTTTTTTTTCCATACAGTCCGGCTTGAATATCACAAGCGTCCTCTCTTTCATGCGGATCAATATCGGTGTAAAGAAACCTTTGGGCAATAAAAAAAATGGAAGCCCCCTACAAAACGTAGACGGACGCGGCTTTTTAATATTGGACGGAAACATCCCTTCCCTTGGACGTCCTAACCGCGGCGGCGCCTTTCGAGGATATGGTAAGACCCTCGTAGGATTCCCCCGCCACGGGCTCGAACGCGGGAATGTATTTGGATTCCACCAAAGTTTTGTAGTCTACGCTGCCCGAGCCCTTGTCCGCATTGTAGCGCCGCGCGGCGTCCACTATGGAGTTGAGCCGCTTTTCTATCGCGGATATGCGGTTTTCCTCGCCGACTTTTAGGACGGCGGGAACTAAAGCCGCCGAAAGCAGGCACACCGCGGCGGCAAACAATAAAATCTCGAAAAAAGAAAAAGCCTTGTTGCTTCCAACCATACGCCGCATATTTCCACCCGCGCCGCCGATAGGCAAGCAAAGATTTTTTTGCGGCTCCGGGTTTTTTCTTCCCGTTTCGGATAATTTTCCGGGGAGGGAAAGACCGGGGCCGGGGTTAAAAAATTCTTCATCATCCGCCTTATTTCCGCAAAGGTCCCGAACAACTGCGCCCCCGTTCCGGAAGGGAAACAAACTTCGATTAAAGGGAACGCGTCCGCAGGACCTCGTAAAGGCAAAGCGCCGCCGCCACGTTGACGTTTAGGCTGTCCGACACGCCGGACACGGGAATTTTTACGCGCCCGTCCAATTCGGAGTCCCAATCGCCGCCCAAACCGTGGTTTTCGCTTCCCACGACCACCGCCACGGATTTGTTGAGCAAACCGCCGCACTGCCAAATAAATTTATCCGCGCCGAGGTGCGCGCCCAGGATTGCAATGTTCCTTCGCCTCAGCCACTGCGCCGCTTCCGGAACGGACGCCTCGGCTATTTGGAGGGAAAACAACGCCCCCTGCGACGCCCTGACGACCGCCGGATTGAAAACGTCGCTTACGGGGTTCGTCAAAATTACGGCGTCGGCGCCGAGGGCGTCGGCGCTGCGGAGAATCGCCCCCAGGTTCCCCGGTTTTTCAACCGCGTCGGCGACGAGCACGGCGGCGGGTTTCCCGTCGGGCAGGCGGAGGTCGGCGAGGGAATTTCCCCATTGGAGCGCCACACCCATAACACCGTCGCAACCCTCGCGGTTGGAGGCTTTTTTAAACGCGGTTTCGGAAAGCCTGCAAAGGGGGATTTTCCCTTCGGAACGCACCCTTTCCACGAAATCCGAATGTTGCGGACTTTTAAAAAACTCCGGACAAAAATAAATCTCGCGCATGTGGATTTTTTCGACTCCGCGCGAGAGTTCCCTCAAGCCCTCCACCACGAACAGCCCGAGTTTCCGCCTGCCCTGCCTGTCCCTCAATCTTGCAAGCGATTTCACGCGCGGGTTTTGCGCGCTTTGTATAAATTCGTCGGGCATTTTCCTTTTTCTGTTGCGCTTAGAAAAAAACATAAAAGACTGGCGAGACAACTTTAATTTTCCGCACCGCAATGGATTCCGCCCCGAAAAACTTCAACCCCAGTCCCTTCGCATACCGCGAGGAGATAGAACTCGACATACGCGATCTCAACAACATGGGGGCGGGAATCGGCAGGGTCGGAACATGGGTGGTTTCCGTCCAAACGGCGTTGCCCGGGGAACGCGTCAGGGCGAGGGTTTATAAAAACCATAAAAACTACTCGGAAGCCGACTTGGTGGAAATAATCGAGCCGAGCCCCGACCGCGTAAATCCGAAATGCCCGCTGTTCCACGATTGCGGAGGCTGCCAGTACCAAAACCTAAGATACGGCGCCCAATTGGAGTGGAAGCGCAAACAGGTGGGGGATTTGATGCGGCGCATAGGCAAAATACCGTTCCCCGTGGAGCCTACGCGCCCCTCCCCCCTCCAATACGGATACCGTTCGAAATTGACGCCGCACTACGGCAGACCTCGCGGGGGGCGCATGCCCATAGGCTTCGTAAGGCGCGGACGGAGATCGGAACTCGTAGACGTGCCGCAATGCCCGATAGCGTCGGATTCCATAAACCGCGCGCTGTCCGCCGAGAGGGAAAAACTGCTTGAGATTTCCGGAACGCTTAGGCGCGGCGGCACCATCCTCCTAAGGGACTCCGAAGGCGGCGTGTGCACGGACAACAACGCCGTTGTAAGCCAAAAAATAGGGGGGGCGCGCTACAAATTTTGCGCAGGGGAATTTTTTCAAAACAACCCGGCCGTTTTGCCTGACCTGGTTGGGTATGTCCTGGGCGAGGCGTCGAATTCGGGTTCCATAAAAAACCTCGTCGACGCCTACTGCGGGGCGGGAGTCTTCGCCGTAGCCGCCTCCCCCGTCTTCGAACGCGTCGCTGCGGTGGAAATAAGCAAAAAAGCCGTGCAATGCGCGGTTGAAAACGCCGCGGAAAACCGCGCGGAAAACTGCGAATTTATACCGGGAAGCGCCGAGACCGTCTTTAAGGAGGCGGGCGAAAAATTCGAAGGGGAAACCGCCTCGGTAATCATAGACCCCCCGCGGTCGGGTTGCGACCGCCCGTTTATAGAGCAGCTTTGCGCCTTTTCGCCGAAACGCATCGTGTACGTGTCGTGCGCGCCCGACACCCAAGCGAGAGACATAGCCGCTCTCGTCGAACGCGGCTACGCCCTGAAAAGACTCCAGCCCTTCGACATGTTCCCCCAAACAAGGCACATAGAAAACGTGGCGACCCTCGAAAAAAAGTAGCCCCTCCCGAAAAGGGAAAGACTGGGGAACTACTTTTTCCCGGAACGAGGGGGGATGGACGCAAGGTCTTCGTCGGAACCGGTGTTCGCAATCAGCGAGCCCGTCGCATAGGCGAGTTTCGCTATCGACACCGCGAGGTTGGAATCCGCGCTTACGCGTTGCTGTCTCGCCGCGGACAGGCGCGATTGCGAATTGAGGAGGTCGGTAATGGAGCTTACCCCGTTTTCATAACCTATGCGCGTGGCGTCGTAGGCTTCCTTGCTCGCCTTTACCGCCGCCTTCGCGCTGGCTATCTGTTTCATTGAACTCTTGTAGTCGTGGTACGCCGACCACACGTCGGAGATAATCCGTATTTCCGAGTCCTTTAAATTCTGCTCCTGCGCGCGCTCCGCCGCCTTGGCGCCTATAAGGTTGTACATCCTTGTAAATCCCTCGAATATGCTCCACGAGAGCGTGAAACCGGCCTGCATTGCGTACTGTTCGGAACGCCCCTCGTGCGTGTAGTCGAGGTAGGTGCCCGACGCCGCCGCCCCTATCGAGGGGAGGAAGCTGCGCCGCGCCGCCTCGGTGTCGGCGGCGCTTTTTCTCAGCCGGGCGTAGGACGCCAGGAGCGTCTGGCGGGAACGCATGGCCTTCGCCACGAGCTCGTCTATTTTTTTCGCCGAATCCGCGGAGGACGGAAGTTTTACCTTGTCCGATATTCTGAGGGAGGAGCCGACGCGCACCCCCAGCGCCGCCGCGAGGGACGCGCGCGCCGACTCCACGGCGGATTTGGCGTTCTCAAGGTTGAATTCGGCGGTCTTCGCGTTCGCGAGGGCGTTCAACATGTCCTGCTTGTTGCCGACCCCCTCCCTGTATTTGTAGTCGGCGGATTCGTAGGCGGTGCGGGCGTCCTTCAAACTCGTTTCGGCGGCCTTGACGTTCCCCATGGCGGCGTAGAGTCCGTAGTAAGCCACGTTCACGTTGAGAACCACGGTTTGAATCGTCTGGTTGTAGTCGAAATTGGCTGCCCTGAGCGCCTCGCGCGCCGATTCAACCAAAGCCTCGCGCTGTCCGAAGTCGTAAAGCATCCAGTTTATCTCCGCGGAGGGGCCGAACCCCGTCTCGTAGTACGCCCCTATCGGAACGGGGAGGTTGTAGGCGAGACTTTGCAAAGTCTTGGAACGGTACACCTGGGCCCCTATCGACACCCGGGGGTAGTACGCCGAAGCCGCCTTTCCCAGATTGGCGGCGTAAGTCTTCGCCTGGAACCAATAAATTCTTGTTTGGGCGTTGTTTTCGAGTGCGATATCCACCGCTTCGGAAAGGTTTATCTCCCTTCCGGCAAGGAGCGCAGCGGTTGCGGAGGCGGGGACTTCCCGTCCGTTGTCCGCGCGGGAATCCTTTGTTCCGCCCTCTTCGCCGTCCGATATGCCGTCGGTCTTTATACGTTCCGGCTCTACCACGTCCCGCGGAACCGCGTCTTCGGGAGCCTTCCAGTATTTCGACGGAAGGGGCGCCGTCTCCTTGTCCACATCGACGCACCCCGCCGCGGAAAGCAGCGCGGCCGCGAAGAACGAACATATTTTCAAGTTGTTTTTCACCGATACTATTCTCCGTTTTCCTTAAGTTGTATATTGCCGCGGGCGAAGAACGAAATTTTGTCGAGTATATGGGTCTGAACCCAGTCGAACCAAAGATATATCACGGGAGTGACGTAGAGGGTTACGAGCTGGGAAAACACCAATCCGCCAACCACCACAACCCCGAGGGGAATTCTGCTTTCGGCGTCCGCCTTGCCCCAACCGAGCGCTATGGGAAGCATGCCCATCAACGCGGCTATGGTCGTCATTATAATGGGGCGGAAACGCTCCATGCACGCCTCGTGGACAGCGTCGCGGGGACTCAAGCCGTACAACTGCCTCATGATGGCGAAGTCCACAACCATTATGCCGTTTTTCTCCACTATGCCCATGAGCATGAAAATGCCTATAGCCGAATATATGGAAAGCTCCATTCCAAGCAACCACAGGCTTGCAAGTCCGCCCACCAGCGCTATGGGCAGCGAAGACAGCACCGTGAGGGGGTGTATGTAGCTTTCGTAAAGTATGCCCAGTATGATATACATCACAAAGACGGCTATTCCCACAAGCAGGAGCAGGCTGTTCATCGTTTCGCGGAAAGTTACGGCCTCGCCCACGAAATTTCCCTGGACGTCGGACGGCAAAATTTGCGCCGCCACGGAGTTTACCCAGTTCACGGCGTCGCCTATCGCCACGCCGTCGTAGAGGTCGAAATATATGGTGACCGAGGGGAAATTGTTTATGTGGTTTATGGTTACGGGAGCCAGCCCCGTTTCGATTGTGGAAAGCGACGCGAACGGTATCAAGTCCGGCAGGGTATAAGCCCGCGAAGCGGACGCGCTTCCGCCCTCCGACAGCGGCGCAACGGACAAACCGCCCGTTATAAGCGAATCGCTGCGGAAATTCAACGCGTCCAGGCTGTGCTCGAACGAACTGTCGTCGAAGCCCGCCTCCATTATGGACCAGTATTGTTGGAAGGGCGATTTTATGAGGTAGAAATACAGCTTGGCGAATGCCGAACGGAATTCCTGCGAATACGCGTTGGCGGAGACGCCCATCATCAAAGCCTTGTTTTTATACGGCTTCAGGGTGATCTGGGGGTTGTCGAGGTACAGGTCGCTTTGGATGTTCGAGAACATGTCGGACCTGCGCGCGGACAGGCGATTCATCAGTTTCTCGGACGCGGCGAAGAGGCTCTCCTGGTTCATGGAGGTCATTGCGTACGCGTACTTGCCCTGCTGGCTGCTCGTTGCCCCCGTGGATATCTTGAGGGTTGGCTGCGGCTGGAACGACGCCACAATCCCGGGAATCATCGAACACCTGTTGTTCACGGAGTCCGCCACCTGTTGTATTCCCGGCCGGGACTGCTTGGGTTCGAGGATTACGAATCCGAAACCCATATTCTGGTTGATGAAGGACGAAACGCCCGAAACCAGTATGAAATTCTTAACGCCCGCGGTAGTCTTCAACACTTCCGCCACCTTATTTTGGGCTACGCCCACCTCCTTCGGCGAGGATTTCGTGTTGGTGATAAAAACCCCCTGCATAAAGCCGCTGTCGCCCATGGGGAAGAATATCTGCGGAAGCGATTTCCCGAGGTAGAAGAGTCCCGCAAAGCAAACCGCGTATACCAGCAAAGTCAAAAAGTTTTGCCTCAACATCCACGACAACGTGGGGGAGTAGAACTTCAGAAAAGCCTGTTCGAGGTTGTACGCGCGCTTCTCTATAAACGTCTTGTCTTCGTATCTTTTAGTGCGCTTCTGGAGCATCCGGGAACACATCATGGGCGTCATACTGAGGCTCACCATGCCCGACATCAGTGTCGCCGTGATAATGGTGACGGAGAACTCCTTGAACACCCTGCCCGTAATGCCGCTCATGAATACGAGCGGTATGAACACCGCCGCGAGCGCCAGGGTCATGCTCAATATCGTGAAGGAAATTTCCGAGGCGGAATTGAACGTGGCAAGCCTCGGACTTTCGCCATAGTCCTCCATGCGCCGCACGGTGTTTTCAAGGAATACTATGGCGTCGTCCACAAGAAAGCCTATCGCCATGGTCAATCCCATAAGCGACAAATTGTTCACCGAGAACCCGAAAGCCCACATGAAAACAAAGGTCAAAAGCATCGAAAACGGAAGGGCCACCGTCGGGATAAGGGTGTCCCTAAAACGTCCGAGGAACATGAATATAACCGCCACAACCAGGAGGAACGCCACAATCAAGGTTTCCTTCACGTCTTCGATATTGCTTACTATCAGGAGCGAGCGGTCGTAGAACTCCGTCACCTTTATGGATTCCGGCAATTCGTGCCCAAGGCGTTCTATCTTGTCCCTTATGCCCTTTACGGTGGTGACCGCGTTTCCCGAGGCGCTTTTTCTTATGCCCATGCCTATCGTGGACGTGCCGGGCTTTTCGGGAATCCCCCTGTAGAACGGCGAGAAATTGAGGGTGTCGTATTGGATGAAGTTTACGGCCTTGGCGATGTCCCTCAAATGCACGGGGGAGCCGTCCTTAAAGCCCACAACCAAATTTTCATAGTCCTCGGCGGTGTCGAGCTGCGTATCCGGGAACAGTACGAACTGGCTCGACGGACCCTGCAGGTTCCCGGCTCCGAACATGTTCGTGGATTGCGAAAGCACTCCCTGCAACTGCGACATCGTAAAGCCCAGGTTGAAAAGCTTCTGGGAATCGACTTCTATGCGGACGGCGCGGGGGGAGGCGTACAGGTCGACCTTCGAAACGCCCTCCACCATATTGAGCTGCTGCGCAATTTGCGAATAGGCGTAGTCGTACAATTCTCCCAGGTCGAATCCGTCGCTGGAAATAGCAACTATGTAGATCGGAAGGTCGTTCGGATTGTCCTTTGTAAACGACGGCGGCGAGGGCAAATCCGCGGGGAGGTTGCCCATGGCCCTCTGTATGGCGCTCTGCACGTCGGTGGCTGCGGCGTCTATGCTCTTGTTCAGCGAAAATTGAAGCACCATGGAGGTGGCGCCGAAGCTGTTGCGGCTGGTAACCATCTCTATACCGGGTATCTGCATGAACTGCTGCTCCAGGGGCGAGGCTATGTTCGCCCCCATAATGGTGGGATCCGCCCCGGGGTAGTTCACGCTGACCTGTATTACGGGGTAGTCCACGCCGGGGAGGTCGTTTACGGGCATGGATTCGTAGGCGAAAATACCGAAAAACGCCGCCGCCAACGCCAGCAACATGGTCATTACGGGCCTGTTTATAAATACGTCCGAAAGAGATTTCTTCGCCTTGAGGTTCCCCCCGGGGGAAGGACTTCCGCCGCCGTTCGGATTTGCCGAGTCGGCGCCCAAATTCCAGTCTGTCTTATCTTCCGGCATAAAATTGCTCCTCCACAAAAAAATTCTGGACGCGTCGCCTTTAAGTTCCCGCCGCTACTCGGCGTCTTTGCCGGACGGGGACGGGACGTCCTTTTTCGCCGCCCGCGCCCTGAGTTCGCCGCATATCGCGGCGGTGTCCGCCATAAAGCGCCGGATTCCGTCGGGATCCGCCACAACCTTGCCGTCCGCGCCTATTATTTCGCCGTTTTCCCCCGCCATATAGACGAAGGGTCCCGCCTGTATTCGCAACTGGCTGATGCGGAGGACAACCCATTCCCCCGCCTTTACGCCGCCTACTTGGCGCATTTCGCCGTCGTACAGTTGCCCCTTGGACACTTGGCGCTGTTCGATTATAAAGACCCCCCCCTTGTACGGTGCGGCGACGTAGACGTAGGGACCCGCCTTGTTGTTTTGCACGCAAATATCCGGAACCAATACGGCGCCCTCTATTTTTTGCATGTCCACCTTGACCTCCACAGGCTGATTCGGCCAGAACAGGTGGTCCTTGTTTTCAAGTTCGCCGCGCAGTACGGCGGTTCCCGTCTCGTACCGGATTTTGTTTAGCACGACGTCCGCTTCCGCCTTGCGGAACTTGTCTTTCATGTTGTCCTCTATGTAGGAGACGCGCACGTCCAGTTTGCCTCCCCTCTCCTTCATAAGTTTCACGGCACCGTTCAGGCTCTGGCTGGGTATGACGAAATCGACGTACAATTTGTCCACGTACTCGACGGTCGTTATGACGGACGTCCCCGCTGAAACCACGTTGCCCGCGCTTATGTTGTAAAGCCCCACCTTTCCGTCTATCGGCGCGCGCACGTCGCACCAGTCGAGCTTTATTTTCGCGTCGTCGTACGCCCCCTTGCAGGAGTCCACCAACCCCTTGTCCACCTCGACCTTGGCGAGAAGGGAATCGTAGGTCTGTTTGTCAACATAGCCGTCCTTCGCCAGCTTCTTGTTGCGCTCGGCGTCCAAGCTGTCTATTTTCAATTGGGCGCGCGCCTGCTTTAAGTTCCCCTCCGCCTGCTTTAGGGCGGCCCTGTAGGGGCGCTTGTCCACAACCGCCAAAATTTCCCCCTTTTTAACGAAGTCACCCTGCTTAAAATCCACGGAAACTATCTGGCCGGAAACCTGGGGGACTATATTGACGCCGCTCAACGACGCGGTGGTTCCCAAAGTTGATATGTAGGCGTTTAAATCCTTCCCGACCGCCTTCGTCAACTGCGCCGGAGTGGGCGGTATAAGGGCGACCTTTTTTTCTTGTTTGGCGCATCCGGCAAACAACGCCGCAAACGCAACGGAAACGATTATCGTATGTTTCATGTTCTATGCTTTTTAAGGCTTTCTGCAATGCCGTATGAAACGCAAGCGCTTCAATCCGCATTTTGACGGGAACATCTAAGGCGCGCGCGGGGCGCGGTCAATATTTTTATCCGCCAAAAACGCCCCTTTCCGGGGGCGCAAGCCCCCGCCCCTTTTCCTATTTCTTCGCCGCGCGTTTTGCCGCGCCCGCCCGCAAAACCGCCTGGGCCGCCGCAAGGCGCGCCACGGGAACGCGGGGCGGAGAACAACTTACGTAGTCGAGCCCGACGTCGTTGAAGAAGGAAATGGAGTCGGGATCGCCCCCGTGTTCGCCGCAAACGCCCAACTTCAAGTTCCTCCTGACCGACCTTCCGCGCTCGGCGCCCATGCGGACAAGCTGCCCCACGCCGTCGGAATCTATGGAGGCGAAGGGGTTCTTCGGCAATATGTCGAGCTCCTTGTACCTTCCGAGGAAACTGCCCGAATCGTCGCGGCTCATGCCGAGACCTGTCTGGGTAAGGTCGTTCGTTCCGAAGGAGAAGAATTCGGCAACCGACGCTATTTCGTCGGCGGTAAGCGCGCCGCGGGGAACTTCTATCATTGTTCCGAGCATGTAGGGAATCCTCACCTTTTTCTCCGCCATGACTTTTTCGGCGGTGTCGCGTATAACCTGCGCCTGGAATTTCAGCTCCTGGACAAAGCCCACCAAAGGCACCATTATCTCCACGTGCACCTTCTTTCCCTTCTTCAGGGTGTTGGCGGCCGCCTCGAAAATGGCGCGCGCCTGCATTTGGGTGATTTCGGGATAGCTGTTTCCCAACCTGCAACCCCTGTGCCCCAACATGGGATTTTGCTCCTCGAGCGCCTTGCAACGCGCCGCCATAATCTCGCTTGAAATGTTCATTTTTTCGGCGAGGGCGTTGCGCTGGGCGCTTTCGTGCGGAAGGAATTCGTGCAACGGGGGGTCGAGAAGTCTCACGGTCACGGGCAGTCCGTCCATGGCGTTGAATATCCCCTCGAAATCCTTGCGCTGGTAGGGGAGGAGCTTCCCAAGCGCCTCGCGGCGCTCCAATTCGTCGGTCGCCAATATCATCTGGCGGACGGCGTCTATTCTGTCGCCTTCAAAGAACATGTGTTCCGTCCTGCACAAACCTATACCCTCCGCCCCGAGTTCCACGGCGAACTTCGCCTGATCGGGGGTGTCGGCGTTCGTCCTGACCCCCAGTTTCCTGTACTTGTCAGCCCATTTCATGACGGTCTCGAACAGTCTGTAGGTGTAGCTCTTCGAGGCTTTCATCCTGCCTGAGAGAACCCTGATGACCTCGCTGGGGGCGGATTCTATTTCGCCGAGGAATATTTCGCCCGTGGTGCCGTCTATGGATATGTAGTCGCCCTCCTTTATAACGGTGTCGCCCACGGACATGAGCCTCTTTTGGTAGTCCATCCTGATGTCCGACGCCGCGCATATGCAGACTTTACCCATTTGGCGCGCCACAAGCGCCGCGTGGGAACTTACGCCGCCGCGCGAGGTTAAAATGCCCTCCGCCGCTATCATTCCGCGGAGGTCTTCGGGGGAGGTTTCCTCCCTGCAAAGCACCGCCTTTCTCCCGCGCGAGTTTAGAAGTTCGGCTTGGGACGCGGTAAACACAACCTCCCCCGACGCCGCGCCGGGACCCGCGGGAAGGCCTTTCGCCACAAGGCGCGCGCGCTTCACGGCCGCGGGGTCGAACACGGGAACCAGCAGGCTCGAAACGGAATCGGCGGGTATTTTAAGCAGGGCGGTTTTTTCGTCCATAAAGCCCTCCTTGTTCATTTCCACTGCAATCCGCACCGCAGACAGCCCCGTGCGCTTTCCGTTGCGCGTCTGGAGCATGTAGAGCTTGTCCTCCTCTATGGTGAACTCGAAGTCCTGCATGTCCCTGAAATGTTTTTCAAGCTTTGCCCTTATGGAAAGCAGTTCCCCGTACGCCTTGGGCATCTCCTTCGCAAGCATGGAAATCTTGTGGGGGGTGCGCACGCCCGCAACGACGTCCTCCCCCTGGGCGTTGATCAAATACTCGCCGTAGAAAACGTTTTCGCCGTTCGCGGGATCCCTGGTGAAAGCCACTCCCGTGGCGCTGGAATCCCCCTTGTTGCCGAACACCATCGTCTGGACGTTCACCGCCGTGCCCCAATCCGCGGGGATATTGTATTTTTGGCGGTATATTACGGCGCGCTCGTTCATCCACGAACCGAAAACCGCGCCTATTGCGCCCCAAAGCTGTTCGTAGACGTCCTGGGGGAACGATTTGCCCGAACGCTCCCTTATCAAAGCCTTGTAGCGGCGCACAAGCTCCTTCAGGTCCTCCACGTCCAGTTCCGTGTCCAGCTTTTTGCAAACTTCCGACTTGAGACCCTCCATGACGTGGTGGAAAGGTTCGGGTTCGGCTTCGTTCCTCGCCTGCACGCACATGACAACGTCGCCGTACATCTGGATAAACCTGCGGTAGCAGTCCCACGCGAAACGGGGATTGGAGGTTTTTTGCGCAAGACCCTCCACGGTGTCGTCGTTTAGGCCGAGGTTCAAGATGGTGTCCATCATTCCGGGCATCGATTCGCGGGCGCCGGAGCGCACCGAAAAAAGCAGGGGATCCTTTTTATCGCCGAATTTCTTGCCCATCTGCCTCTCCACTGAAACCACTCCCGCCTTGACGTCGGAGGGAAGGCTCTTGGGGTATTTCTTCCCGTTTTTGTAAAAATACGTGCATACCTCCGTAGTGATTGTAAATCCCGGGGGAACGGGCAGCCCTATGCGCGCCATTTCGGCTAGATTGGCGCCCTTGCCTCCCAGTAGCTCCCTCATTTTCGCGTTACCGTCGGTTTTGGTTCCGAAAAGATAAGTGTATTTCGCCCGCGCTTTCCCGCGCCCGGCATTCGTTTTTTTAGCGACAACTTTCTTTGCCATATTGTATGATGATTTTTATTGCGTTGTATATATCTGGAAATCCCGCGCGCCGCACCCTCCCGTGCGGCAACCGGAAATCAATATCGAACTTCTCCAAAACGGATCCGGTACGCCGGGACGGCGTTGGGACTTACTTGTACGAGAGTTTTATCCGCGCATGCGCGCGCCTTGTCAAGACAAATGCCGGAAACGGGAGGGAAAACGGCGCCTTAAACCACCAAATTCACGGGTTTGCCGTCCAACCATGCGCGCAGGTTTTCCGCCGCGGCATTTAACAGGCGAGCCCGCGAAGACCGCGACATCCACGCAACGTGTCCCGTAATGTGGAAGTTCGGGGCTTTTAGAAGAGGGTTGTCCGCGTCCGGGGGCTCCTTGGAAAGCACATCCGCCGCCGCCGCGCCGACCTTCCCCGATTCCAGGGCGCGGGCGAGGTCCGCCTCGTCCACAAGCTGCCCCCTTCCCGTATTCACAATCCATACGCCGTCCTTCATTTTCGCGATGGATGCGGCGTCCACCATATTGCGCGTATTTTCGTTGAGGACGCAGTTCAAGCTTATCACGTCGCTTCCGGAGAAGATTTCGTCCAGGGTTTTGAAGGAGACCGCGCCGTCGCGCCCCCCGGCTTTTCGGCTCGGCGAAAAGGCTGAAACCTTCATTCCGAACGCCGCCGCTATTTCCGCCACCCTTCTTCCCACGGACCCGTAGCCCACAACGCCCAAACTTTTCCCGGCAAGTTCGATTTGTCCGCGCGGACAGTAGAAGAAATCGGGCGACGCCCCCCACGCGCCTGCGCGTATCGCCGCCGACGTTTCGGACACGGAATTGGCGATGTTTAATATGTGCGCGAACGCCAGTTGCGCAACGGAGTCGGAACAGTACGAGGGGACGTTCGTGACGGCTATGGAGCGGGACTTTGCGGATTCTACGTCTATGTTGTTGTAGCCCGTGGCCAGCACGCCCACGTACTTTAGGCGCGGAAGGCGGTTGAAATCGCCCCCCGAAAACGCCACCTTGTTGGTCAAGACGGCGTCGGCGTCCGACGCGCGGGATATTTTTTCGGCGTCGGAAGTCCTGTCGAAAACCGCAACGTCGCCCATATCTTTTAAAACGCCCCAATCGAGGTCGCCCTGCGAAACGGAAAACCCGTCCAACACCGCTATTTTAAAATTTGACATTTCCGGAAACCGACGGATTGAATAATCGGCGTTTTATATTCTTCAGGCAAGATATTTCCGGATGCCCTACAAGCACGTAATTTGGGATTGGAACGGGACGATGCTCGACGACCTCCGCCTGAGCGTTTCGGTATTCAACAAGATACTCGGGGATTTTGCGGGGTCGCCCGCGATAAGCGCCGAAACCTACAGGGAAAACTTCGGCTTCCCCGTGGCGGACTTCTACGCCCGCTTCGGCTTCGACGTCTCCGGGAAAAAACTCGAGGAGGCGGGACGCGGATTCATAAAAGAGTACAACGCCCGCCGCTTCGAATGCCGCCTGCAACGGGGGGTTCTCGACTCCCTCGAACTTTTCAAAAGACGCGGACTTACACAAAGCGTACTTTCCGCATGCGAGAGAACCCTTTTGCTGCAAGCCCTGGCGCACTACAAGATAGACGGATACTTTACGCGCGTGGACGGCCCCGAAAACATCTACGCCAAATCGAAAATCGAACTCGGAAAGGCGCACGTAAAGGCGCTGGGCGCCGATCCGTCGCGGACAGCGATGATAGGCGACACCGTCCACGACAAGCAGGCGGCGGACGCGATGGGCGTGGACTGCGTGCTCTTGTGCGCGGGGCACAACTCGCGCCGGAGGCTTTTGCAGTGCGGCGCGCCCGTATTCGACACCCACGCGCAAATAGCCGAATACATCCTAAACAAGTCCAACCCGCGGTAGGCCGCAAACTTCCGCCGCGCGGCGCCGAACGCCGCAATATCAATATCTGATGGGGTTTCCTATGCCGCCCATACCCGGTAGGCCACCCTCCCACGACGCGGGTCTGTCCCACGGTAAATCGCCCCCCTCCACTTCGCGCGAGGGAAGCTTTTTCTTCGGGGAGCTTGAGCTTGCGCACGAGCACGCCATAAGCGCGAAAAAGACCGCGGCAAGCAACGTAAGAAACTTCTTCATAAACTATACGGGCGCGTTCCGCCCCGGCGGGGGAGCGGGCTACGCGTTGGTTTCCTCCGCAGCGGGAGCCTCCCCGGACTCGTCCTTCGGTTTCGGTTTTTCCTCGGCGGCGTTCTCTTCCGAAGCCTTCTCTTCGGGCGCGGGAGGTTGCGCAAGCTCGAGGGCGTCGCCGACCTCTATGGTCTCGGGAATGGCGAACTCCCTGTTTATCGCCCCCACCGCGAAATCGGCGCCCACTTCGGTTATCATGATTTCCGAAATATCCCTACCCTGCTTGTCTTTGAGGAGGATTTTCTGGTCGGGCTTTATTCCGTCGCCCGAACCGCGGTTTATCGCCAAAACCGCGTCGTCGCGGTTCAAGTCTATGACCGTTGCGATATCCCCCTTGGGAATATACGGCGTTTTAACAACCTTTTTTACAACCTTGTTGCCCTCGGCGTCGGTTTCCACAACCTGGACGATTTCCGACATCTCGAGCAATTTCGCCTTCTTTTCCGCCTCCGCGAGCGCGGAAGCCTGGTCCGCCAATTTTTTTTCAAGGGACGCAACTTTTTCCTTGAGGGCGTCCACTTCGCCCGTCTGGGCGAGCAGCGCCTTTGTGTTCATAATTTCCCTCTTCAAATTCTCTATAATCGAATCGCGCTCCGCCACCGTCTTTTTGGACGATATCAAAGACTCGTTGAGCGAGCGTATCTCCGAGTTCTTCTTTACTATATCGGCGTTGGCGACCACGTTCTTGGAGCGCTCCCCCTCCAGTTCGGAGTTGAGGTCGTTGACCGTCTTCTCGTAGTTCTTAACGCGTATTTCGAAACTTGCTATACTCTTTTTCCTATGGGCGGATTCTTCGAGTATTCCCGGTACTTTGGAGGCTTTCTCCTCCAGCTTTACTCCGGGAACCGCCGCCATGTAACCCAACGACGTCGTCACCGTTTGGTTGGAGAGATACCACATGGAAGCCGCGACCACGAGGGCGGCAACCCCCAAGACCCTGACGGAATAGGATACTATTTTCTTTATATTCATAGCTCTTATACTTTTTTAAACTTTCTGTCGAAACCGGAACCCGAGGATTTTATCCCCCATTGCGGATTGCTCTCGATACGTGAGAGCAATTTAAATATTATTTCCTTGTCGTTTTCAAGCTTTATTTCTTCCGCTATTTCATCCACGCTTTTTTCCCTTCCGTCGGACAGGGCGTCCATTACGGATTTTTTTATCCGCAAAATGTTGCCAGCCGCCTTTTTACCGGCTTCCACGCCCGGTTGGTGGTAGGCGTTTATTCCCACCAGCGACGCGTAAAACCCCACGGCGCGGTCGTACAAGGCTATCAGCATCCCTATCGAGGCGGGGGAACAATCCCGCACTGTTACGGTTATGCTTTCCCTTCCCTTGGCGGAAAGCGCCTCGCGTGTGCCCAGCATAAACGCCTGGAGGTAGTCGCCCGACGTCTCCCCCGGGGAAACTTCCGGACTTTCCCCCTTTCTGTCGCCCAACACCTCTATGAAGGTTACGAAAAAGTTGTTTACACCGTCCCTCAACTGCTGCACGTAGGCGTGCTGGTCGGTGGAGCCCTTGTTTCCGTAAACCGAAATCCCCTGCTCCACCTTCTCGCCCTTGAGGTTGAACTCTTTGCCCAGCGATTCCATTATAAGTTGCTGCAGGTAGCGGGAAAACAAGAGGAGCCTATCCTTATAGGGGAGTATAACCATATCCTTCAACCCCTTACCCCCCGTACACTTATACCACATCAGGGCGAGCATGGCGGCGGGGTTCTTGCGGACGTTGCGAACGCGGGTGGCGGCGTCCATAGCCGCGGCGCCCGAAAGAAGCTTGTCTATGTTTATTCCCTGCAGGGCCGCAGGCAGCAGACCCACGGCGGCGAATTCGCTGGTCCTGCCGCCGACCCAGTCCCACATGGGGAAATTTTCAAGAAAACCGCGCTCTTGGGCGTAGTTGTAAAGTTTGCTTCCCCTCCCCGTGGTCGCCGCCGCGTGGCGCGCGAAGTCCAGCCCCTCGCTTTTCCAGCGGAAATCCGCCTCCAACATGGCGTTGCGCGGTTCGGGAGTCCCCCCGGATTTCGACGCGACGACCGCGAGGGTCCTGCCGAGTTTTCCGCGGAGTTTGTCGAAGACGACGTCGTAGCCGTCGGGGTCGGTGTTGTCAAGGAAGAACACCTCCATTTTGTCGGAGCGCGGAGAGCCGAGCGCCCCGCTTACGAACTGCGGACCGAGAGCGGAACCCCCTATTCCTATGCAAAGCAGATATTTGAATCTTCCGCCCGCCCCGCGTATTTCGCCCTTGCGGACTTTTTTCGCAAAATCCTTTATCTTCGCAACCGTTTCCGAAATTTCGGCGCCTATTTCGTGGCTCGGCGCAAGACCAGGTGTTCTAAGCCAGTAATGCCCCACCATCCTGTTTTCGTCCGGATTGGCTATTGCGCCCGCTTCGAGGGCGTCCATAGAGTCGAAAGCCTTTTGCATTTCGGCGTCCATGGACGAAATGTAGGAGTCGTCGAAATCGACCCTGCTCACGTCGAGCCCGAATCCGAGTTTTTTCAATCCCAGGTAGTACTTCTTATAGCGTTCCCACGACATACCTAAGAAGAACTATCGCCCCTCCACGTCTTGTCAAAGTATTTTTTGCGGAGGGAAAACCGTTTTTAACCCCTCGGGGCGTCGCGCCGACGGGGGACGCGCCCTATTGCGCCCGCGGGGCTTCGTCTTCGGATTTATCCGGGAAATCCTTCGCGGGTTCGTAGAAGGAGGGCGTTATGTCCTCGTATTGCGAACTTTGGGTTTGCCAGCCTCCGCCGAGGGCGGCAATCAGGTTTACGCACGCCCTGAAGCGGTCGCCCTTAAGCCTCAGTTGCTCGCGCTCGTTCAACAGCGCCTGCCGTTGCGCGTCGGACACGGAAAAGTAGTCCACGGAACCCAGTTCGTATTGGGTAATGGTCAAATCCTGCACGCGCAACGACGCCTTGGTGACTGCGCTCAACTTGTCGTATTCCCTTTCCAGGTAGTTGATGTCGGCAAGCGCGTTTTCAACCTCCCCTATGGCGTTTAGAACCGTCGCCTTGTAGTTTTCCAAAGTCTCCTTGTGGGCGGCGAGGGCTATCTGCTTTTGCGCGTAGATTCTCCCCGCCTGGAATATCGGGATGTAAATTTGCGGGCTGACACCCCACGCGAAGCTGTTGGCTTCAACCAGCTTGTCTATGTTGTTGGCCTCCAAGTTCGTATTTGCGGAAATCGACACCGTGGGGAAGAACCCCGCCTGCGCCGCCCCAATGCGGGCGTTTGCGGCGTAGACCTCGCGCTCGGCGGCCGCCACGTCGGGACGCCTTTCAAGCAGTTGCGAGGGCACGGCCTCGGGGAGTTTCGGCAACTCGTCCGCCAAAGGGGCGTCCTTGAATACGAACGCGGCGGGCGTGGAGCCCACAAGAATGGCAAGTTGGTTCTTCGCCAAGGCTATCTGGCGCTCCACCGTGGCGAGCTGCGCGGCGGCCTCGTACTCCTGCTGGAGCGCCCTTTGAAGGTCGAGGTCGCTTGCGAAATCGAGCTTAACCCTCCTGCGCACGAGTTCCGTATATTTCTTGCGGGTGTCCAAGGTTCTTATGAACAAATCCACCTCCGAGGTGTATTGGCGGAGGGTGAAATACGTGGAGGCGACCTGCGTCTGCATCGACAAAATCAGGTTGTTGTACAAATCGTAACTGGACTGCGCAAGGGCGGCGTCGCTTTCAACTATGCTTTGAACCCTGCCGAAGAGGTCCAAATCCCATGTGAAGGTGAGCCCCGCAAGCCAGCGGTCGTAGCGGCTGGACCCCCTGAAATTGCGCGAACCCTCCGTGCGCGCAAACGAGGCCTCCCCGCCCGCCTGCGGATAGAGGTCGGCGGCGTCCATACGGGCGCTTTGCCGCGCCTGCTCAACCCTGTAGTAGGCGGCGAGCAGGTTCGGATTGTTGCGCCTGCACTGCTCCAATAGACCGGAGAGGACGGGATCGTTGAACACCGTCCACCAATCCCCCTTCGGAAGCGAGTCCGCGGGAGCCGCCTCCTTCCACAAATTTTCATCCCTGTAAAAGTGCGCCTCCGACAACTCCTTGTTGACGAAGTCGTTGCTGGGCGGAACGTAGTCCGGACCCACCGTGCAGCCCCCCAGCGCCGCGGCGGCGGTTATCGCCGAAATAATTTGTCGTCTGTCTTTCATATATAAATAAAGGAGTTCAGGCGTCCGATTTATACCCCCGCCTGATTATGTAGAAGAAAACGGGGGTAAAAGCAAGACCCAAAAGCGTTACGCCGAGCATCCCGAAGAACACCGACGTTCCCAAAGCCTGCCTCAATTCCGAACCGTATCCGCTTGAAAACGCAAGGGGCGCCACTCCGAGCACGAAGGCGAAGGACGTCATCAAAATGGGTCTCAGCCGGTTTTTCGAAGCGGTGCTCACTGCGTGGATAATCTCCTCCCCCCTCTCCTGGCGCTGCTTTGCAAACTCCACTATGAGAATGGCGTTTTTGCAGGCGAGGCCTATGAGTACTATAAACCCTATCTGCGTCATTATATTGTTGTCCATTCCCCTCGAGAGCACCCCTCCCACGGCGAACAGCAACACCAGGGGCACTACGAGTATGACCGCCAACGGAAGCTTCCAGCTTTCGTACAGCGCAGCCAACAGCAGGAACACGAACAGCACGCACATGGAAAATATCGCCATCGCCGTGTTTCCTACGCGCTTTTCCTGGAACGCGAGGTCGGTCCACTCTATCCCCATTCCCGCCGGGAGAACCTTTTCGGCTATCTCCTCTATGGCCTTCATAGCCTGCCCCGTGCTGTATCCCGCCGCCACGTTGCCCATGACCTCCGCCGCGGGATAGAGGTTGTATCTTCCCACTGTCTGGGGGCCCACGGTGCGCCTTACGTCTGCAACGGAGCCCAACGGAACGTTCGCACCCGAGGCGCTTTGGACCATGAGGTTGTATATGTCGAATGTATCCGTCCGCTTGGCGCCCTCCGCCTGCGCCATGACGCGGTAGACGCGGTTTAGGATGTTGAAATCGTTCACGTAAACCGACCCGAGGTTGTATTGGAGGGTGTTAAATATCGAGGATATGGGCACGCTCAGCTTTTGGGCGCGTTCGCGGTCTATATCCAGGTAGAGCTGCGGCGTCGATATTCTGTAAGTTGTGAACGCCAGGGCTATTTCGGGGCGGCGCATCGCCTCGGCGGCTATCAAGTGGGTGTATTTTTCCACCGCGGCTATTCCGTGGGACGTTCTGTCCTGCACCATGAGCTTGAAGTCTCCGCCCATACCTATGCCGTTGACGGCGGGCGGCGCCAAAACGAACATGGACGCCTCGGGCACCTCGCGGCTGAAGCGCTTCGAGAGTTTGCCTATCACCTGGCTTAAGCCGAGTCCCTTGGCCAAACGGTCCGCCTTGGGTTGCATTTTCACGAATATGGCGCCCGCGTTGGAGGCTTTGGAGAAAACGGCGCCGTTCAACCCCGCTATGGTCATGTTGTCCTTGGCTATGTCCTTTTCCTCGCCGAGTATTTTTTGGATTTTTTCAATCACCTCCTCGGTGTGCTGGAGGGACATTCCGTCGGGGAGTTGGAGGGTTGCAAGCACGTAGCCCGTATCCTGCTTGGGGATGAAGCCGTGCGGAGTCTCCTTGAAAAGGTAACTGGTAAGCCACAAAAGCAGGGCGTAGCACGCGAGCGCGGGTATCCAAAACCGCACTATGCGGCGCACGAAATTTCCGTATTTGTCGGCGACCCAGTTGAAGGAGGAGTTGAACCCCTTAAAGAACCATCCGAACAGAAAATTCCAAACAACGGTGAGAAAATCGGGCTTTTCGCGGCGGCGCATCAAAATGGCGCAAAGCGCGGGGGAGAGCGTCAGCGACACCACCCCCGAAAGTATCGTGGACGCGGCTATGGTCAGCGCGAACTGTCTGTAGAACTGGCCCGATATCCCCTCCACGAACGCGGTGGGGATAAACACGCTGGCGAGCACCAGCACTATGGCTATGAGCGCCCCCTGCACCTGCGTCATCGCCTTCTTTGTGGCCTCCTTCGCGTCGAGGCCGTCGCGCATGTTGCGGTCCACGTTTTCCACTACGACTATGGCGTCGTCCACCACTATTCCTATGGCGAGGACGAGCCCGAAAAGCGAAAGGTTGTTTATGGAAAATCCGAACAGCGACATGAATCCGAAAGTCCCCACAAGCGAAACGGGTATCGCAAACAGCGGGATAACCGCCGATCTCCAGTTTTGAAGGAAGACCATCATGACCAAAACAACCAGTACCACCGCCTCGTAGATGGTGCTGTAGACGGCGTCGACGGAGTATTGGATGTAGGACGTGTTGTCCACCGCTATGTTGTAGTCCACCCCGACGGGGAAGGTTTTTTTCATTTCGTCCAGGGCGTCTTTTATGCGCTTGGCGGTGGCTATGGCGTTGCTTCCAGGCAGCTGGTATATGCCCAGCGAAACGCAGCTTTGCCCGTTCAGCATGGAGTCGTCGCTGTACGAGTACGAGCCTATTTCAACCCTCGCCACGTCCTTGAGCGCAACCACCTTGCCGTCGTCGGTGTACTTTATGATTATGTTTCCGAATTCTTCGGGGCTTTCAAGGCGTCCGCGCGTGTTGATAATCAACTCGTGGGCAACGTCGGGATTTGCAAGCGGCGGCTGGTTCAGCTTTCCCGCCGCAACCTGCTTGTTTTGCTCCCTCAGGGCGTTCACCACCTGTGTTGCAGTAAGGTTGAAATGCGAGAGCTTGTCGGGGTTCAGCCACACACGCATGCTGTACTCCCTCGCGCCGTAGACCACCACTTCGCTTACCCCGTAAATCCTGGCCAGGCGGTCGTTCATCTGGGTGATTGCGTAGTTTGTAAGGTACAGCTTGTCCCGCGAATTGTCGGGGGAGTAGAGGTTTACGGCCACGAGCATGTCGGGGGACCTCTTCTTGACTACAACCCCTATGTTTCTCACGTCCTCGGGGAGCCTCGGGGTGGCCATTGAAACCCTGTTTTGGACGAGGATTTGGGCGGTGTCTATGTTCGTGCCGAGGTCGAAGGTCACCGATATGTTTACGGAGCCGTCGGCGCTGCACTGGCTCGACATGTAAAGCATGTTTTCAACGCCGTTTATCTCCTGTTCGAGGGGCGCCACCACAGTCTGCATCAAAATTTCGGGGGACGCGCCGGGATAGCTTGTGGTGACGGATATGTTCGGCGGGACGACGTCGGGATATTGGGTGACGGGAAGGCGCATGTAGCCGACTATCCCCAATATGGTTATAAGTATCGATATGACCGCCGCAAATATGGGCCTGTCTATGAAAAAATGGGAAAATTTCATGGTTCGGCTAATCCAACTTCTTTTCGACGGGGGCGAGCTTCGTGCCGGGGAGGGCACGTTGAAGTCCCACGCTCACAACGCGGTCGTCGGGGGAAATCCCCTCCTCCACAACGCGGTATTTGCCGAGCAGCCTGCCCACCTTCACCGCCCTGTAGCGGGCAACATTGTCCTTGTCCGCCACAACCACGTACCTGTTGACGAGGTCGGTGCCTATGACGTCCTCGGGCAAAAGCAGGGCGTTGCGCACGCCTTCGTAGAAAACCCTTATTTTCCCGAACATTCCGGCAACCAACCTGCCGTTTTTGTTGTCGAAATCCGCACGCATGGTCAGGCTGGAGGTCTGCCGCCCCATGCGGTTGTCGTAGTAGTTCAGGGTTCCCGTAAAGACCTCGTTGTCCATGAGGCGGAATTCAACCTTGGGACCCGTCCCCTTCTTCAAGTCTATTTTGCCGAACAATCCGCTCTTTATGTAGCGCCCCACGTCCCTTTCGCTTATTTCGAAATACACGCGGGTTACGTCGCTTTTTACTATGGTTGTAAGAAGGGTCGCGTTGGCCGACACCAAATTTCCCGCGTCCACGTAGTGTTCGCTCACCCTCCCAGAGATGGGCGCCCTCACTTGGGTGAATTCGAAGTCCAGCTCGGCCTCCCTCAGCTTCGCCTTGGCGTTCAGCAGCGCGGCTTCGGTTGAAAGCAACTCGCTGTTCCGGGTTTCGTTGACCTCCTTTGATATGGCGTTCGCCGCGTAGAGCTCCTTGGCGCGCTGGTAGTTGCTTCTTGCAAGCACCAGGCGCGACTCCACCTCCTTGACGCCCGCCTGCGCCGCGCGGAGGGCGGCTTCGTAGGGGCGGGGATCTATAAGGAAGAGCAAATCGCCCTTCTTCACAAACTGCCCTTCGGAGAAATTCACGGTTTCAAGGTATCCCGAAACGCGCGCGCGCACCTCGACTTCCGAGAACGCGTCCACCCTTGCGGCGTATTCGTCCCACACCTCTACGGGTCTGCTAAGCGGCCTCACGCAGTCCACTGGGACGGCGGCGGCGGCCTGCTCCGCGGGGTTTCCGCCTTCGCCTCCGCAGGAGCAAAGGAGCGCCGCAAGCGCCGAAACGGCGGCCGACGACGCGGTTTTTTCAAAATTTTTAACGTAGTTCCTATTCATAACTTTATTTGCAAATTCAACACCTTTCTCGCCAGTACCGTAAAGACCCGCCTGACTTCCGCAAGTTCCGCCTCGCCGAACACGGACCAGCCGTTCATGGATTTTGTTCCGCTCCGGGCGGAATTGAACATGTGTATCTGCCCCAAAAGCATTTCCGCCACTATCCGCGCCTCAAGCCCGGTGTACGCCCCGCGGGAGGCTATCTCCACAAGCCTTTGCGTCAGGTCTATGGAGGGGGCGAAAATCTCCTTGAAAAACAAATCGAACGCCTTCGTCCTCTGGTACAACTCCTCCCGCGTTATTATCAGGACTATGCAGCGGAATATTTTCGTGTTTTCACTCTCCGCGCAAATGCGGCTTGTTGCGAAATCCGCAAGCAGGTTCAACGCCTCCTCCGGATCTCCGCCCGCGTAGACGGCGGCGGAGCGCCCGTAGTATTCGCGGGTGTACTCGCGTATGTAGTCGGCGATGTGGCAGGCTATTTCCATGTAAAGCCCGTTCTTGCCGCGGAAATAATAGTTGATGGCGGCGTGGTTGACGTTGGCTCTTGCAGCTATTTCGCGCGTGCGCGCCGCTTTGGGCGAACACATGGCAAACTCCTCCAAGCCGGCCTTGATAATCCTCGTGCGGGCGTCGAGCTCCTCCCCCGAAAGGATCTTTGCTATGTGGTTCTTTTCAAGCATTCGGTTAAGTCAAATGGTTAAAACGTTCTTGTCAATAGAAATTCGCCGTTATATTCCAAGCACTGGAAACGGACGGG
>CAZMBN010000024.1:0-8960 GCA_964564825.1 uncultured Opitutales bacterium
CATACATGCCCATAAGATACTCGTAGGCATCGCCAAATACGTCGATGGTATTATCCTTATAATTTCCAAGGTCCATATCCGCTATGCCGTTTAGAAGTTTTACGAGTTTTTCGTTGCGTTCCACGACGGTTCTGCCAAGTTTGTTATTGTTGACGTCCAAATCGTCAAACAACCCTTTAAAATCGTCTTGACTTGGCGTTCCGACGGCGGAGTTTTCAATATTATTAAAGATTTTTTCCAATGTTTCGTTAAGGTTTTTGTCGTTTTTAGCCCTATCCCTTACATTACAAAATAATTCGCTGGGGAGAATAAACACCCCTTTACTGCCGATTATTTCTTTTCTTGAACTTTCGGCTTCTTCATCGGAAATTTTTGCATAATCAAAATTTCCTTCCCCCGCTTCCCGTTCGTTTTCATTTATATAATTTGCCAGGTTCTCGGAAATAAATCTGTAAAACAGCATTCCAAGGACATACTGCTTAAAATCCCAGCCGTCTACACTTCCTCTTAATTCGTCCGCAATACTCCATATTTTTGTATGTAACATCTTGCGTTCCAGATCTTTTTTATTGTCCGTTATAACCGCGCCGTTTTGCACCATAATATCCCCACTTTTTCTTTAAACCCGTTATAACAATGTAAACAAGGCTTTGTCAATTTCGTATAGGTTTTTACGCCGCAATATTTGTTAAATTAATCGACTTTTACCAGGCATTAAAGCCGGTATTATAAATTGTTTTATCCGCCCCGTTGGGGTGCACATTGTTGCAAAATCATTTTGGGGCAAACATTGTTTACGAACGCCATAATTCAAAGTTTTTGCAACTTCGGGCAATCCCGTCTTGCGCACGCCGGCATCAAGGTTTCGGGCGAAACGGGGCGCGTCTCTTCCCTATGGACGAGGCAAACTTTCGTCAAATCCCGCGTTGAGCAAAAGTCTTGACAGTGCCATGCCGTTTGTCAGTTTGTGTCTCCAGTTTTTTCTAACTAAAGACGTAGTTGTTAAATGCTTAATTTTTCCGAGCAATGCATGGATATGGCCAAATCCATATTGGCCAAGAATATTGAAGCGATAAACGAAGACGGTTCCATAAGGCCCGTCGAGAACGAGGTTTCGCTCGACTATGAACCGGGGCATGCGGCTCTTGCCCTCGGGGAATTTTTCAGGGCTACGGGGGAAACCCGATTATCCGACTTCGATATCGTAGATTTGTGCGCCCGTTGTATAACGGCGCAGATAAACGATAAAGAATACACGGAGGACGGACTTGCCTATTCATCGCTGGGGTTGCTTTCGTTTGGTCCGTCGAAAGACAGAAACGCCGTATGGGACAAACTTCTCGACAACACCCAAAAAAATCTTGATAAACGTCTTCTATCGAGAACGGACTACGACAATCATTTCCAGATATTCAACATTGCCAAAGCCGTGGCCAGATTCAGCATGGGTTTGAGCAAGAAAGACGAAACCGGAAAGCTCATAGACAGGTTCCTCGAACGCATACAGCAAACTTCCTCCGCGAACTACTTCGACGATAAGCCGAGCTCCTCTTTCGACGGAGTTTTCGACATTTGGGGGGTTGTATCCTTCGTATTCATAAGGCAGTCTTTGCAACTTCATGCAAACATGCATTTGCGCGATAGAAAAATTCCGAGTTTACGGACTTTTGCCGAGAAATATTTGCGGATTTTCCCCGACATCGTCAGGGCGGACGGACTCGGATGGGCTTTCGGGAGAAATATCGGCGCATACGGACAAATGCATTGCATATCGATGGTGCTTCAGGCGATGCGCGATAATTGGATATCCGAAGACAAAATGCCCGAGTATATGGATATTTTGCGCCGGCTGTTTCAATTCTTCTTCATGACGTATCTCGACCAGGAACGCGGCTACCTGATAATAAGGGATTCGGAGCGCAGTGCGTCGGAAGGCTGTTCTTCCCGGATGGCGAATTTCGACGCGGCGCGGTATCTATGTCAATGGTCCCGTTTGGCAAAAACGGTCGGACGCCCGATGAACGCAAAAAGTAGTCCGTTGCGCACCCGGGGTAAGTACATAACGTTCGACAACTCCTCCCGCAAGGAGCAGGGCTTGTTCGTATACGTGAACTCCGAAACGGGGCTGCACGTCCATTTACCGTTGTTGGCGCCGGGAGAGAAAAATACGAGTTCGTCGCTTGCGTTTCCGCACATACCCGGGGTATTCGATTGGCCTTCCGACAGGTACCTGCCCATCCTCCTTCCCGAATTAACTTTTGCCGACAAAATTACGACGCCCTCCTATTACGGTAAGAAGTGTACTACCGGTTTGGGGGCGGGCAATTCTTATTTTTTCCGCTACGAACAACCGGAGTTGATAACGATAGACGGGGAACCGGCGAAAGGCATCGGTTCCTGCAGGGTATTATGGTCTTTTTGCGGAAACAAGATGACGGGAAGTTTCACCTACTCGGTAACGGGTCAAACAACCCTCGATATGTTCCGCATAATCATAGCCGTGGGTTCTCCGCACAGCGAATACCATGTTCCCATGTCTTATGCGATAGGAGAAAAAGGGCAGGGGGTAGCCGTCGAACACGACGATTTCCAGGCGAATTGGCTCGATACGGAAATTGTGACAAACGATACGTCATACCGCTCGTATTGGGGGAACATACACTACCTCCAGGTTTATGCGCGGGATAGGGCCATGGTGATGCATCCGGGAGTTCAATACCGCATTACCCTGTCGGTAAATCCCGATATCGTATTTGCCGAATAAACTTTTTAAGCGTTTAGATTCCCCATTGCCGGTTTGTTTGCGGAATCGGCGGACAACCTGGGTCGAAGGGCGCCGGTACCGCGCCGTTTTTTTTAGGCGGGGCAAGCGGTCGCCGTGTACTCTTTCTGTGCGGAAGATAAAGACAATCCGCGGACATGTAATACGGGAAAAGTCTTTCTAAAACAGACCGTTGAAAAGTGTTCCAAATACGTATTTTTAGTATTGTAAAAAGGATTACCCGATACATTATGCGCAGACTGTGCCGTGTTGTCCGTGCGGTGGACGGCGCGCATGCAACCCCCCTCCGAGCGAAATAAAAACCGGTACGCCAATGTCATTGACCAGATTTACAAGCCATCTAATTGCCGATGTGGGAATAAGCACGGGCGACGAAGGCAAGGGACGCCTTGTTTACGAAATTGCAAACGAATTAAAGTCGGCAAGCGGACGTCCCGACGCCGTTGCCGTTGTGGTGAAAGTCAACGGGGGTGCAAATTCCGGGCATACGGCGGGGGGAATCAAATTAAACTTGTTACCCGCCGGGGTAATCGACGACGACGTGAAAGTCCTCGCCATAGGGGCGGGAGTCGTCGCCGATCCCCGCAAGTTTATCTGGGAGGGGGTTCCCCTGGAAAAGCGCGGCTATAGGATTTTCGACAGGCTGTTAATAGACGAGCGCACGATGGTGAGCGACATCAGCCATAGGCTCGTGGACCTTGCATGGGAATACTATCGGGCGAATATTTTGAACGAAGAGCCGCGGGGATCCACGGGAAGGGGGATAACTCCGGCCTACGTCGACGAAGCCGGGCAGTTCCAGATATGCTATTGCGATTTTCTCGGTCCAAAGGCGGTCTTCGAACGCAAGCTTTCCGCAAAACTCCACCGGGCGTGCGATCTGGTGAGATATGTCTGCAAGGTTCCAAACCAGAAATGGAATTCCTTTTTTGAAACTCTTACAAATGCGGAATTGCGGGCAAATGCGGATTCTTTACGGGACGGAATATTTGAGGAATCGGATTTCGACTTCGCGCGTTTTAAGGCGGGTAGCCCCTTTGAATTGGATATACGCTCGATTGTCGACGAGTATTGGAATGCCGGGACGCGGCTCGCGAAAAATATAGGCGACATACGCGAAGCATGCCTGGAAGTTTTATCCGAAAACAGGTACATAATAGGAGAGTTTGGACAGGCGTATTGGTTGGATAAACGCCATGGATTCCCTCCCAATGTTACGGCGTCCCATACGGGAACGGCGGAAATATTCGAAAGCCTATGCATACCCGTTCAACCGGTGCACACCGTAGGTTGTTGCAAGGCGTACGATACGAAAGTAGGCACGCACGTCTTCCTGACGAAAATGGACGACGACCATCCGTTGGCGACAAAGTTGAAGGAAATAGAATACGGCACAAGTACGGGACGACAACGTATGGTGGGGTGGTTCGACTGCGTGGAGAAGGGGGACGCCTTGCGTTATGGAGGCTACGACGACGTAGTTATAAACAAGCTCGACGCATTGTCCTACGGAGCTTCGTGGAAGGACGGCGATATACTGGTATGCACGTCCTATGTCGATGAATCCGGACGCAAATATTTCGGGGTGCCCCGCTCCGAATCCCTCCGCAAAACCTTAAAGCCCGTTTACGCAAACCTAAAGGGTTGGAGTCAGGACATATCCCAAGTGAGAAGTTTCAACAATTTGCCGCCCGAAGCAAAACGCTACGCGGCGTTTTGTATGAAGGGAATAATAGACGCGGCCGCAAAAAACGGAATCTTAAAAAAAACACCAAATTTACGATATATAGGAGTGGGACCCATGCAATCCCAGATGATAAAGGACGTCCCCTCCACATCGGAACTCTTAAAACTGATTTAGAGCACGGCGCGAAAGCTCCGTCGACGACGCTATGGCAACAAATTATAAATGCGACATATGCGGGAAACCCGCCACGGTGCACATAACGAGAATAATCAACAACAAAAAAATCAAGGTACATCTGTGTTCGGAATGCGCGGAAAAGGCCTCCTTGGACTCCGTAATCCCTTCCCAGTTGTTTCCGAAAATACAGCAGTTGGAGAAGGAATTGGTTGCTTCAAATCTTTTAAAGAGTCCGGGATGTTGCCCGAATTGCGGAACCACGCTGAGCGAACTGGAAAAAGGAGCCCGGTTCTCCTGCCCGCATTGCTACGAAGCCATGGGAAGGCGTCTACTGACGTTGTTTTCGCAGCTGCACGGAGCCAAACAACACACGGGTAAAACTCCGAAATTCCACAGCGTATACAGGCGGATTCTCGACCCGGAAGACAAGCGCGCCGATGAACCGGTTCCCCCGCATGAACCTTCCGGAGAAGCCGCCGCGAATTTTGCAAAGACGGTATCCGAAATATTCAACGCCCCCGTAGACGAAGCCGAACCCGCCGGGAAGGAAAACAACGACGTTGAATATTTAAAAGCCCAACTGGAAAACGCCATTAAGGAGGAGCGGTACGAGGATGCTGCAAAATTGCGCGATAAACTTAAATCGAAATCGTAATGGAAACCCGCCCCACCGCAAATAAGACCAACCGCAACATCGTAATGATGTCGCGAATCAGGCTCGCCCGCAATCTGGCGGACGAGAAGTTTCCAAATTCCGCAAACAAAGACGAATTGGAACGAATATATAAGACATGCGTGAACGCCCTATTAAAATCCGGAAAACTTAAGCGCGGGAAGATATTCAACATGGGGAACCTCTCGGATTTCAACAGGGAGCTGCTTTTGGAAGACAGGCGCATCAGCAAGGAGCTTTTGTCCGGCGAAGGGACTTTTAGGGGCGTTGTGATATCGGGGGACAACTCGGTTGCCGCAATGATAAACGAGGAGGACCATTTAAGAATACAAGCGTTTGCGCGCGGGAACAATTTAGCGGGGGCGTGGAAAACCGCAAATTTTGTAGACGACAATATCGAGCAGAATTTGGAATACGCGTTTTGTAGGGAATTCGGCTACCAAACGGCTTGCCCCACAAACGTCGGGACGGGTATGCGGGCGTCGTTGATGATGCATTTACCGGCCCTTGTAATGGCGGATACAATGGAAAAAATCGTGCGCGGGGTCAACCAACTCGGTTTGATTGTACGCGGAGCCAACGGGGAAGGGAGCGATTCATACTCGTCTATTTTTCAGCTTTCCAACCAACAAACCTTGGGGTTGACCGAGACGGAAATAATAGATAAAATAACCCGGTACGGCGGGAAGATTGCGGGCTTTGAGACGAATGCGCGTTTAAAATTATTGCAGGACAATCCGTTGATCCTGGCGGATAAGTTTTCAAGGGCAAGGGCGATTCTCGAGAACTGCAAACTCATTAGCACGGCCGAAGCCATGACGAATTTATCGATTTTGCGGATGGCGGCAGATATGGATTTTTTCGAGCTGCCGGATATTCTAAAGAAAATCGACGGTATGATGGTCGATATACAACCTTCGCATTTGCGGATGTTGTCCGGCGTTTTCAACGCGACTTCGTCGGAGAGGGACTCGTTCAGGGCTTCCTATTTAAATTCCAAGGTGCGCGGCTTCGGAGCCATGAAAATTCCAACATAACCCCCCAAATCCGCCGCGCGGGCAACGTTAAAAGTAAACTACAATTCTTTCATTGTGACCACCAAATAAAATGCAACAATTCACTCCAAGAGCACAGCAGGTACTGGCGTTTGCCAAAAAGGAAGCGCTAAGATTTAAGCATAATTATATAGGAACCGAGCATATCCTGCTCGGGATAATAAAACTCGGCCAGGGCGTAGCAATCAACGTATTGCGCAAAATGGGGGTAAACCTCGCCAATGTATCCGCGGAAATCGAGCGTCAAGTGGGCATTGGAGCGGAGAATTCCGGCACGGATATACAACACACGGCCAGGGTAAAAAAAGTTCTTATATTCGCATCGCAGGAAGCCGCCAATTTATCGCACAACTACATAGGGACCGAACACATTCTTCTTGGTCTTTTACGCGAGGGCGAAGGAGTCGCCGCGACCGTATTGAGACGGCTCGGCATAGATATCGATACCTGCCGCAAGCAAATTTTGGCGGAATTGGATCCAAACTTTGTCGGGGATATTCCGGAAAACGACATGTCGAATCCCGAATTTCAAGGACGGGGATCCTCCGGTCAAGCAAGCGACATGGGAAAAACCGTAAGCGCGTTAAAAACATTTGGGCGCGATTTGACGGAACTATCGAAAAACGGCAAACTTGATCCCGTAGTCGGCCGGGCAAACGAAATAACGCGCGTAATCCAAATATTGTGCCGCCGTACAAAAAATAATCCGGTTCTCGTCGGCGAGGCGGGGGTGGGGAAGACCGCCATAGTGGAGGGACTTGCCCAGAAAATTTCCAGCGGCGAAGTCCCGGAACTTTTGACAAGCAAGCGCGTCATAACTTTGGATATGGCTTTAATGGTTGCGGGCACAAAATATCGGGGACAATTTGAAGAGCGCATAAAGTCGGTTATGGACGAGGTGGAAAAGTCGAAAGACGTAATATTGTTCATAGACGAGCTCCACACAATCGTCGGTGCGGGGGCTGCGGAAGGCGCCATGGACGCCTCAAATATTTTCAAACCGGCACTCTCGCGCGGTTCGTTACAATGCATAGGGGCGACCACCGCCGCCGAATACCGCAAATACATAGAGAAGGACAGCGCACTCGACCGCAGATTCCAATGCGTGAAGGTGGACGAACCCGGCTTCGACGACGCCGTGCGCATATTGCGCGGATTGCGTGCGAATTATGAGAAACACCACCACTGCGTGTACAGCGACGCCGCGTTGAACGCGGCGGTCAAACTATCGGAGAGGTACATTACGAATAGATTTCTTCCGGACAAAGCGATAGATATCATCGACGAAGCGGGATCAAGAGCCCGTATAAAACTAATGGAGCGCCCCCAAGAGGTAATAGACATAAACGAAAAGATATCGGGCACCAACGCCGCAAAAGAAGCGGCGATACGCGATCAGCGTTTTGAAGAGGCGGCGTCTTTACGTGACGAGGAAAAATCCCTTATTAAACGAAAGGAAGATATTGTTGCGGCATGGAGGAAATCACTTGAAAACAAACGCATTAACGTCGGGGAGGACGATATTTATACGGTTGTTTCCGCATGGACCGGCATCCCGTTGTCGCGGATGGAAAAGGGGGAAACGCAAAAAATTCTGGAACTTGAAAATAATCTACGGTTGAAAGTAGTTGGACAAGACGAAGCCGTGTCGTTGATAGCGCGCGCCCTCAGGAGATCGCGTGCGGCTTTGAAGGATCCAAAACGTCCGATAGGTTCCTTCCTATTTATGGGACCGACGGGGGTCGGGAAAACCTATCTGGCAAAAGTTCTCGCCGAACTAATGTTCGGCAAACAGGAGTCTTTGATACAAATAGACATGTCGGAATATATGGAGAAGTATTCGGTGTCGCGTCTGATAGGCTCGCCCCCGGGATACGTTGGACACGAAGACGGAGGCCAACTTACCGAGCAAGTGCGCAGGCGTCCGTATAGCGTGATACTTTTCGACGAAATCGAGAAAGCCCACCCGGATGTGGTACAAATTCTCCTGCAAGTCCTTGAGGACGGACGTCTGACGGATAGTCTCGGCAGGATAGTCGACTTTAAAAATACGATAATCATACTAACAAGCAACGTCGGAGCGCACATACTGCAAAAAAATCCATCGATGGGATTCGGGGCGGCCGGTGCGGAGGACAACTACGACACTATGAAGTCCAAAGTCTTCGATGAAATGAAAAAATCCTTCAAACCCGAATTCTTAAACCGGATAAACGATATTGTATTGTTTAAAACGCTTACGAAGGCGGACATGAGGGTAATAATCAAACTCGAGCTCGATAAGCTCAGGGAGCGTCTGGCGGAGAAATGTATGGATTTGTCTCTTGACTCCGGTGCCATGGATTTTTTAGTATCGCGGGGATGGGACGAGAAATACGGGGCGCGTCCGTTGAAGCGCGCGATAGAACGCGAACTTGAAGACCGCCTTGCGGAAGAAATACTGAAAGGAAATTTGAACGAAAACGGCGGATGCATATACGTATCCGTGGCGAAAGACAATTCCGGACTATCTTTTTCCCAAGAAAAATTACGTGGAACCTGCAAAAAATCAAATTAGGAAATATTCCTCCCCGGAGCGGTGGTTCT
>CAZMBN010000024.1:9060-19438 GCA_964564825.1 uncultured Opitutales bacterium
TCTATGAAAGATCCGGGACGTTTTCTTTTATTGTTTTCGATACTTTTCGCGCTATCCCCCTTCCGGACTTGGGGGGCGGGCGCCGTTAGGATGTCAAACTCGCATATGGGGGTTAAGAGTCTCCCGCCGAGAGCGCACAACCCTTTCCCGCATCCGAAAACACGACCTCCCAAAAGTGGAAAACATAGACCAAGGGTGTTTTTCCTGGGGAGCGGCCCGACGAGACGTCCCCCGTACCCCCATCCGGGACCCGATATTTTCTTTGTTCAAACCTCCCCGACCACAATTGTAATGCAGCAACCCGCGGTTGTGGTTGAACAAAGTTCCCAAACGGAAGTTTCCGGCAACCAGCTTTACGATGTAAAAAAATTCAAATCCGATTTGGACCTTGAGCTGTCGAAACGTCTAAGTTCGATAAAGTATTTGCTTAAAATAAATTCTTTTTCTTTCGATTCGGGGTTGTACAGCGCAAACATCACGTTGTCGGCGGCAATTAAGGCTAAAAATTACAATATTACTTCCGGAGCGGGGAATCTACCATACTCCGATTTAAAGGCCTATCTTTTGAAGGAAATAGCGAACGCCCTGGCTAAGATACAAAGTAAAAGCACAACTATCAGCGTTCAAAACTAGTATTTTGGGAGTTTCGAGGCGTATTTGTTTGTTTTTTTTGCGGGAATTTGCTTGACGGTTAAACTCCATTGTCGATAGTCTGTCCGGTGTCTTGGATAATGCGTCGAAGACGGGGTACATCGAATAGGAATTGGGAGGTGCAAGATGAAATGTAACGTGTTCGCAATTTTGACGGGATTTATCTTTTTACCGTTTTTTTGCAATGCCGCCAATCCATGTGCGGAAAGCGGCGTCCAAAGCGGTACAAACGCCCGCAAATGTATCGGCGGAGAGGGCGGACTCCAAAGAAAGATAGCCGTTCAAATTTATTCCTTTAGGAAATTCACCGTCGAGGAGGCGTTAAAATCCATAAAAAGCATGGGGATAGATGCGGTGGAAGCTTCGCCTTCGATAAGAATAGGAGGCGATTTTAAAGATCAAAGGATAGATCTGGGAATTACCCCCGAAGCAAAAGAATACGTCAAAAAACTCCTTGCCGACAACGATATGAAATTTACCGGATACGGAGTTGTGAACACGACAACCGAGGAGCAAGTGGAGGAGTACTGCAAGTTGGCCCACGAATTTGGAATAAAATACGTTCTAACCGAAGATCCCGTGAGCCAGTTCAAGTATTGGAACAAATACGGCGAAAAATACGACGTAGTTATGTTGGTGCACCATCACGCCATGGATTCAAAAAACCAATATTGGCATCCCGAGGTAATGCGAAGGTTTGTTTCCGAGTACGACAGAGTAATGGCAAACCCCGACATAGGACACTGGGTGCGTTGCTCTATTGACCCGGCCGAGGCTGCAAAGATTCTCGTCGGGGAAATCGGCTCTATCCATGCAAAAGACCAGAGGACATTCGGGTCGCCTCGGAATGATCCAGTGCCGATAGGCGACGGCGCGATAAACCTAAAAGCCTTTCTCAAAGAATTGGATAGACAGGGTTACGGCGGTTACCTGGTGATTGAGCACGAAACTGACTGGGACAATCCCGTCCCTCCAATTGAAAAATCGATAAAATTTTTAAGGGAGAACTAGTAAAATGCAAAGAAGAAACTTTTTAAAGACGTCCTTGGTCGCCGGAAGCGCCGTCCTCGCTTCCTCAGGATCCGGACACGCCGTGGATATGGGAACGAGCGCGACAAAGCACGCTCCATTCAAGACGAAGTTTGCGGCGAACAACAGTCTGACAATGAAATCGTCCACGAAAGGAATGTCGCACATAGATAAGCTGCGGTTTTTTTATGATTGCGGCTTTAGAGCGCTTGAAGACACCGATATGGCCAAGCGCACTCCCGACGTGCGCAACGACATTGCCAAAGAGATGGAAAGGCTGGGAATGGAAATGGGAGTCTTTACTTCCTACGCCCCCTTCGACGACATGTATATGACGGGAAACCGTCGCAACTATAAGCAGAAAATCCCCGACAAAAAGGAGTCTGTTGAGCGTATAAAACAAATAATGACCGATATGGTGGAAATAGGGAAGAGGATTAATGCAAAATTTACGTGTGTTGTCCCCGGTGTATACGACGAGCAACTCGATTTCGGCTTTCAATTTGCAAATGTTCTCGAACACCTTAAATATGCAACCGATATTTGCGCCAAGGCGGGACTTACAATAGTATTGGAACCCTTATGCGTGCGCCACCCGGGAATGTGGTTGAGACGCACTGCGGACGCCTATGCACTTTGCAAGGCCGTGGGAAGTCCCAATTGTAAAATTCTTTTCGATGTTTACCACCAGCAGGTTACAGAAGGGAATCTTATGCACAACTTGGATTTAGCTTGGGATGAAATAGCTTATTTTCACTATGGAGACCCTCCTATGCGTACGGAACCGTGCAGTGGAGAGATAAATTTCAAGAACCTTACGCAATATATCTGGGACAAAGGCTACAGGGGGTTTATAGGTGCGGAGCATTTCCTTACCGATACGTCGCCGAGTGGCGACGAAAAATTTTTGGAAATCTATCACAACATCGACGTCAAATAAGAGATGGACCTGGTCTGCGTTGATATAGGCGGTACAAAATGCATGGTTGGCACCGCGCGGGAAATAGGCGTAGGAAAGATTGAAATCGTCAAAAAATTGCGATTCGACACCGATGCGGCGACTCCGGAAAGGTCTATGGACCGCATTGTTGACGAAGTCGGTAAACTTATTAGGGAAAACTCAAATTCCAAAATTGGCGCGATAGGTGTCAGCGTCGGCGGATATGTCGATATACCCGCCGGCGTGATCGTGTCGACTCCCGTCCTTCCGGGGTTAAAGAACTATCCTATCGGCAAAACGCTTCAAGACAACTTCGGGATAGAGGCCCATGTGCAAAACGACGCCAACGCCTGCGCATTGGCCGAATGGCTCTACGGTGCGGGGATGGGATCTCAAAATATGGCGTTTTTGACTTGCGGAACCGGTTTGGGAGCGGGCTTTATCCTTGACGGCAAGCTTTATACCGGAGCCTCCTCGTATGCGGGCGAAGTAGGGCATATAAGACTTGAAAAAATCGGTCCCGTAGGTTGCGGGAAAGCCGGATCGTTCGAAGGGCTTTGCTCCGGTGCCGGTATAGCGCAATATGCGCAAATGCGCGCACTGGAAGCTCTGCAAAGTTCGCGCCCGTTCGCCTTTGCGGAAACTGTCGAAGAAATACGGAATATAACCACAAAGTCCCTGGCATATGCCGCGGATTCCGGAGATAAAGACGCCGTTGAAATCTTTAACCAAGCCGGTCTGAACCTGGGTAGGGGACTAGCCATTATTTTAGACATGCTTAATCCGGAAATTATCGTATTAGGCAGCGTTTTCCGCCGCTGCCGGCATCTTTTAGAAAATTCGATGAATCAATCTCTCCGTGAAGAATCCATGGCAATTTCTTTCAACGCCTGCAAAATACTGCCATCCAAACTGGGTGACGACATCGGATTGTTCGCGGCGGCAGCAACCGCAATTGCAGCTATAAAAGGAAAAGTAAAATGAAGGACTATAAAAAACAGATATGCGCATATGTCCAATCCCTTACGGATGCGCTGAACAAATTGGACAAGGATGAAATAAACGCCTTTATCAACACACTTGAGGAGGCGCGTCTAAATGGTAGGCAGATATTCATAATGGGTAATGGGGGAAGTGCAAGTACGGCATCGCATTTCGTCTGCGACTTTAATAAAGGAGCGAGCTACGGCATGGAGGGACCTCGCTATAAATTTATATGTCTGAACGACAATCTCGCATCACTAACGGCTTATTCCAATGATGTCGCATACGACGACGCGCTTGTGGAGTCGCTTAAAAACTATTTCCAACAAGGTGACGTTGTGATAGGCATATCGGGTAGCGGCAATTCCAAGAATATTTTGAAAGCAATCGAATACGCCAACGCAAACGGAGGAAAAACTGTTGGAATTACAGGTTACGACGGCGGCAAATTAAAGCTTCTGGCGCAACAAAGTGTGAATGCGAACATAAACGATATGCAGATCAGCGAAGACTTACATATGATATTGGATCATCTGTCCATGAAAATTATTTGTCAAACCCGTTGATTCCATTGGTATCCGGTAAGTTAGATAATTAGACATAATATATATTGTGCGAAAAATCTCCATGAGAGAAGACATTAAAGAATACAATGCGGTTGAAAATATAGCTAAAAAATTTGTCGAAGCGGTAAGAAACGGCAATAGTGCCCTGGTAAAACCTTACTTTTACGACAAAGCGTGTTTTTTCGGTCAGCTAAACGAAAAAGAGTACCAATCGGGACATATACAGGCATTTTACGATACGGTTGATAGTTACGGTGCAACCGGTTCCGATTATATCGCGAGAGTCGACGTAATATCTCTTGAAAAAACCATCGCATCGGTGAGAGTAATCGAGGACAACTGGCACGGCTATAAATTTACGGATTTTTTGATCTTAAATAAAATCAACGGCGAATGGAAAATTGTAGCCAAGGTCTACGACACTCTGGCAAAAGATTAAGAAAGTAGAAGTAATTTTCGTCGTATTTCGTAGTTCTAATCCAACTCAAGCGATACAAGTCAATAACTGTCTAGTCGGATTCGAAAGCTTTTGCCCCAAGGTCTATTTTAAGATCTTCCGCCAGCTTTGCGGCTTCTTTGTCTCCACGGCGAGCCGACATATTAAAATAATTTAAAGCCCGCTTTTTATCCATTGAGACCCCCTGTCCCGACGCGTACGCTATTCCCGCGTAGCGAGCGGCTTCCGGATCGCCTTTGTCTGCGGCTATCCGCCACAAATCCACCGCCTTTGACGCATCTTTTTTTACGCCATCACCCGTGAAGTAACTGAGAGCCAAGTATGTTTGAGCCTTCGCATTCCCCTGAACCGCGGATTTTTCCCATAGCTCAACCGCTTTTCTTATGTCCCGGGAATGTACCCCCTGCCCGTTTGCATATGCAAAGGCGAGATTATTTTGCGCCCTGGCATGCCCCTGCTCCGAGGCTTTATTCCACCAAAATGCGGCCGTTGGATAATCTCTATGGACGCCTATACCACGGCTATAAAGAGTTCCTATGAAATATTGGGCATCGGCATCTCCTCTTTTTGCGGCTTCAAGCCATAATTTCGCCGCCTCACGAACGTCGCTTTGAACTCCGCGTCCGGCAAAATAACTCGCCCCCAGATTTGTCAAGGCCTGGGAAGACCCTCCCTTTGCCGCGGTAGCCCACCACTCATTCGCCAAAGCGAAGTTTGGTTGAAAATCTCCACCACCACCATCAGCATAATACTCTCCGACGGCATTTTGAGCCCGGATATCGCCTTTAAGAGCCTTTTCTATAAGCGCTTTTATGTCCGTATTTGCATAAGTGGACGTAAATGCAAACAGCATTAAAAATCCCCATACTATAAAATTTTTCATGACCCTATATATTTTTCTTATAAACAGTCTTGCAAGTTTATATTTCGCTTACAGCGCGGACTGAATAAACAAACGCATTGTACAAAATTTCAGGGAATATACGTGCAAAATTAAGGCTTGCCGAATGAATCGCTTTGCCCATTACCGTATATACGACAAAATATGACTATTGCTTCGCGGGACTACAGCGCCAATGAGGAACTATTAAACGCTCTCACCCATATGCTCGGAATAGGGTTTAGCGTTGCAGCGGCGGTCATACTCATAACATTGGCCGCCGTATATGCAGACTCGTGGTCGATAGTTTCATGTTCTATTTTTGGCGCATCCCTGATACTCACATATACCGTCTCGACTTTGTACCATTTTATGCCCTATGTGTACGGTAAATCAAAATCGGTTCTGAAGAAACTTGACCATATCGCCATATATTATCTGATAGCCGGAACCTACACTCCGTTTCTTCTTGTGTCGATGAGATCGGCTACCGCTTGGGTCCTGTTCGGAATAATCTGGTTTCTAACGCTCTTGGGAACCCTTTTAAAGATTTTTACCGAAACAATGGGTACAAAGTTGTGGTCCATATCCCTTTACTTGACTATGGGTTGGCTGATTATATCGGCATCCGGGAAACTCTTTGCGTCACTCCCCGTTTCCGGGATAGTTTTTCTGGCTATCGGGGGAGGAATGTACACGGGCGGTGTTCTTTTTTATATGAAGAAGCACTGGAAATTCTCCCATACAATTTGGCACCTATTCGTCCTCGCCGGATCGATAATGCACTTTTTCTCGATTTTATTTTCATGCGTTTTGCAATGAATATGATTGAAGAGCTTGAATCGCTTGTAAACTCCCTTGAAGGCTATAGGCCAACTTGGGACGAGTATTTTATTAGTACCGCCGTTCTAATAGCCTCCCGTTCGACCTGTTCCCGTTTGAATGTAGGCTGTGTAATGGTTAGCGGCGGGAAACATCCGAACAGAATAATAGCCGCCGGATACAACGGTTTTTTGCCGGGGGCGCCGCACAACTCCCGCATAAGGGACGGTCATGAAGTTGCAACCGTCCACGCGGAACAAAATGCCATAAGCGACGCCGCAAGAAGGGGAATATCGCTGACCGGTGCGGTTGTGTATATAACCCATTTCCCGTGTTTAAATTGCGCAAAAATCATTGCGTCGTCCGGGATTTCCCAGATAAAATATCTGCACGATTACAATAACGATCCACTCGTATACGAGTTGCTCGGTACGTTGGGAATAAAAATAATCAAGTTGTAAATGCAAAGGTCTTTCGACGACAAATCATGGACTTTACTTATAGCAAACCCCTCGTGTAACGGAGAACCTTTCGAAGAATCCGTCGTCTTGGTTTTGGAAGACAACGAAGACGGTTCGTTCGGCGTAATACTCAACAAAGCTTACAATAAGACTTTGGGTGAACTTAGTATCGAATTTAAGAATACTCCGCTTGATAATACGGAAATTTTCAACGGCGGTCCGTTGTCAAACGACAAATTGAGTCTCGCAGTATATTCCAATGGCTACCCAACGGGGAACGGCGCATTTTCATTCGGAATTCCTCCGGAGAAAATAATTGAAATATTATCGAAACATCCCGAATCAAGACCTTTCGCTTTTTTAGGATATTCCGCGTGGGCACCGGACCAATTAAAGCAGGAAGTGGACGATGGAACTTGGACGCCCGCTTGTATCGACTTCAATGTGCTTTTTGCCCATGAGCCAAATACATTATGGCGCAAACTCTTGTTGAGGGCGTGCCCGAAATACCGCATCTTCGAGTCTCCGGATACGGAAGCGCCGTCACTGTTTAATTAAAAAATTTTTCGACGGTACGGGTTCTCCAACGGATACAATCTAAAAAAATACGGTTGCGGAGAGAGTCCAAAATATAAAGGGTTGGTACGACTGCGTTGTAAATTCGGCAGTCTGAAGCGTCCAGTTTAGATCCAACTGCACCGTATTGTAACGTGTTGAAACTCCCGACATCAATTCGTAAACCATCCATTCGGGGGTGACTTCCCTGCCGTGTTTAAAGGTATTACCGTTAAGCGCAATATTCCTCCCCACAAATCTAAACGCCCCGCCGATATAGAATAGGCAATGCCAGTTTTCATCGTCAACGGGATGCATCCATCGAATATCGTTGGAGGAATCGTAATCGATACGCGTGGGGCTGAAGTCGTAAGGAAGATTATAACCGAACCGTAGGAAGGCACGCACCGTACCCTGGATTAAAACATTCCCCAGATCGCCGCCGAAAGAAACCAGGAAATCCGATGATAGGTTATTTAAGAAATCTTGTCGCAAAATTCGCTGTATATGCGAATAAGACGCGATAAAGCCAAATTCGTCGTCAATTTGCGTATCCCAACCCATAGGAGTGTCGCAGTCGGTTATACTATGAAAGTTTTTTTGAATTTGCTCGGCAAACGAAAACGGTCCCACTATCCCCAGCGATACCGCCAAGGAATCAAGCGAGTTTTCGCGTGCGATATGAGCGCCCCCGTTAAGATAGAGCCACCCCGCATACGGTCTATCCCACAAAGGAGGCGCGGAATCGTTAATGGAGCTTGGAACATACATATTTTGTCCAAGCGAAACGGTTTGATAAACCTGCGAATCCTTACTTTCCGGAATAAACATGCGCAAAAGTCCGAATTGAACCTTGCTTGTATAAAAATCGTCCCCGCTCCCGGTGTACAAAAGTTTTATACCATTGGTATAATAGCGGTCGGAGAAAAATATATCGTTTTCAATATAAAAAGAAACGCTTTGGGGAAAAACTTCGGATTTTTCTCTTGAAGTCGATGATTCGGCAACGGCGGCGGTATTGGGCAATGCCGCAAGCAGATGTGCAAGCAGAACAGTTGACAAAATAACTGCAAATTTCATATTGCGGCAAGTATGAGAATAACAGCCGGTATGGCAAGAGGAATTCCCCTTCTCTCCCCCAAGGGGGAAACTATCCGCCCCGCAACCGATGCGGCAAGACAGGCAATCTTTTCTTCATTAGGGGATGGTATTGTAGGGGCACGGGTATTGGATCTTTTCGCCGGCACGGGTTCCTACGGACTTGAGGCGCTAAGCAGAGGCGCTCTTTCAGCCATGTTTGTAGAGAATAACCATAGAACTTTCGGGATTCTGCAAAAAAATATTTCCTCGACAAGCGCTTCTATAAAAGCATTCCGCAAGAATTTTTATGTGAACGCAATTGAACGCGATTGTTTTAAGTCAACAACCAGTTTGGGCAGTTATAGTTTCGATTTTGCCTTTATCGATCCGCCTTATGCCATGCTCCGTTATAGCGAAACCCTGTCTAGAATAATGAATATGTTATGCCAAATCCGCCCTTCTATTTCCATTCTTGAAGCACCTGCCGAATTCCTCCTTCCAAGGGAATACCACAGCGGAGTATTGAATAGCGAATTTACATTCGAACTTGTTAAGCGTATAGGGAAAAGTACCCGCGGGAAGCCCACGCACCTAATTTTTAAGATAGAAAAATCGGAGAATCCCGACGCGGTACAAGCCCGAATGTAGCGCCGTCTGTCGTGTATGGAAGACTTCTCCGGCCTAAAGCTTTCGCCGGTCGACAGGCGATGTTAGCCGCCCATGCGTAAAAACAAACACTCTTTAACAAACCGGGGGATAAATGTTCGGGGAATCGATTATTCCTTCATTTGCTAAGTCCCAACGGTCTTAAGATACCTATCATCCCCTCGGCGGCAATGTCGTTTGTTATTTTGCCATTAGAGCCGAAATAGTAAAAGTTCATGACGCTTGTTTTTACTTTTTTCATTGTGGGATTTAATCCTAAGAAAGCACCGTCATGAGTTCCGGTAAAAGTCCATCTTACAGCAACCCTGTTATCCTCGGCTACCATATCTTCAATCTTCCATCGAGCGTCGCTAAAACCTTCCCTCATGTGGAGAACAACCGATAAGTAGCCTTTCCCGCCATATAAAGGTTCCGGCGATGCGGGTGTATAAAAAGCGGCGTCAGAGTCAACAAGCTCTTGCGCAAGTTTTTCATCCGCCGTATTAATCATTATTTCAAATTTTCGAATTCGTTCCTTTAATAATCGGGTGTCCATAGTCAACCTATCCGCTAACAGATTTCGCCGTCGCCAAAACCGAATTGCAATAGCGAATTTTCTTTCGCTTGTATGCAAATATATTCAACGTCGCTTTTTGCTTCCATGGTTCTTACCACACCCGGGAGAACTTTTATACAGGTTCCTTCTTTAACTTCGACAACACTGCCATCAAGAGTCATCGTCCCCTTGCCCGCTAAAAAAATATAAACTTCTTCATTTTGCTTGTGTTTGTGTTTAAAGGGTATTTTCGTCCCTCCCGGCATGTTGTTGAGTGAGATCTCGCAACTAGTTAGGGCAAGTTTATCATGTAAAAACACCTTTCCATTCTCATAAGATTTTCCAATCTCATTAATTTTCCCGAGTTCAATTATTTTGTAATTTGTCATAATATTTCCCCTTATATGCCGCTTGTTGTTTTTGCTAATTTACTGAATGCGCTTTTAATCCGAGATAAGCGCCTTGTCTATACAATTTCGACGTAAGTAAAAACCCCACCGTACGGGGAACAACGTATCCGGGAATCCTGCTCTTCATCCCCGAGACCCTCGACAATTCTATGTCGCCCTGCCGGACTATCGGAAAATAGTCGGCGCCCGCGCTCTGCAACGGCGCGCCCGTCAGCTTGTATATGGCGCGCGATATCTTGTCGAACCTCCCGCTCCAGCGCTCCTTCACCGCCGCCAAAAACCGCAAGTCCCTGTCGTCCGCTACGGAAAATTTTAATTTTTTTCGATTTTCCCCTTGACTTT
>CAZMBN010000025.1:0-10915 GCA_964564825.1 uncultured Opitutales bacterium
TACTATAAACTGTGTTTATTTTTACGCGGACTATTTCGAGATGGAAAAACTGCCGAAGGATATGGGAAGATTCCACGCGTGGTACACCCATAGTCTTACGGAAGCTTTGCCGGAAGGGGAGACGGAATGGGGGTCTTACCGGGGAGCAGCATCCGAATCCGACGGGCGAACGCAATTACGTTTTTATCGACACAAAGGGCAAAGGGCATTTTGTCGGCATAAACTACTACGTCCATTGTCCTTCGACCATGTGGTACGGGGAGGGGGACGATATGTGGTTTATCGACGGCGAAAAGAGGCCGTCGCTTATCGGCACGGGCACAGAGGACTTCTTTAATACGTCGTGGTGTCCCAAGGAGAGGTTTTCGTTTCCCTATCTTGGAGCTCCCCGCGTCAACAACGACTGCGGATGGTTGGGGCGCACCCACGTATACCGGTTTTTTATTTCAGACCCGATTTTCTTCGATAGCAGTCTAAAAGGTACCATAGAGCATGGTTCCGACAACAACCTCACTTTGGATTTGGCGTCCGTTGCGTACTGGTACCAGGATTCGGCGGTCGCCCTGCCTCCGGCACCCTCGAAAGAACAGAGGGCGTTGAAGCCGTTTATCGACCACAAGGATATCCACCGTTGGCGCGACGCATGGCGCAAATCGAAGGGGAACAGTCCGACCCTTTGGGGGAATGAGACCGGCAAGTAACGCGGATTGAGCCGGGGCGGATGTCTTCCCCCCGGAGGGGGGGAGCAGGCGTTTTTACTTTGCCCGTGCCGACAGCGTTGAAAAATCCGGCAATATCCGCTGGAACTGCGATACCTTTTCAAACGGCAGGGCGGAGTCGCGACATAGTTCCCACAGGGGGTTTTCGGCTATTGCCTTTTTTACCTGTTCAAAGTATTCAAGGAAATCCGTGCGGAAGTACAACCGGGCGCCTTTGGCGGCGCGGGCGCGCAGTGCGTCGAGGAATTCCCTGCGGATTAGCCTGCGTTTATGGTGCCTTGTCTTCGGCCACGGGTCCGGGAAGAATATGAATATTTTTTCCAATTTTATCCCTTCGGGCATCGCCTCCAGAAATTCGAGGGCCTCCGCTTTTACAAATGCGGCATTGCAGACTTTAAGGTTCTTCGCGCGCCGGGCGGCGTCCCGGATTCTCGCGGATATCAGGTCTATGCCGACGCAAAACTCATCGGGGAAGGTTGCCGCATACGCGCTTAAATAGTGTCCTTTGCCGCATCCTATTTCGAGGGTTATCCTGTCGCGCCCGGACAACAGCCCGTTGCATACGTCTCCAAGTTTAGATATGCGCTCGTTGCGCTCTTCCAAAACCCGTTTTAAATCCACCTAAAGTCTCCTTTTGAAGTCGTTGTATCCGAATTTCTTTATTACCTTGTACGTCGCTTTTTTAGCGCTCCATGTGGCGATGTCTGGAAGATTCATTCCGTTGAAGGTTGTGGTCTTCACCATTGTGTAGTGCGCCATATCCTTAAACAACAAAACGTCGCCCGGATTCAACTTCTTGTCGAAGGAATAGACTCCTATAACGTCTCCGGCAAGGCAGGACCTCCCCGACAAAACATAATCGAACTTTTTTTCCGATTCGTTTCCCGCTCCTTCCACTTGCGGACGATAGGGCATTTCGAGCACGTCGGGCATGTGGCAGGTCGCGGAGCAGTCGAGTATGGCAATTCTTTTTGAATTTTCCACTATATCCAAAACACGCGCGGCGAAAACTCCGGCGTCGAGCGCAACCGTTTCCCCGGGTTCAAGGTATATGGAGGTTATGTTGGGATACTTCTTATAGAACTTTTTTACGAGGGAAACCAACAGGGGGATATCGTAACCCGCCCGCGTAATATGGTGGCCTCCACCGAAGTTTAAACTTTTTACCCTGCCTATGGCGCGGGCAAATTTTTTATCGAAACGGTCGAGTACGCGTTTTAGTACGCCGCTGTCCTGTTCGCACAACGCGTGGAAATGCAGCATATCCACGTGCTTTATAACGGAGTCGTCCAACGATTGTACGGTTGCCCCCAGTCTGGAGCAGGGGGCGCACGGATTGTATAGCGCCGTTTTTACTTCCGAATAACCCGGATTAACTCTTAACCCTATGCAAAGCCGGCCGTTTTTTTCCCTTTTTGCAATTTGCCTTGCTTTTGGCGCGTATTTCAGCACCTGCGCCGCCGAATTAAAAACGATGGTGTGGGCAAACTCCGATAAAATTTCAATTTCGTCCTCTTTGAAGGCGGGATTGTAGACGTGTATTTCCCCCCCGAAATACTGCCGCGCCAACATTGCCTCGTTTAATCCGCTCGACGCGGTGCCGCAAAGGTATTTTTTTACCATCGGGAAAGTCGAATACATCGAAAAGCCCTTTAGCGCCAATAGGATTCTTGCGCCGGAAGCGTCCCCGACCTCCTTTAGTATCCTGAGGTTGTCTTCAAGTTTATCCAGCTCCACGATATACGCCGGAGTGTCTATTTTTTTTAAATTCAGTCCCCTTGGAAATTTCGGCATTTTAGATCCCGGTTATTCCGGACGTTTTTCCTTGTCCTTGTTGGCGCGCGCAAGTTTCACATATTTTTCCGCCCAATACGCCAAGCCCTCCCTTGCTCCCTTGTCCAGTTGTTTGACGATTTTCGCCGGAGAACCCAAGACGAGGGATCCTTCGGGAACTATTGTCCCCTTTGTCACCAGTGCGTGCGCCCCTACTATGGAGTTTTTGCCTATCACGGCGTGGTCGAGTATTATTGCGCCCATGCCTATCAAGCATTCGTCCCCCACTTCGCAGGCGTGCAAAATCGCGCCGTGACCAACCGTTGTATATTTCCCTATTTTTACGCCGGCGTCGTCGGCCAAATGGACCACCGTGCCGTCCTGGAGGTTTGAGCCTTCCCCCAGCTCTATGGAGTTTATATCGGCGCGCAATACGCAACCCGGCCATACGCTTGCGTCTTTCGCCACGGTTACGTCGCCGATTAAGACGGCGTGTTTGCTCACATAGGCGCTCTCGTCGACGGAGGGAGTCTTTGCAAGGTATTTTTCCAGTCTTTTTTCCAGTATCATATTTTGCTAAAAACCCGAAAATCTTGCTTGAACTAATTTGAATTTCAACGAAATTTACACGCGGCACGGTAACCGGCAGGTGGAAAATGGCAAAGATATTGATAATAGGGGCGGGCGGCGTCGGCCGCGTGGTAACCCACAAATGCGCCCGGATGTCAGATGTATTCGACGAAGTCTACCTGGCATCGCGCACAAAATCCAAGTGCGACGCCATTGCGTCGTCTATTTCGAGGGACCGCGTTAAAACCCTTAAAATAGACGCCGACAACGCGGCGGAGACGGCGAAAACCGCCTCGGATATCGGCGCGGATCTTCTTGTAAACGTGGCGCTGCCGTACCAGGATTTATCTTTGATGGACGCGTGTCTGGAGGCGGGAATCCACTATATAGACACCGCGAATTACGAACCTCCGGACGTGCCGAAATTCGAATACAAATGGCAATGGGCATACCGCGAACGTTTTAAAAAAGCCGGGTTGACCGCCGTTTTGGGGGCGGGATTCGATCCCGGCGTTACGAATATGTATTGCGCCTACGCGCAAAAGCACTTGTTCGACGAAATAAACTACGTAGATATACTCGACTGCAACGCCGGGGACCACGGCTTGCCTTTCGCCACGAATTTTAATCCCGAAATAAACATACGCGAAATTACCGCCAAGGGCAGGTATTGGGAGTCCGGAAAATGGGTTGAAACGGAACCTCTCTCGTTGCGTTGCGATTTCGATTATCCGGAAGTGGGGGTGAAACTGTCGTATTTGTTGTACCACGAGGAATTGGAATCCCTTTGCCTTCATTTAAAAGGCGTAAAACGGATACGCTTTTGGATGACGTTCGGCGATAAATATCTGACGTATCTCAGGGTTCTCAAAGACGTGGGGATGACGTCCATAAAACCCGTAAAAATAAAGGGCGTTGAAATAGAACCTTTGGAATTCTTGAAAGCCGTCCTTCCGGATCCCGGAAGTCTTGGACCATTGACAAAAGGCAAGACCAATATCGGCTGCATATTGGACGGGTTGAAAAACGGCGAGCGCAAAAAATATCATATTTACAACGTTTGCGTCCACGAAAATTGTTATGCGGAAGTCGGTAGCCAGGCGGTATCCTACACCACGGGAGTTCCCGCGGCGTGCGCCGCCCGCATGGTCGCCCAGGGGGTGTGGAAAGACCCCGGTGTTTGGAATATGGAGGAACTCGACCCGGATCCGTTCCTTGAAGCGGTTGCGCGCTACGGTTTGCCTTGGAATGTCGCGGAATTAGACCCGGAAAACTTATATAATCTTCCTCTATAAATACCCAATCCACGTTTTACGGGGAAATTTTTCCAATGACGTCTTCCGCCGCATAAAGAAAATTGAACTCGCCGCCATTGCGGCCGTTACATGGGTTGCGCCTATTATTCCGTGGTGGGGTCCTCCTATCCATCCGCCATAGGCGGCAGTTCGTCGAGCGGTATATGAATCATAATTCCCGCGGCAAGCGGAAGCAGCGACCCGATGGCGACGGGGGGGCAAAAACGGCGTAGATAGGAGATAGGCGCGGCGCATGCGACGCCGGGAGGCTTCGCCATTCCCGAAAGGACGACCGTCCGTAAGGTCCGCGGTTTGCTTCCTCCTGCATTGTAGACTGAAAGCGATACCGATACTCCCTCCGGAATATTGTGTAAAAGTATGGCGAAACCAACTGCGAGCCCCGCGCCGGTATCTTCGAGATAGGCGACAAATACCGACAGCCCCTCGGGAAAATTACGAACGGCGAGCTCTATCTCCGCAAGGATCGCAGCACGGTGCAGTCTGGACGGGTTTTCCCTTGTCTGTCCTTCCGGATTTCTTGCGTCTTCCGGCGTCCGGGCGGGTAATTTAAAAGGGAAGTTTTACGTCCTCCAAGAATGTCTTGGAGGATTTTTTGTATTTGATTAACGAGAGGGAAATTTGTTGACAAACCAAGGCGTTTAAAAATATTTAAGCGCCCCATGGAATCAACAAAGCGGTTAATTTCGTGGTTACCGGAGGAATCCCATAAAGCGAATATAGCGGTCTTAGCGGGGAAAATATCCGGTTTTGCGGAGACATGTTCGGGGGAAAATCCGTCCGTGGTTTCAAGGTAAGGATAAGATGAAACCGGACGCCAAAGCTCTATATTCCCCGGACAACATATTTTTAATCCATAATCTCATGGCGGTAGCCATCATGGGAGTGGTTTATATCCACTTTGCCGACTACGGTACACATTTTGGAACCACGGTCTCAAAACTAATAATCATGCTGCTTCATCCTATTGCGATGTCGACGATTTCGTTTTGTTCCGGATTTTACCAAGGGAAGGGGATACGATCCGGGGACGGTTTCGTTTCGGTGGGAAGGGCTTTGGCTTTACTTATTGTGGGGTTCGTTATTTTTATCCCATATTGCGAAGTTCGCGGCTATCTGAGAAGTAGTACTTCGTTTGTGGAATTTTTACGGAGTTGGAATTGGCTTAGTTCTTTGTTGTCCCTGAAGGGATTCGGCATACTGTGGTATGTGGTAGCCCTTTTTGTGTGGCGCATTTTGGCTCCGATAATCGTAAAAATAAAGTACCATTTGGTTTTGGTCTTTATGCTTGGGATATTGTCGTGTTGCTCTGATAACATGGAATCCACGTGGTATTCCATGATTCTTAGATTCATGCCGTTTTATTTTTTGGGTGTGAATACGAACTGGGAAAGAATAATAAACATTAGGATTTCCAAAGTAAAATATTTTTCTATATTGGCGCTGTGTGTTTCCGCTTTTATATGCGTTTTTTTTAGATTCTTTTTGAATCTATCGCCGGGGGTGGTGGTGTATTACGCTTTACGCGTGTCTTGGATATTTGTCTTGATTGCTTTCTTTCCCGGCGGAAAGTTTCCCGTATTCACGAAAATAGGCGTCAATTGCATGACTTTGTATTTCCTGCACCTATACACGGTTGTGTTGCTCTCTGAGTTTGCAATTTACCCGTTTTTGCGCTATTGCGACGCGTCTGCGTTGACCGTTTCATTGGTGCAAATAGCGGTATTTTTCTTTACGGTTGTCGTGTTTTCAACCGACTATCCGACCCGCTTCATAATAAACGCAACGAACTTCGTCTATAGGAATATATTCAAGAGTTAAAAGCGTAAAAATAATATTGCCGTTTTCCGCAATATTTTTCCCGGCGTCCGAACGGGGTAATTTAAAAGGGAAGTTTTAACGTCCTCCAAGGATATCTTGGAGGATTTTTTGTATTTGATTAACGGGAGGGAAAATTGTTGACAAATCAAGGCGTTTAAAAATATTTAAGCGCCCCATGAAAACGACAAGGCGATTGATCCGGCTGTTGCTGGGCGCAAAAAACACCCGATTCTGCGGGGATTTGTTCGGTGGAAAGTCCGCCCGCGACTTAAGGCAAAGATAAAAAATAAAACGAAATGAAATTTGACGCCAAAGTTCTATATTCCCCGAACAATATATTTTTAATTAACAATCTTAGGGCGATTGCCATTATGGCGGTAGTTTATGTCCATAATGTCGGGTTCGGGGCGTCCTTCCCATTCTCGGATGTGGTATTAACGGTAATTGCTACTATTGCGATGCCGCTGTTTTCTTTTTCCGCCGGATTTTACCATAGTCGGGAAATACAATCGGGGAAAAGTTCTGTTTCAACGGAAAAAGTACTGGCTTTGTTTCTTGTGGGATTTATCGTCCTTGTGCCGTATTGTGAAATTTTTGGCTATTTGGAAAGCAATCTTTCCCTTGCGGATTTCTTCCACGATGGAAGTTGGTTTAAATCGCTGTCCGTTTTTTCGGGTAATTCCGGGATATTGTGGTTTATGATCGCCCTTTTTATATGGCGCGTTTTAGCCCCGGTAGTTGTAAAAATAAAATACCACATGGTTCTGGTTTTTTTGATTGGAATGTCGTCTTGCGTTTTTATGAGCGATGATTGGGGGTGGTATCGACTCGCCATCAGACTGGTTCCGTTTTATTTTTTGGGTGTAAATACGAACTGGGAAAAAATAATGCGCATTAGAGTTTCTAAAATAACTAAATATACCTTGCTGTTGGTCTCGTGCGTTTCCGTTTTTATATGCGTTCTACTCAAGTTTTCTCTGGATATTCCGTTGACGCCCGGATCTTACGGTAGGACGACGACGCCGTTTTTCACATATTTCATAATAACCACGGCGTTTTATCCACTGTCTATTTCTTGCATGTTTGTTCTGATATCGTTTTTTCCCGGTATGAAAATTCATTTACTTACGAAAATCGGTACAAATTGCATGACGCTATATTTCCTGCACATGTATACGATTGCATTGCTTGCGGACTATGCAATTTACCCTCTTTTGCAGTTTTTTAACGCGTCCGTGTTGACCGTTACATTGGTGCAAACGGCGGTATTTTTCTTCACGGTTGTCGTGTTTTCAACCGACTACTTAACCCGTCTTGTGATGAACTCAACGAATTTCGTTTATAGGAACATATTTAAAAATTGAAACGGTTATGGAGAAAGTGGAATCTATATTCTCCGCGAAATATTTTCCCGTCGGTCTTCTGCGGGACCTTACAGGTTTTCCAAGAAATGTGGGGAAATGGGGGGACCGGGAACGCGTTATCCTACACTCGCAAAGAAAGGGACAATACGGGGAAATTGTCCGGAATGAAGTATCCGGCAATAAAAGAAATTTTATTGACACGGCAAAGTGTTTAAAAACATTCTTGTCTTCCATGGTACAGGTAGGGTGTTCGGATTCGTTCTGGTTGAATATCGGATCTTGCGGTGGAGTTTGTTTTAAACTTCTTGAAGGAGTTTTCCATTCTTCAAGATTTTGCTTGGAAGTCGAATAATGGCGTCGGCGTATATAATTTCCACCGGTAGGGCGTTGGCTCCCGTACGGATATCAAACGAAGACCTAACGCCCCAATTCCCTCCTGCGGCTATCCCGTTGATAGAAAGAAAGACGGGGATAAAGGCGCGCAACCATATAAGGGACGGAATGTCTACTTCGGATTTAGCGATTCAGGCGGCGACGGATTGCATGTCCAATTCCCCCGTAGGTCCGGGCGAATTGGATTACGTAATAGTAGCCACCTCCACTCCGGATAGACCCATACCGGCTACCGCGGTAAAGCTTGCCCACGCCATAGGGGCGGGTAACTCCTTTGCTTTCGACGTAAATTCGGTTTGCAGCGGAAGTATAGCGGTGCTGAACCAGGCGTGCGCCCTTGTTAAATCGGGGTTTGGAAAAAACGTTTTGGTGGTGGCGGCCGACAGCTATTCAAGAATATTAAACCCAAAGGATTTTTCAACTTATCCCTATTTCGGGGACGGGGCCGGGGCTGCTTTAATCTCCTCGACGGAGAGCGGGATAAAACCTTCCAACTTCGTATTGAAGTCGGACGGCGGAGGATACGACTTAATAACCGTCCGCGGTGGTGGGAGCGAAGAGCCCTTCCACTCTTTGAAGTCCGGAAGGAATGTGTTTTTCGAAATGAACGGGCGGGGAGTTTTTGATTTTGTGGTATCGAAAGTTCCTACCGCGATTAATGAATTACTTTTGCTTAACGGCGTCGGCGTCTCCGATATTTCCGCGGTAATTTTGCACCAGGCGAACATGAACATATTAAAAAAAGTGTCCGAACTCGCCAAAATTCCCTTTGAGCTGTTTTTCCACAATTTGGAAGAGGTTGGGAATATGGCGGGTGCCTCCGTTTTGTATGCGTTCGACGAATTCATCAAGAACCCTTCCCATGAGGACGGCAATGTGGTTCTATTTTCATTCGGTGGAGGATTATCCTACGGCGGAACAATTTTAAGAATTGAAGGTTAGGATGAAACTCGACGCCAAAGCGTTATATTCCCCGAACAGCATATTTTTAATCCATAATCTCATGGCGATGGCCATCATGGGGGTGGTTTATACCCATATCTTCCGATATGGAATGTCTTTTGGATTAATGGTTTCAAAATTGATGGCTATGGTTATCCTCCCTACCGTGATGCCGGTGTTCTCGTTTTGTTCTGGATTTTACCAAGGGAAGGGGATACGGTCGGGGGAAAGTTTCGTTTCGGCGGGAAAGGCTTTGTCTTTGCTTATTGTGGGATACGTTATTTTTATGCCCCTTTGCGAAGTCGCCGGCTATCTGAAGGGCGGTTCTTCCCTCGGCGACTTTTTAAAGAGCGGAGAGTGGTTTATGGTTTTACTGCCCGAATATACGAGATGTAACAGTATATTGTGGTATGTGCTTGCCCTTTTTATATGGCGCATTTCGGCTCCGATAATCGTAAAAATAAAATACCACATGGTTTTGGTTTTCCTAATCGGAATATCGTCCTGTTGTATGGGCGACGAGTGGTACAGGGGGATTTTCAGATTCACGCCCTTTTATTTTTTGGGAGTGAATACGGATTGGGAAAAAATAATAAACATTAGGATTACCAAACTAAAATATCTTTCTATATCGGCATTGTGCGCTTCCGCTTTCGTATGTATTTTGTTTAAGTTTTTTTGGCGTATTCCCTTTACACCCGGAGATTTCAACGAAACAGTATCGCCTTTTACATACTTTGCTATAACATTCGCGTATTACTTTCTGTCCGTTTCCTGCATATTTGCATTAATTTCATTTTTTCCCGGCCGGAAAATCCCGCTTTTCACAAAAATCGGCGCGAATTGTATGACGGTGTATTTTTTTCACGAATACATAATCATATTGTTCGAGGCGTGCACTGTCTACCCCCTCTTGAGATCTTTCGGCGCGTCCGTGTTGACCGTTACATTGGTGCAAACGGCGGTATTTTTCTTCACGATCGTCGTGTTTTCAACCGACTATTTAACCCGTCTTGTGATGAACTCAACGAATTTCGTTTATAGGAACATATTCAAGGGTTGAAAGCGTAAAAAGTAAAATTGGTGTTTTCCGCAAAACATTTCCCCGAATAACCTTATAAGTTTTTTGCGTTTTTCCGGCGTCCGGGCGGGTAATTTAAAAGGGAAGTTTTACGTCCTCCAAGAATGTCTTGGAGGATTTTTTGTATTTGATTAACGAGAGGGAAATTTGTTGACAAACCAAGGCGTTTAAAAATATTTAAGCGCCCCATGGAATCAACAAAGCGGTTAATTTCGTGGTTACCGGAGGAATCCCATAAAGCGAATATAGCGGTCTTAGCGGGGAAAATATCCGGTTTTGCGGAGACATGTTCGGGGGAAAATCCGTCCGTGGTTTCAAGGTAAGGATAAGATGAAACCAGACGCCAAAGCTCTATATTCCCCGGGCAATATATTTTTAATCCATAATCTCATGGCGGTAGCCATCATGAGGGTGATTTACGTCCACTTAGCCGGCTACGGAACGCATTTTGGATTCACGATCTCAACACTGGTGGGCATGGTGTTTTGTCCTATTGCGATGCCGATGTTTTCGTTTTGTTCCGGATTTTATCAAGGGAAGGGGATACGATCCGGGGAAAGTTCCGTTTCGGCGAAAAGGATACTTGCTTTGTTGATTGTGGGGTTCGTTATTCTTATCCCGTATTGCGAAGTTCGCGGCTATCTGAGAAGTAATACTTCGTTTGTGGAGTTTTTACGGAGTTGGGATTGGCTTGGATATTCATCGCCTACTCTAAGGGGATTTAACAACATACTGTGGTATGTGGCAGCCCTTTTTGTGTGGCGCGTTTTGGCCCCGATAATCGTAAAAATAAAGTACCATTTGGTTTTGGTCTTTATGGTTGGGATATTGTCGTGTTGCTCTGATAACATGGAATCCACGTGGTATTCCGGGATTTTTAGATACATGCCGTTTTATTTTTTGGGTGTGAATACGAACTGGGAAAGAATAATAAACATT
>CAZMBN010000026.1:0-10803 GCA_964564825.1 uncultured Opitutales bacterium
TTCGAATCCACTCACCTCGACATTTTTTTAAGCCGTAATTCAAAGCGAGTTACGGTTTTTTTCGCGCATGAATTTTCGCGGAAAATTCGATGAGGTGTGTTGGTGTCATGATCAAAAACGGAAATGTAAGAATATTTTTGTATAATTAAAATCTTGACTTTGTTTGTCGTTAAAAAATATTCTGTTTAGATAAGGGAATCGGGATGTTTAAGGTTTCATGGAATAGGGAAGACAACGGAGTAAGATTGTCGACTATAGACGACACCGATTCGATCAACGGTTCCCCGCGTCCCGTATTTTACGAAGAACTGGATCTTATCGGGTTCGACAGGTATTGGAGGTATCCGCATTCGAAAGACCCGCTTTTATGGGCGGTGGGAAGACGTTATTACAATAAGGGTGTATTTGTTGCGGAGGCAAAAGGCGGAAATTATTACGACAACCCCCAAATTTGTGTTTGTCCCGCCGGCGAGGGGTTGGAACTTGTCCCGATCGATATGAGGAAAATTACCTCGGACAACGAAAAAGACCTTTTTCTTTTGGAGCAGGAGGCATTGGAATTCATACATAATACGTACGCGATGTACGGACGGTCGAAAAACGGAAGAGAAGATTCGGTCGAATTGGATTGGAGTTTTAACGCGGCGAAGGCGCTGTCGGAAAAAACAAAAGTTCCCTATACCGTTGTCCGGCAAACATGCGGAAGCGTGGATGTAATTCCGCTCGACGAGGCCAGACTAAAAAACAAGCCGGAATACAAATCTTCCAAGGTTGACAAATTCGTCATGTCTTTTAGCGGAGGTAAAGATTCGCAGGTAACTCTCGACTTGGTAAGCAGGGTGATACCTCCTTCGGAGTTTAGCGTTATTTATTCCGACACTGGCTTGGAAATCCTCCCGTCCATTGAAATATACAACGACACCGAAAATTTTTATAAAAAGCGTTATCCCGGCGTAAATTTCCACATGACGAAAAACAGTCAGGATATATTTTGGTATCTGGAACGGTTGGGAGCTCCCACAAGAATGCATAGGTGGTGTTGTGCGGTCATGAAAACGGGACCGTTATACGCCTACTTAAAGTCGATTTCCGTCGATAATAAACAACCGAAAGTACTCGTTTTCGAGGGAGTGAGGGCGGAAGAAAGCAACAGAAGAAGCACCTATTCGAGAATCGGAGTCGGGGTGAAACATTCCACTGTGGTGAATGCAAGACCTATTTTCAATTGGAACACGACGGAAATATTTTTATACCTGTTTAAATACGGGCTCCCGATGAACGCCGGATATCGGTACGGATTAACCCGGGTGGGATGTTCCGTATGTCCCCTGTCCTCCGAATGGTCCGAGCATATAATTAGAAAACTTTATCCCGGACAAGTCGATAAGTACTTGGACATTCTTTTTAAACAGATCCGCCAGGTCGGGCGATTCGATACCAGGGAATACGTGAAAAACGGAAACTGGAAAAAAAGAGCGGGGGGTAATTCGGTTGGGGAAATTTTGTCGCGCATCGACGTGGTTGCGGACGGATCGGACTTAAAGACTGTGCTTTTAAATCCAGGAGAGGATGTGTTCGAATGGTTAAAGGTTTTGGGTGCAATAAACTTGGTAGAGACTTCGTCCGAAAAATACATAGGCGAATTAAAATACAAGGATAGGATTTTATTTTTTACCCGCAAAGATATGGCGGTAAAAGGCGGAGGACGCAAGGTTGCTCTGACTTTTAAAAATATTTGCGGCGATATCTTTTTAACAAGCGTGGTTAAGAAAACTCTATACAAGGCCGCGTATTGCATACATTGCGGAGTTTGCGAAGTGGAGTGCCCCACGGGCGCGCTGTCGATCGATGTGAAAGTTTCAGTCGACGCCGGCAAGTGCGCGCATTGTTTTCATTGTTTGGATATAAACGAAAAAGGATGCATGATGGCGAAGTCGATAAACATGTCGGAAGGCGGCGGGAACAAATCCCAAATGAGAACGTCCGGAATAGACAAATACTCCACATTCGGACTTAAGGAGAGATGGGTTCGAAGTTTTTTTGAAAACAGCGACTCTTATTTTGAAACTGGAAACAACGATTTGGGACCGAAAATGATCCCCGCCGCAATCAATTGGCTTAAGGATGCGGGATTGATGAACCGGAGGGAGAAGACCATCTCCGATCTGGGGCTGTATTTAAAGGAAAAATATCCGCCGACGCCGAACGTGGTTTGGGAAATAATGTGGATTAATTTTTACTATAATTCCGCCGTGGTAAAGTCCTATGTTGATCGCGTTCCTTGGTGGAAAAACTTGTCAAAGAAAGAACTGCTCATCCTTATAAAAGAGGATTATCCCGATATTTCCGAGTCTACAGTTCAAAACGCCGTCGGTGCGCTGTTGAATATGCTGTCGAATACCCCTTTGGGCGGCGAGGTTGACGTTGGCAGCATAGTGAAAAAAGGAAATGCGGTGGTTTCCATTACAAGGAATCCGTATGCCTCTGTTTCCCCCGCATGCGCGGCGTATTCTTTATATAGAACCGCCGAAGAGTACAAGAGGTACAACTTCAGATTGTCCGAATTTTATTCGGGTGTGCTAAAAGGCGGGGTGAATTCATTGTTCGGAACGGTGGAAGATAATTTGAAAAAACTGCTCCGCGGACTGCAACAAAACCCCAACGCGGTTGTGCAGGTGGATTTGGAGAAGGGGTTGGACAACATAAACCTGAGGGAAGATTACACTTCCCTCCAAGTGTTAAAATTTATTTTGGGATAATACAAGGTGAAGGTAAAAGACGTAATATCGCTTGAGAAAGACTTTCAGCCGGTTTTCGACCTCGCAAGCAAAGGCGAACAGGATTCCGGCTACTGGCGGAGATTCATAACAAATAAGCAATTCTTTAGAATTCTCGACAAAGTTGTTACTTCGGTGGGATCGAGTATCGGCAAGGACAGAAAGTCCGTTTGGATAGAAGGAGGATTCGGCACGGGGAAAAGCCATTCCGCCGCCGTTATAAAGCATCTTTTATGGGATGATATCAATGATGTTTCGAATTATATCGATAGGAAAATAAAAGAAGATCCCGCCCTATCGGGAAAATTAAAAAATCTAAGGAAATCGAAGAAATTTTTACCCGTTGTCATGAAAGGCGCCGACGGGACATCGAATCCCAAAGAGATATCATACGAAATACAAAAGGCGGTTAACGAATCCTTAAAAGTCTGCGGAATCAACGATGTTACCGTCGAAACGGACTTTCAAACTTTCATAAAATTGGTTGAAGAGGGAACTATCGATTTTGACAAACATATAAAAGATACGCAATTATCAGTTTATGTGGCAAATAGGGATGATATATTAAAGAAACTGAAAAACCGGGATTGTCAATTTCTTAACATATTGAGAGATACTCTGTTAAATAAAAGTATATCCATTACCACCGTGGATATAAAACAATGGTTGTCCGAGGTGACGAACCAGTTGAAAGGTAAGGATCTTGCCGACGGAATTATAATTTACTGGGACGAATTTACATCCGTTTTAGACAAGAACGACCCGGCGATCATAAATCAAATCCAAAATATTGCGGAACTTTCCAATAATAAAAATATATTTTTATATCTTATATGCCATAGAATGCCGTCGGCAATCAATTCAGATGATGCGAGAAGAATCGAGGATAGGTTTCATAAACTTCAATACAGTATGGAGCCCGTTACGACATACCACATTCTAAACGAGGCGATAAAAAAGGAAAACGAGGACGAATTCAATCGGGTAAGAAATGAAGCCTACAAAGACAAAGCACTGTTTGATTTGGCGCGGACATTACCAGGAAACGACGGTTCTCAATCGCTTGAAAAATTAAAATCTTTATTCCCGATCCACCCATATACCGCCCATTTACTCACCTATATCGCCAGGACTTTTGGATCCACGAACCGAAGCGTTTTTAATTTTCTCAACGATGGAGAATCGGGTTTTTTGGCGCATGCCGACGATGAATTTGCCCCGGAGAGGATGATTACCGCGGATTGTTTATGGGATTTTTTCGTAAAGGAATTCGAATCGGATCCAAGTTTTTCCCATGTCGTAGTTAGATATAGACAGCACGAAAAAAGCATAAAAGAAAACAGCGACACCACATTAAGGGTATTCAAATCGATATTGATGTTGAACGCTTTGGCAAGCACGATACACGGAAGTTCAGACTTGGAACCGTTGGAAGAAAACATAAAAAGCATATTTGCCGGAACGGGTGTGAAAATCGACGATTCGTTAAGACATCTCTCCGACAGGAAAATAGTAGAAAGAGATCCTTACGGCAAATATCTCATAGAAGTATCGTCGTTTTCCCCCAAAGATATAGAAGAGAAAAAAAAGAGATTGGGGAATGAGTACGGCGATCCCTTGTCGATTTTGAAGTATAATCCCCCCATAGGAACGGATAAAATCAAAGAAGAAATTAAAGATGGACCGTTGAGGATTACGGAGGTGGAATTTTTTGACAACGAAGCGGAATTTCTCCTTCGAAGCAAGATAATAAGCAAGTTACACAATAAAACGACCGTTAACATCGCGATGTTTTTTGCGATAGGAGACAACGAAAAGGCAAGTTTGGAACAAACATTGTCGCAGTTGTCGAGAACCGAGGAAATAAAAAATAAAATGCTGGTTTTTTCTGAGGCAATCCTTGGAGAATCCAACCGCGATAAATTTTTGGAGTATTTTGCAAAATTCAAATTAAGCGCGAGTGGGAAAGATCAAGATATTTATAGGGAAAACTTACATAAAGTTATTAAAAATTGGGTTAGCGAAATAAAAAATGCAAACGCCGTCGTTTATTTTAACGGGGAACGCCAGGTGATTCCGTTCCCGCGTATCGCCAATGAAATAAATGTCTATTACGCGCCGAAAATATTCTGCAAGGGATTGGATAGTTTGTCTTCGTTGACTAAGAAAACAAAAGCTGTATGGAAAAAACAAGGATCAAGAAAGACTTTAAATGCAGTCTTGAATGCAAATACGCGCGATACTTTGGTGAGGGATTTAGGCGGAAGACAGTTTACGCCGGCTCTTTCGGTATTTAAAGATAATGGCGATAATAATTATGTCATCAATGATGATATGTCTTTGAAGGGCGGAGTGAATGCGAACCATCCGATTGCGGCTTTGCAAAAAGCGGTTGACGATAACCTAGCAAATTTAAAAGGCGTATCGTCGTTCAACCTTGCCGAGGCTTTAAATTCCATATTCGAGGAACCATACGGTTATTATGGTTCGATTCTCGGATGTGCGACCGTAGCATACGCAATGCGTAAGTATGTCGACAAACTGTATTCGAGAAGAGATCAACATAAAATTAATGCCCTTAAAATGAGTGAGTTGCTTGAATCGTTGCTTAACGAGACAACTCGCGGTGCTCGAAAAAATCGAGATGATTTTAACGTTAGATTCGGATCGGAAAATGAGGCAGATTTAATGTCCATATTTTCGAAACTGTTTCCAACTTCGAATTCCGAGAATATACACGATACAAGATGGCGTATAAGGGATTATTGTAAAAAAACCGAAGTGAACTCCCCCCTTTGGAGTTTGAAATATTTAGACGACGTGCCGGACGCAGTAAAATCCGCTCTAACGGAGGTTGAAAAATTCGCAAAGAATCCTTCCGATTCCGTCGATGCGAAAAGTATAAATGGAATGTTGGAAACGGTGAAAAAATACGAGCTCGATCTGGAAAGACTGATAACTTCGGAAAATTTTAAGAAGGGATTCGATAACTTTATTTCCAAGGTGCTTTCGTCCCGCAACGAGGCATGCGGCGATTTGGATTCCCTTAAATCCCATATACGTAGAGGACTACAGGGCGAAGTCGGGTTATGGGAAGAATCACAAGTAGAAAACATCATACTCAGCTGGATATTGAATCAACGAGAAAAACGGCAACCGTCGCAAAATCCCGCAATTCAACAATCGAATCAAAACGCGCTTGTTACAGTCGGGGCGGACTCCGGCAACCTGGAATCGGCTAAGCGCTCAATAAAGGAGTTCGAAGGCAACGTCGACGATCTAAAGAACGTACTTTTGACCATGCTGAGGGATGCCCCCTACATATCCCCGCTCTTAAACAAGTACCTTCGTTCGAAGAGATAAAAGGTGACAGACAAATGGTCAATAAATTCGATAATATAAACGCCCTTTTCGAAGAGTTGAGGAAAGACACCGACAGTAACGATTCCGATGTTCGCCGATTCCCCGCAAGGTTTATATTTTTCGACAATCTTGACGACTATAGCAATTTTGTGGAACGGCTACCCAATTCTTTGAGAGTGGATATTTTAAAATTGGACGGGTTGTTGGACGATGTACATGAGGACATTTGGCCTACCGATAATGATGTTGTATCCAAGTTAAAAAAAATGAATCTTCCGCGTTGATTCTACCATTTTCGGAATTAGTGAGATTTTACAATAAAGATGGTTTTTATTCGATAGTATCAAAGATTATGGGGATAGATAATAACCCCCAATTATTGAAGCGTCGGTTTTATATTCCTATGCTTGGAATAGAGCAGCGTTTTATGGAAGATTTTTATAATAAGAATACTAGAAAATCCCAGCATGTTGTTTGGAAACTTAAACTTCCATCGTGTAATGCCCAAAATCAAATAACGTTGATATCCCCCGGAGAAGATTTTAATCCGGACTTATCGGGGTGCAAAACCAGAAGGATTTCATCGATCCGCGAGTGGTTTTCCTATTGGGTAAAGCCGAAGAGGGGGACGGATAAAATAATTGTTACGTCAAACGCATTAAGGCAGAATTTCAAAAATGCAAAACCGGATATAATATTTAAAGAAGAGAACGTTGAGAACTACAGGGATTTGATAACGTTGCTGTATAATGTCGATATTAAAATCGATTATAACGGCGGCGATGCGAACCACTGGGAAAAAATTTTAGAATCCGTAGATGAAGACCCGGTAGGTTTTAATCTTTCGGACTACGTTAAAAAAGCATGCAATCTCAACCAATTTGATGATTCGTCTTGGGTTGCGACGGCATGGTTGGAAGGGGACGATTTTCAAAAATGGCTGCTTTCCAAGTTTCTATTGTCCGACCCGGAATTTAGCAATACCTATCTGCGCCGTATATTCGACTCCAACCCTTCCATTTCGTCCAAAGCATCATTTGCGGAAAGAGTTCTATTTTGCATATTCGAGCTTCCTTTTTGTCCAGGAAGTATTATCGAAGAACGAAGGGAAATTATATCGAAAATAGAAAAATATTGCAATAACCTCAACGATAAGTTGCTCAACAAGTTGAACGGGCTTAACGATTCGAACAAGGCAGCGGAGTTCTGCACGGGACACCTAAAAGCGGAAAAAATTTTTTTAGTTAACGCTTATAAAAACGGGGACGACAATGCCCTAAATATCCTGAAAGAAATCACCCCGGAATTTTCCGCATATTTGGACGAGTCGCATTTCTACGATTTAAAAATCGGACTAAAACCGGAACAGGAATGGATTTGCGATTATATGCGAAGTTATAAGGAGTGTAAAATCAAGGACGACTTTGACGCCAACGGTAAACTTAACGATATCATTTCGAAAAAAAACGAATCGGAGGAAACTTTTTACAGCTGGTACTACGCATTCAATGATGTCGATAACTTCCTCGCGGAATTCGGCGATGGTATAGATATAGTTTGGGTTGACGGTCTTGGGATTGAATGGCTGACCCTCATGCAATATTTTTTGAATAAATCCGAAGATTTTATGGTTGAAAAGACTGTTGTTGCAAGGGCGAAATTGCCTACGGCAACCGAGTATAACAAAATCGAGTGCACCCATAAAATCGAAGCCTTGGACAAGCTGTTTCATGATGGGAGGCCATACAAGTATCCCGACACCCTGATAGATGAAATAGAATGCGTAAGAAATGTAGTAGAGGATGAGATACTTCCCCGGTGCGAGAAAGAAAAACGGCTTGCGATAGTTTCCGACCACGGCGCAACCGCGTTGTCCAGACTGGTAGGTTCCCGTAAATACAAACAAGAAACCAGCCACGAGGGACGTTTTTTTATTACGAACGATCTACCATCATCGCCGGATAAAGACTATGTCCGTGTCCGTTCATGCGATTCCACCGGAAATTATCTGATAGCGTTAAGACATAATTCTCTTGGGAGTAAACCGGTAAGGGAAGTCCACGGGGGGTGCACGCCGGAAGAAGTACTTGTTCCTATTTTCTTGATATCGGATAAAGTAAAGTTCGGAAGGGATTCGAAGGCTAAAATCGAATTGTCTAAGACGGAATTTAACGTCAAAGATGAAATTCCGATTCGTATAGAAGGTTTCAACTCGCGTCCCTCAATAAGCATAGCGGGGAGTAGGGTCTGCAATTTCGAGTTTGATTCGGATAAGAAATGTTGGCAAGTGCCGATTCCAAAAGGGATAAGGGGAAAAGTGAAACTTGTTGTGAATGTTGAAAATCAACCACCGGTTGAATTTGACGTAAATATAAAAACAGGAATCATCGAGAAGAATTTATTTTAAGCATGTTGGACGATAAAATCAAAGAAACATTTCCCAACGAATCAGTTGTAAAAAATCCGGACAACTATAGCGTATTTGCGGGGATGAACTTACCATCTTTCGTAAAGGATTTTCTAATCATGAGGTACTCCGATGGAGACGGAATACTTGATAGGGACGGAGTGTTGCAATTTATAGCCGATCATATACCTTCCAAGAACAACAAATTTCGGGGCGAACTAAGGACAAACGGTGGGGAAAAAACCGTATTGGTTAGGATCAAGATCGAAACCGATTTAAGAAACGATAGAACCCTTTTCTCCATTCCCGATTTGGGTATCAAGCCGACCGAGGGACGCATTCCCGACCATGTTGTGAGTCAGCATGACGATCTAAAAAAAGACGGCGACCATTGGTGTGTTGCAACGCTCTCCTACGAGCCTCCGTACGGTAAGGATAAGGGAGGGTATATCCAGCTTTTGGATTACAAACAATTCAAACCCTACGAAATAGATTTAGAGTATTTAAAAAATGCGCGGACAATGTATTCGGTGGACGAATGGATAGATTTGCTTATTCGCGCAATGGAATACAATCCCGACGCATTTGACTCGGTGTCGCAAAAATTGATGTTCTTAAGCAGACTTTTGGTTTTTGTGGAACCGAGACTAAATATGATTGAATTGGCTCCCAAGGGGACAGGGAAGTCCTATGTTTTCGGACAACTGAGCAGATACGGTTGGATTATAAGCGGTGGAGTGGTTTCCCGCGCCAAGCTGTTTTACGATATGCAAAGAAGATCGATGGGGATAATCCAGATTTACGATTTCCTATCGATAGATGAAATCCAGACAATAAATTTCAGCGAGCCGAACGAATTAAAGGCCGCATTGAAAACCTATCTCGAACAAGGATACACCAACATTATGGAAGTCAGGGTGGAATCGTCGGCGGGAGTCATGTTGATGGGAAATATCCCCCTGGACGGCGAAAACCGACCCAGATCTAAAAGTTACTTTTCCGAACTTCCCGAAATATTCAGGGAATCCGCGCTTTTAGACAGGTTTCACGGATTCATAGAGGGGTGGCGTCTTCCGAGAATTAACGAGGGCTTAATAGTAAAAGGCTACACGCTCAATGTGGAATATTTTTCCGAGATACTCCACGAATTAAGAAGCAGACCGGAATACGGCGTTATCGTTAACGAATTGCTGGACATTCCCCCGAGTGCGGACACCCGCGACACCACCGCGGTAAAACGTCTGGCAACGGCCTATTTAAAGTTGCTTTTCCCAAACGCGACAGTTGCTTCGGATATCGGTGAGAACGATTTTGAAAACTACTGTCTGCGTCCGGCAATGGAAAAGCGCGGGATCGTACGTGAGCAGATAAGTTTGATCGATCCTGAATTTCGTCGGGATATGCCCGATATAAAGATAAGGATTTAGTTTTCGATTTCATCAAAATACACTAACTACTAACTAATTGAAAGGTACACTCATATGGGAAATTTCGTCGATAGAAAATTTAAGTCGAAGGGACGGACTGTCGTGATAAAAAATTGCCCGACTTCGATTGAAGACTTCAAAGAATTGGGCATTCCGGAGGAAAAAGTGGTGGAAAAGGCAATAGCTCAAATCGTATACGGAACACTGTTACAGGAATTCCGCGACGACCCCTCCTTAACCGAAACGGAGTTTAAAGTCAGTTTAAAGAAGCCTAAGTCGATAAAAAAGATAGATTTAAATAAACTCACGGAAGATCAAAAAGCTGCTTTGACTTCCATGGGAATCATATAGTTATAAAATTATTGCGCGTGTTTTTTGAGGGAGGGGAATTTCCCATTTTCCTCCTTTTCTTCCCATATCCCAAAAGGTCGGCGCGGTGTGGTTGGGGAATGGATAAGGAATGGTGTTTCCCATTGCCACTTTCATGTTGGAGGAGTGGTTTTTTAGCCGCGGGGTTGCGAGGGGTCGGCATATATATGTAATGGCGCGGTCTTTCGGGACGGCGGACGCGTTAAGTCTTCTTATCCAAACAAGAAAAGGAGGGAAAAGTATGAATAATTGTGGAACATTTCGAAGCAACTTCGGCACCCCCGCGCCGCAAGGGTGGGGGAGGGTATTTTCAAAAATCGTCCTGTTTTTGCATTTTTGTGCCAAGACTCTTTGCCGAGTGTCGGGAGGGGTGAGGGATTTCCCTCCGAAGCGAGGGAACGTTTCCCCGTCCGTTTCCAGTGCTTGGAATATAACGGCGAATTTCTATTGACAAGAACGT
>CAZMBN010000027.1:0-7540 GCA_964564825.1 uncultured Opitutales bacterium
AAACAATAATGAGAAGACCCTTTCCCCTTGGTGAGGGTCTTCTTTTTTGCGCGAATAACTTTGACATTCCAAAAAAAACGTCCAATGTCGATGAATCCGGCGCGGTGCCGGATTTTACGGTTTACGGATTTCTTGCAAATATGGGACATATATGAAAAAAACGGCGTTTTTTACAAGTCTGCTCGCGTTTGCGCTTGCGCCCGGAATCTTCGCCGGAGAGGGGGCGGCGGACGGCGGGCGCTTCGGCGCATGCGAACACCCCTTTAGAACCAAGGAGCTAAACGTAAGGAACATAGTCTTCGACATGATGAAAGAGGCGGGAGTGCAATGGGTGCGCACCGATTTCATATGGAGTATTATATCCCCCGCCCGCGGATCGTTCGACTTCGAACTTTACGACGAAATAGTCGACGCCCTTGCAAAGCGCGGAATAAAGGTCTTGGCGATACTCGAAAGCCGGTACGACCAGAAAACGGAGGACTGGGGGGAGTACATAAAAGGCACGGTTTCCCACTTCAAGGGGCGTATAAAATACTGGGAGGTGGTGAACGAGCAGGATATCAACAAGCCCTATAATTCGAAGGGGGGCGCGGAGCTCTACGGAAAGGATCTCTGCTTCGCCTACGGAATAATAAAGGAGGCGGATCCGGGCGCCGCGGTCGTCTACGGCGGGCTCGCCCATCCGCACCAAATAGAATATTTGAAGGATACGCTGAAAGTTGCGGCGGGTGCCTACGACATAATGAACTTCCACGCGTATCCCGAATTCATCACCATTCCCACCGAGCTCTGGCAGGAGAAGTGCCTGAAAAACATCAGGGAGGCGATGGGCGAGAATGGCGGGGGAAAACCGATATGGTTGACCGAGACGGGTACCGCCACGCCCCCGTATTCGGAAGTGGCGGCGTGCGTAATCAAGGAGGCGCTGAAGAAATTGGATTTGGCGGGGCGCGAAATATACGCGTTGACCACCCCCGCGACGTCCGCCGTACCCCTTGCGCGAGCGCTTTTCCCCGGCGCGAAAAAGATACGCAAGGTGGGCTATTCCAAAATTTCCAAACTGGAGCCGGGCGGCGTGCTTGTGCTCGACATGGGAAGGCATTTCCCCGCAAAATATTTCGACGGTCTCCTCAACTTTGTGGCTCTGGGGGGAACGGTAATATATCCCGGGGGGGGGACTCCCTTTTACTACGATACGGAAGGGGTTTCCAACCTGGGGCACGACGCCCTCCACCGCCTGCATGCGGGCATAACGCCCTATTGGATGTACAGGGAAAAGGAAAACATAACCATGCCGCAAAGGGTAAGGGTGTCCGAATCGAGGTGGGCGGAAGGCGTGGACGGCGGAAAGTTCCCCAAACTCAGGTACGACATGCAAAATTTTGCATGCCTGAACTACGACGACACCCTGCTTGAGGACAACGACGAATTTATTCCCCTTGTGTGCGCCGATGTAAAATGCGCCGGCAACGACGGCAAGCCCGTGGAAAAAAAGCTCAACGTGGCCGCCCTTTACAAGTACAACAGTTCCCTGAAGGGGAACTTGATATGCGTTTCAACCGACGACTATAAGGCGCCTTTCCCCACCGAAAACGCCCAGGCGGCGCTTTTGGCGCGCGATTTTATCTACGCCTTTTCGCAGGGGGTGGAAAAAGTTTTCAAGTACGGTTTCCGCTCGAAGGGGGAAATCGACCTTATGCAGGGCTACTGCGGACTGATGAGGGAGGATTTCGGCAAAAAACCCTCCTACGACGCCTACGCGACCCTTGTAAGGCTGTTGGGCGACTCTGCAAAGCCCTCCTATTCGGAAAAGGACGGTATCTGCCGCGCCGACTGGGTTTCACCCTCGGGAGAGAACGTAAGCGCCTTCTGGTGCCTCGACATCTTCGAACCGAAGAAGACGAAACTAAAAATTCTTATGGAAGACAAGCCGTTCAAGGTCTTGGGCGTAACGGGCAGGGAGCGCAAGACGGGCGGCGGAACGGAAATTACCCTCAAGCCCGCAATCTCCCCCCAGTATATAGTTGGCGGGCGCGTGTTGTCGGTCCAACCCGAATTGCAACCCAAACCTTGACGGGCGCGCGCCTTCCCGCGCCCCCCGTTTCTTCTTGCATTTATACGGCGCCCGTTTTTGAATGGGCGAATGGGCGGATTTTCCAGCGGAACCCGGGGAAGGGGGGCGGAGCGCTTCTTCGTTGCGAGGATTGGGCTTTGCTACCTTGCCTTTATTGCGGGCGATCTGTGCTTCTTTCTCTTTGCCGCGCTTAGTTTGCCTCTCCGCCTCGTATCCCCGCGGACGTGGCGCAGATGCGTGTCGTTCGTCCTCAGAAACGCCCTGAAATTTTGCGTGTTCGCCGTGTTCCCCGCGCTCGGGGCGTACAGGGTGCGCGAAATACGCGGACTGGACGAAGTCTTTGAAACCGCGAAGGGCAACCCGCGCAAAAATTTGATATTCGCGGCGAACCATACGTCGTGGTTGGACCCCCTTTTTATGCTCGCGCTCGTGCCCGACGCGGTGGCGGTGCTGAAAAAAAAGTATGCGAAACTGCCTTCGATACGCTTTCTTACGGCGTTTTTCGGCTTTGCGGCGCTCGACGGGACGGCGGATTCGGCGCGGAAGGCGCTCGGCGGTCTGGAGGAGTCGCTGCGCGGAGGAATGAACGTGGTGATATTCCCGGAGGGCAGGCGCGGCTCCCCGAACAGGTTGGGGGGGTTCGGAAAGCTGGCGTTCAAGCTTGCGAAAAGCGCGGGCGCGGACGTGGTCCCCGTGGCGATACTCAGTTCCGAGCCGTTTTTATCGGAGGGCGCGCGGCTTTTGCCGCCGTCGGGAAACGAGTTCTCGGTTAGGTTCCTCCCCGTACTGGAGCAGGGGAAATTCGGCAACCCCTCGGAAATTTTGGAGGCGGCGCGCGCCGCCGTGGGCGCGGTTGTGCGTTCGCCCGATTCGAACTGTTAAAGACTATGGACTATCCAAAAGCAACGGAATTGCTCCCCCAGAGGCCCCCCTTCCTCTTCGTGGACGAAATATGCGGTTTCTCCGAAGGGGGAAAGAGCGTCGTCTGCCGGCTCTTCGTCGATTCGAAAATGCCGTTTTTCAAGGGGCACTTCCCGGGCGACGCCGTCATGCCGGGCGCGCTGGTGCAGGAGGCCCTTGCGCAGACGAGTGGCGTATTGCTTGCGCTTCTCTCCCTGAAGAACGGGGAGGGAAGGGGGATGTTCTACATGGCGTCGGCGAACGTGAAATTCCTTTCGGTGGTGCGCCCCGACGGCGTCCTTGCCTTGAAGTCCGCCCTTGCGGGAAGCTTCGGGGGCGTATACAAATTTTCAGTGGAGGCTTTGTTCGGACGGGCGGTTGCGGCGTCGGGAAGCCTGTCGCTGGCGTCTTCGGAGATTGCGAAATGAAAATCCTTTTCCTAATGGGGAATCCGCGAAAGAACGGCCTTTCGCAGCGCCTTGCCGACATCGTAAAGGAGGGCGCGTCCTCGCGCGGCGCGCAGGTTGAAAGCGCGGATTTGACCGCGCCGGGAATAGGCTTTTGCAGGGGATGCTTCTCGTGCGTGGCGTCGGGCGGCAAATGCGTGCAAAAAGACGGCATGGAGGAAATTATCGACGCCTTGAAGGGGGCGGATCTCGCCGTATGCGTAAGCCCCGTCTATTTCTACGGAATGAGCGCCAACATGAAGGTATTCTTCGACAGGCTTTTCCCGATGCTCGGCGGGGCTCCCGGATGCTTTACGGGAACGGGGGAGTCGGAGGGGTCGCCCCTGCGCGGTAAAAAGCTCGCCACCATAAGCGTGGCGCTCGGCCGCCTCCGGGTGTTCGAGCCCCTTACGGCGTCCTACGCCGCAATATCCGCCTCGACGGGGATGGATTGGATAGCCGACGTGCGCCGCGGGGAGTCGGCGTATTTCCTGGAGAACTTCGGGGAGTCCAGAAGGATTGAAAAAATACTTTCGGCGTTCGGGCGCCTGGGCGAGGAATTCGCACGCGGGGAGGCGTCGCCCGAAACCGTGGCGCAAGCGCAGCTGGAGCTTACCGAAAACGACGAAAGCTTCTCCAAACGCGCGGCGTTGTTTTGGCGCCGCTTCGGCGCGGGGAAACGCGAATTGTAGCGCGGGGGGCTTTCGATGGGCGTGTTCGTTTTCCCCTTTCTTGCGGCTTTGCTCTACAGCCTAAGCGTCCTGCTTGCGAAATTCGCAAGCAACGTGGGGCGCATGGCGCCGACGTCCGTGCTTTTCCTGAACAATTTGGCGATTTGGCTCGTATATCTTCCGTTCATGTTTTCGCCGTCTTTCCGCGCGGACTGGGACGCCGTTTGGAAGTCGCTTGCAATAGGAGTTTTTTTCTCGACGGGCAACTACGCCACCTTTCTTTGCGCGTACAAGGGCGAGCTGAGCCTCATGACGCCCGTGATGGGGGTTAAGATTCTCTTTGTGCTGCTGTTCTCGCGCCTGCTCATAGGGGGGGAACTGCCGGGCGAGATTTTCGCATCGGGCGTAATATGCTGCGTTGCGGTGTTTCTTTTGGGGGCTTCGCCGGGCGCGGGCGGAAACGACGCGGGGAAGGTGAAGGCGACCTACGCCCTGGCGATGTGCGCATGCGCGTCGTACGCCGTGGTGGACGTACTGTTTCAAAAATTTTCGGACGCGGAAAACCCCATGGTGCTCCTTTGCATAAGCAACTTCGTTCCGCTGCTTTCCAGTTTGCCGTTTCTGCGCCGTTTTGCGCGGGACCTCCGCGGTATGGAGGCGCGCCCCATTGTAGCGGGCTGCCTTTCCGCCCTGCTCATGGCGGGCGAGGCCACCTCGCTCGTCGTGGCCATCACCGGGGGCGTGGGCGCGGCGCTCTGCAATATTTTCTACAATACGAGGTCGCTTTTTTCGATAGCGCTCGTCTTCGTCTTGGGAATTTTCTATCCCCAGTTGAGGGAGCTTAGGCCGTCCTCCGCGGCGAGGCGCGTTGTGGCGTCGTTCATGATACTGGCGGCGGTGGCGATGGTTTTCTAATCGCGCGCCCGTTCCGCCGGGTTTGCGTTTTCCGCGCGTTTTTTCCCCCCGCGCCTGTAGCTTTCAACCAGGTATTTCACAAAAAAGTAGGTTGCCGGCGCCGCAACGATGGAAAATACGAGCCCCCCCGCGAAAAACGCCCAAAAAAGTTCCCCGCTCAAGTGCATGAGGGTGTTCCAATCCCCGCTTTCCACCACTTGCGAGAGCGCCCGTTCCACGTCGGAATAGCCTGTCGACTGCCCCAATATTTTCCCCCCCAGGTAGCACTGCAACGGATATATGAAAAACACCGTAAAGTGGTTTGTTATAAACGTTCCGAGGCACGCGCCTATTTTGCTTCCCTTTAGGATAAAGGATGTGGGGACGGAAAAAAACAGCTGCGTTCCGAAGGGGAAAAGACATCCGTAAAACATTCCTATAGCCCAACCCCTGGCTATGTACGCCGGCGACGCCTTTTCCCCTATTATCTTTCCGTAAAGGCGCAGCGATTTTCTTTTTAAGTATCTTTTAAAACCCATCGAAGTCGCGAAAAAACCTTCGGGCGCGCAAAACGCGGAACGCCCCGCTTTTTAAAAACGCGGTAGGAAAGCACTTTTGGGCGGCCGTGTCCATACAAATTTGTCTTCCGGGTTGCGGCGGAAACGGGGGGCGCGTCTTTTCCGCGAAACCGCAACCGATAAAAATATTGATTTTTTTACGCGCTTTTTCAAGTATCGGCGGGATATGGATTTTATACAGGAGTTGGTTTCTTCCCATCAACTGGCGTTTTCCGCCGTCCTTCTCGCCGCCGCCTACTTTTTCATAGCAACGGAAACTATTCCGAAGCCCGCGGTGGCCATTTTGGGCGCGTGCATAGCCGTGGCGGGCGGACTGGTAAGCCAGGACAAGCTTCTTCCCGACGGCTCGCACAATCCGCTTTACTTCGTAAATTTCATAGACTTCAACGTAATATTTCTGTTGATTTCGATGATGGTGATAGTTTTCGTCACCGCGCGAAGCGGAATATTCAACTATCTGGCGAACTCCATGCTCAAGTTCACGGGGGGGCGCCCCGTCAGGATACTGTTTGCGCTCGCGTTTTTTACGGCGGTGGTGAGCGCCTTTTTGGACAACGTAACCACCGTCATTTTGGTGATGCCGCTTACTTTCGCCATTTCCAAAAAACTTGAAATCCCCGCCGCCCCGTTTCTGCTTGCGGAAATATTCTCCTCCAACATAGGGGGGACCTCCACCCTCATAGGCGACCCTCCGAACATAATAATAGGAAGCGCGGCGGGATTCTCCTTCGGCGACTTCGTCAGGGAGCTTTCGGCGGTGGTTGTCCTGATATTTTTCGCGGTTACCGCCTTTCTTGTATTGTCGTTTAGAAAACACCTCAAGGCGTCCCCCGCGCGCATGCTGGAGGTTGCGGGCATGGAAAACAATTTTTCCAAAATTGTGGACCTTCCGCTGATGCTCCGTTCGGTGTCGGTGCTCGTCCTCGTAATTACGGGCTTCGTGCTGCGCGACACCCTGGGGCTCGACACCTGCATTGTGGCCCTTGCCGGGGCGGGGATACTGCTTGTCTTCGAAAAGCCGTCCGACGTGTTTAGGGACGTGGAATGGAACACCATATTCTTCTTCATAGGGCTTTTCGTGATAGTAGGGGCGCTGGAGGCGTCGGGGGGAATACGCATAATGGCGGACTGGATTTTAAAAATCACCGACGGCTCGCAGGCGGCGGCCTCCATTCTGATACTGTGGGCGTCGGGCGCGATATCGGGGGTGATAGACAATATCCCCTATACCGCCACCATGGCGCCCCTCATATCGGAAATAGAAAAATCGATGGGCGCCGAATACGCCCATCCGCTTTGGTGGTGCCTCTCGCTGGGGGCGTGCCTCGGCGGAAATATGACCATAATAGGCGCCGCGGCCAACGTAATAGTGTCGGAAACCGCGGCGAAGTACGGGGAAAACATATCCTTTTTGCGGTTTATGAAATACGGCGTGGTTACGGTGGTTGTTTCGCTGGGAATATCCACGCTCTATATCTGGATACGCTTTCTTTAATTCCGGGCGCGGACGCCGTTTTTTTTAAGCCCGTTGTTTTTTTTCTTGAAGTGGGAGGTTTTTTTCCCGATAAAGACTTTTGAAATGCGCGATCCTTCGCGTCGAATTTTGGGGGTGTTCCGGAATTCGACTGGTAATCGTAGGTTGCGCCCGCATGCCGGAGACGACACTTGGCTCCGCAAAAACGTGTCAAAGCAAAAATTAAACGGCGATGAATACGCTGTTGCCGCCTAACTAAAGCGGCACGTCGGTTCCCCGACACCCGATAGGGGAGGTCCGGCGTCGATATCGGGTAAAGGGGTTTCGATACCGCGTCCGGGATTGAAGCCGCCGTTTTGCCGGACGTTGCCGACGGACTCGGAGGTGCGCGCCGTAGTCCGCCGAAAGATTAAAGCTGCACTACGCATGTAGAAGGCGTCGTTGAAAGTTTCCAGGACAGGGGTTCGATCCCCCTCACCTCCACCATTTTTTAAGCCGTAATT
>CAZMBN010000028.1:0-7274 GCA_964564825.1 uncultured Opitutales bacterium
ACGTTCTTGTCAATAGAAATTCGCCGTTATATTCCAAGCACTGGAAACGGACGGGAAACGTTCCCGGGCTTCAGAGGGAAAGCCCCCACCCCTCCCGACACTCGGCAAAGAGTCTTGGCGCAAAAATGCAAAAACAGGGCGATTTTTGAAAATACCCTCCCCACCCTTGTGGCGCAGGGGCGCCGAAGCGGCTTTGGCGCCCCTCCCCTCCTCCGCAACGGGGGGGTATTCCAATCCGCTTGGGGGAGGGGAGGGCTCAACCTCCCCCCTTTACGCTACGGTTATTGTTTTTGTTTCCGTTATTGTTTTTGTTATTGTTGTATGCATTTGCATGCTCCCCCGGGGGTGGATCCCCCCTTGCCCACGAAGTTTAAAAAATCTCCCCAACCGCCGTTTCGCCGTTGCCAAAAAAAATGTTCCGCAATTTATTCATACTTTTCCCTCCTTTTCTTGTTTGGATAAGAAAACTTAGCGCGCCCACCGTTCCTTATCCATTCCCCAACCATATCGCGCTGACCTTGTGTGTATGAGGGATTTTTCTATTCTCCATAGAAAAGTCGTTATTGTACATTGACAATATCGTCAGAATAATGCAGAATGCCATTAATTTTTTTACCTTGATTCCTTGTGTATTTTTAATAAAACAATGAATTAAAATAATGAAATCTTCCTCTGAAAATACCCCCCCCCCCCCCCCCCCCCCCCGAAAAATAATAAACGGGGAAAGCATTTTACCCAGATACTTGAAGAGGTAACTGGATACAGAGTTTTCGACACCCATCGTAGATGTCTCGATTACGAAAAGGAATCTGTTGTCGAATATGATCACTTTGATCACCAATTTTCCCAAAAACAGGGAGAGACGGAACGCATATCTGGATCCCGTAGCGTAAAGAAAATCTCGGACGACTGGATTAATAAACAACCCGCAATCAAGTTCTTCATGGACGGATCCAGGCGAACCTATAAAATTAACGACATACAAATAGATTCCCATATACTTCCCGTAATAGCGGGACAAGTCGGAGTGGCGGTATGTGAGAGAGACGAAAAAAAACGCTTATCTCCATGTAGAAGCAAATTGCACATTGTTGCGGCTCTTCCCCGTAACCTCGATAAAGAAGGAAAGAACGAGAAACAGGAAAAAGCCTACTTCGCGGATTTGGCTGATAAATTGGGACACGGACGGATCAAACTTGATTCTATTTTGGCATATAAGGCGAGTTCAGATGAAAACTACGAAGATAAGGCTGTTGCACGTATCCAAGAACACATGATAGAACGCGAGAAGGAAATGGTGCAAGAGCTTGTAAACGCCAACTTATTGAGCGATGGAGCATATCTAGTAAAAGACGGTTCTTTGGAATACAGCAAAATATCCGACAAGGAGGACCGGTTTGCGTTCAATAAAATTCGTAATAATTATAAGCACATCATAGGGGTTTCCAAATCGTTTAATCCCGAGCTTGTTAAATTGGATAAGAATAAAAGTGCGGCGCAAATGATTGCCAACCTGAAACCCTACCAACGCACCCCCGCCGCGATGTACAAGACGGAACGCGTTGATGGAAAATTTTCCGTATGGTATCTCCGTCTGCGCGAAGCTCGCAAAATGCGCGGTCCGTTCGACGGTGTGGTAAAAGTTGAGAAAATTCTTGTTTCTGACGCCGAAGAGACAAACGGACTGGATACGGGAGAAGTCGACCGCATCAGCGCATGGTTAATGAACGAACGAAATCCCGTTTGCTACGGCAAGGATAACCGTTGGGCAAACCATCTGTATCCTATTTACCTAACGGAAAGATATATAAAAAGCCAATATATCGAAACGCTACACTTTACGAATTTATTTTAGTCAAACCATATGAACTCAGCCAAGCAACAAAGAAAACAAATCGGGAAAATCGCCGCTTTTGAAAAAAAACCGACGACTATTGATATCTTCCATTTTTGGACGGATAAAGATACAATATTAAACCCTTTCGATGTCGTGATTGTCGACCATGTTAACGAAACAAAAACTTTTGGAGTCGTTGAGGAAATATCCCATATAACCGATGCGGATAGCTTTTTCGGGGAATATCTCTCCAACGATTTCGGAGATTTGAACGCCACCCCGTTGACCGAACGCGAGGGCATGAACTACGTTTGCGCAAAAGTCGTTGGGAACACCGGCAATATTTATATCCCGGTGCATAATGGGGCAAAAGTTTATTTGGGAAGCACCGAAGACGTCCAAACCGCACTCGGATTGGATAATATTAAAAACCCGTTGGTTTGCGGTTTAATAGAGATGTATAGCGGATTGGGGGATGCCAAAATCGACCTGCCGGTCTATGTTAACTCGGATTTTCTAATAGGTCCTGAAGGCGCGCATTTAAACATATCGGGCATATCCGGATTGGCGGCTAAGACTTCATATTCGATGTTCTTGCTAAATGCACTCCAGCAAAAATCTCTGTCGGAGGAATCGGGCGGAGCAAAAACCGCGTATATTCTCATGAACGTAAAAGGTAGGGATTTATTGTCTATAGACCAACCGAATTCGGATTTGGACAACGCCGACCGTGAAATGTACAAATGCATGGGACTGGAAACGACTCCGTTTAGGAACGTAAAATATTTCTACCCGCGTGGAGATAAGGGAAATGCAAAAACTTACGCCAAAACCGAAGATGTAAAAAAGCAATTGAACGAAGATCGGGCAAAATTATTCGGATATACTTTTAACGAAGACGGCGAAAATCTGGAACTCTTGTTTTCGAATATAGAGGATCCAAACCAAACAATCGATTCCATAATCAACTATATAATTTCCAGACAACCACCGTTCAATCAGGTCGAGTCTTGGAAAGACATGTTGGAAGCAGTTGGGGAAATGGGAAACAAAGGGAACAACGGGAACAAGGAAATCCCCGTATTAAGTTGGAGGAAATTTAAACGTATAGTTCGAAAATCGATAGAACGGGATTCAATGTTCGTCGGCAATATTGGAAACGACGGACATGAAACCCGGTTGGAGGATGAGATAAAAAAACTGCGCCAAAACGATGTTTTTGTAATAGATATAGCAAAACAAGAGGAGAATATGCAGGCTTTCATTTTCGGTTCCGTCGTGCAAGCTGTGACAAAATTGAAACTGGGGGAATTTGACGATGATATGCTGCCGAACGAACGCGAAAACATCCCGGACAAGATTATCATATTCGTTGACGAATTGAACAAATATGCATCTTCCGACACTCCCAAAAATTCCCCAATTTTGACTCTCTTGCTCGATATAGCGGAAAGGGGACGTTCTCTGGGAATCGTCCTTTTTTCCGCGGAGCAATTCAAGAGCGCGATACATAAACGCGTTACGGGGAATTGCTCAACTCATGCATACGGAAGAACAAATGCGATCGAAGTCTCGGACAAAACCTATTCCTTCATCTCCCCCACGTACAAAAACATTATGACAAGGTTAAAACAAGGCGAATATGTAATACAAAATCCAGTGTTTAACTCCATGCTAAAAATAAAATTTCCGAAACCATCGTATAGGCAGGATAAAGGGGATTCGCAAACTCAATTTTAGGGAGAATACCATGTCGGAACAAATACATCAACCTCTGTTTGGTAAAAGCGTGATAGAGACCCTTTCAACGGCGATGTATAACAATTCACTGTTTCTATTTAGGGAATACATACAAAATTCGGCGGACGCCATAGACGCCGCCGTAAAAGACGGCATATTGGGAAAAGGAGAGGGGCAAATTAGCATAAATATCAACGGGAAAGAGAGGAAAATAAGCTTCGAAGATAACGGCACGGGCATCGAAAAAGCCGGCATCATTACAAAATTGACAAATATCGGAGATTCCCAGAAGGACAGAATATCAAACAAGGGATTCAGGGGAATCGGACGATTGGGCGGGTTGGGATATTGCGAAAAAATTCGTTTTGAGACGTCCGCCAAAGGAGAGAAAACAAAAAGCATATTGGAATGGGATGCGCATCGCCTCAATAATATATTATACGATAATTCCGTCCGTATGGAAGCGGGCGATCTCGTCAAAGAAATTACTACCGTAAAAGACGAGATCTGTGATGAAAACGAACATTTTTTCAAGGTAACAATGTTCGGTATAAACCCAACAAGTAATGAATTGTTGGATATTGACGGAGTAAAAAAATATGTTTCCATGGTTGCGCCCGTCGATTTCGACTACGGAAAATTTAGCTTTAAGAATAAAATTGCGGATTTTTTGAAGAAAAATAATTTGGACGAACCGCAGACCTACCAAGTATTCCTAAACGGCGACCAAATATACAAGGGTTACGAAAATCCGCTTAAAGTGGAGGACAAAAGTGATATTGAAATATTTGAAGTCGAATGCGACTTGATAAAATCCGACGACAACATTATCGGATGGTATTGGTATTGCGTAACGAAATTCGACGGAGTTCTGCCGGGGAAATGTTGGCAACGTTGCATACGATTAAGAAAATCCAACATACAAATCGGGGAGTACGACTGCCTTTCCAATAAAGATAATGGGAATAGACGCCTTTGGAAAGAAGACAGGGGTAACAATTATTTCTTGGGAGAAGTTCATGCACTGGACAACGGTTTGACTCCTAATTCCCGGAGAGATTATTTTAACCCGGGAGATGCTTGCAGTAGATTCGAAAAAACTCTCAAGGGAAAATTCGACAATCTCTACGATCTTTACCGCTATGCGAGTACTTTGCGAAGCAGTAATGAAACCATTAAATCGGCCAAACAGGCGGAAGTCGAGTTCTCGGAAAAAAAACAAAATGGAACTTTCTTCGACCATAAACACGAAGCCGCAGAGCAGAGCAAAGTGGAAGATCTTAAAAGGAAAATACCAGACGCAGAAAAAAAGATAGAACGCATTAAAGAGAAATCGTCAACCAATCCAGTATTGGCAAAAATTGTAGAAAAATTTGATTCCGAAAGAAGACCAAACATTTCGGAAACAAGTACGGCTGGACGCGAGTCCACGAAAAAAGACGTATATATAAAAGACAAATTGGGCAAAATTGAGAGACGCACTTTGAATAAAGTTTTTAATGTAATAAAACATATGTTGCCCGAGGAGCAGGCCAATCTCATCTGCGATGCCGTCTTAAAAGAATTTAAAAGATCATGAATCGCAGGATTCTCTTGTTGGAGCCGAACTACCATAACAAGTATCCGCCTATAGGTCTGATGAAAATCGCGATGTACCACCGACTGCAAGGCGATAAGGTCGTGTTTTTTAAAGGCGAATTCAATGAACTTGTTCTGTCGGAATTAACAACCGAACTTATAGAGAGATTGAACGACTTGGATAAGGAATTGGGAATAGGGAGGGATTGGAAAGATTATACGCCTGAAGTAAAAAACTATATCCGTCTTGGCAAGGTCGCCCCGGATTCCATCATGGAACGCGCACTATCCGACAATTTGTTGGCTACTTTATGGTTGAAAAGTTACCGTGAAGATTTTCGAAACGGCAAATACTATCGGGGAAACCGCTGGGACATTGTCTATGTGACGACTCTTTTTACCTTTTATTGGGATATAACGATAAAGACCATTGAATTCGCGAAAAAAATCTGTAAAAATGTGCGAGTTGGCGGCGTAATGGCGTCCGTTATTCCTGAAAAAGTATTTGAAACAACGGGAATAAAACCGCATGTCGGATGTTTAAATATTCCAAAGTACGAAGGAGACGATGACCTCCCTTCCGAGTACGCGGGAATGAACATAGACGATCTTCCATTGGATTATTCTATTTTGGAGGAAATCGACTACCGCTATCCTGCTTCCGATGCCTACTATGGGTACACAACACGCGGTTGCGTGAATAAATGCCCTTTTTGCGTAGTTCCGATTATAGAACCGGAATATAAAAACCGTATATTACTGAAAGAAAAAATAAAAAAAACCGAAAAACTTTTTGGAAAACGCAGAGACCTTTTATTGCTAGACAACAATGTCTTCGCCTCCGATAAATTCAACGACATCATAGATGAAATACGCGGATTGGGATTTGGGAAAGGAGCACGGTATGTACCTTCCGATCCGTTAGAAACGATCGTAACCCGATTAAAGGACGGTTGGAATGATAGGGCTTATATTCGACTTGCCGTGAACGTGATCGGAGATCTAACGGAGAAGTTGAAAGGCGACGACCACACGCGTGTATATTCTTTGTTAATAAATAAAAAACTGCTTCACAATTACACCGCTACAAAGGAAAATATCCTATCCGTCTACGATGAAATAAAATCTTATTTCAAAAAATACCATCCACAAAAACAACTTGTACGTTTTGTTGATTTCAATCAGGGAGTAGACGCCAGACTTGCAACTCCGGAAAAGATTGCGAAACTGTCCGAAATAAATATAAGACCGCTTCGTATAGCGTTCGACAATTGGTCCATTAGAAAAGATTACGTGAATGCCGTAAAATTAGCTAGTGAAAACGGTATCAGCCACATGTCGAATTATCTCCTCTATAATTTTAATGATAAGCCCGGAGACTTGTACCGCAGACTATTGCTGAATATAGATCTTTGCGATGAACTTGGCGTAAACATATATTCGTTTCCCATGAAATACCATCCCATCATGGATGAAAAGTGGTTAACAAACAGGGATTATGTTTCACCGCATTGGAAACGCAAATCGATTAGAACGGTACAAGCGGTCTTAAACTCCACGCACGGCAAAATCGGGAAAGGGCGAACGTTTTTCTTCAAAGCCTTTGGCAGGAGCGAATCCGAATTTCTAGAGCTAACCCGTATGCCGGAATCTTTCATAATAATGCGTTGGGATGCGGAACTTTCCGGTCTTACGGACAAATGGAGAAACGCATATGAAAAGTTAAACGATGAAGACCGAATTTTCTCGGACAGTATTATAGACACAAACGAATTTGACAAAGATAGATGGAAAAACAGATCGGAAAATGTCCGTAATCTGTTAAACTTTTACTTAATCAAAAGGAACGAGATTCCCCGTTCGAACGAAGACAAAAAAACTAAGGCAGTGGAAAAATTTTTGTCTGTTTGCCCGACTGGAATAAGTAATGAATGCAGAGTTCTTCTAAATTCGTGCGTAAATTTCGGTAACTAAATTTTCAGTTTATAGTCTCTCCTTTTTTCATGTGCTTGAACCAACACACGCCGCACCGAATTTTCCGCGAAAATTCATGCGCGAAAAAAGCCGTAACTCGCTTTGAATTACGGCTTAAAAAAATGTCGAGGTGAGTGGATTCGAA
>CAZMBN010000029.1:0-1704 GCA_964564825.1 uncultured Opitutales bacterium
CAAGGGCATATTTTCGCGTCTATTTCCAAGAAGAGCCGTATTTGGGAAATAGCTTGTTGACATACATCGGGCGTTCCTTAGGATGGGACGACATGAAGGTGTTGATTCTTGCCGGCGGATTGGGGACGCGTTTATCGGAAGAGACGGGGATTAGACCCAAACCGATGGTGGAGCTTGGAGGCAAACCCATATTGTGGCATATAATGAAAATCTACTCCTATTGCGGGTTTACGCACTTTGTGGTTCTTACCGGATATAAGTCGCATATAATAAAAGATTTTTTTATAAATTATTATTATAGATATTCCGACGTAAGCATCGATATGTCCGCGAATCGGATTGATATAAAAACTCCGCGGACGGAAAATTGGAAAATAGATTTTCTCTACACGGGCGAGGAGACGATGACCGGTGCCCGGATTAAGCGCGCCCAAAACTTTGTGGGAGGTGAACCGTTCCTTTTGACGTACGGCGATGGCGTGTCGGATGTTGATATAAATTCGGTGGTGGAATTTCACAGGAAAAGTGGAGCGATAGTTACCCTAACCGCGGTGCGGCCTGCGGAAAAATTCGGGGTCGTAGACGTGGGTAGCGACGGTGTAGTGTCGGCGTTTAGGGAAAAGAGAAATGGAGATTCATCGTGGATTAACGGCGGATTTTTCGTATGCGAACCGGAAGCCTTCGATTATATTCCCGACGGCGACGACGCCGTATTTGAACGGGATACGCTTGAAATCTTGGCCGAAGCCGGAAAACTGTCGGCGTACAAATACGGCGGATTTTGGAAGTCCATGGACACCTTAAGGGATAAGATTGAGCTGAATAAAATGTGGTCTATGGGAAATGCTCCGTGGGCGAAATGGACGGGAAGATAGATTTAAGTTTTTACAGGGGGAGACGTGTTTTCTTAAGCGGGCATACCGGATTTAAGGGAATGTGGCTCTATTTGTGGCTTAGATCGTTGGGGGCCGATGTGCTGGCGTACGCGCTCCCCCCCGATACGTCTCCGTCGCTTTTTTACGAGGTGTTTCCCGAAAATCCCGACAATTCCGTATTGGCGGATATTCTCGATAAGGATACGTTGAATTCGGTCGTATCCGATTTTCGCCCCGAGATAGTTTTCCATCTGGCGGCGCAAGCGCTCGTCAGACGCTCTTACGTTCAACCCGTGCGCACGTATGCAAGTAACGTCATGGGAACCTTAAACGTGCTCGAGGCCGCGCGGTCTTGCGAAAGCGTCAAGGCTTTTGTGAACGTGACTACGGATAAATGTTACGAGAACAGGGAAACCGTCGAGGCTTATTCGGAAGACGACGCGCTTGGAGGATACGATATGTATTCGTCGTCGAAGGCTTGCTCTGAAATATTGTCGTCGTCGTACAGGAGATCCTTTCTCAAGGGAGGGTTTGCCCTGGCGACGGCCCGCGCCGGAAACGTTATAGGCGGCGGCGATTGGGCCGAAGACAGACTTGTTCCCGACTGCATGAGGGCGCTGTTTTCTGGGAAAGAACTCGTATTGCGAAATCCGGACTCGGTTCGCCCGTGGCAGCACGTGCTTGAGCCGTTGTCGGGCTACTTGCTTCTCGGAGCCCTCTTGTCTTCTCGGGGGGGGGGGGGGGGGGGGGGAAATCCGGCCGGCCCATACAATTTTGTCCCCACACGGGGGAATGTTTTAAATGTGGGGATTATGGTTAAAAATTACCC
>CAZMBN010000029.1:1714-6930 GCA_964564825.1 uncultured Opitutales bacterium
GGGGGGGAATATATGCCTCCGCATTCAATTTTGGACCCGAACCTGGGAATGTATTAAAAGTTCGCGATATCGTATCTAAAGTCACCGATAAATTCGGTGGTGCCAAAGTGCGCTTTGAACCTAATTCCGGACCGCACGAGGCTGGTCTTTTGACGCTAAAGATAGACAAGTCGAAGCGCGTTTTAAATTGGAAACCGGTGTATGGCGCCGCCGAAGCCGTGGAGAAAACCGTGGATTGGTACAGGTCTTTTTACGGCGGGATGCCGGCGGGAGAACTTGTCTTGGAGCAGATAGCGGAATTTAGCGAAAGGGCTCCGTTTTTTTATGAAGAGGGAAGATCTAAGGGATAAAATTTTAGAGCTCGCCAGGGAATATTGCCGTATTGCAAATACCGGGAGGACGGAGGGGCAATATATTCCGGCATCGGGGAAAGTCGTGGGATCCGACGAGCTTGTAAACATGATAGATGCGTCTCTGGATATGTGGTTGACCGCCGGGCGTTACAATAACGCGTTTGAGGGTAAATTTGCGGATGTGGTTGGAGCCGCGTTTGCCGTTACCGCAAATTCGGGATCCAGCGCGAATCTTTTGGCGTTGAGCGCCCTTTGCTCCCCGTCGCTTGGCGATAGGAAGTTGTCGGCGGGGGACGAGGTCGTCACGGCCGCTGCGGGATTCCCCACAACGGTGAACCCTATAATACAGAACGGGTTGACTCCCGTTTTTGTGGATAGCGAACTTCCCTCCTGCAATATAGATGCCGAAAAGATTGAATCCGCAATTACCCCGAAGACTAAAGCGGTTTTTGTCGCGCATACATTGGGAAATCCTTTCGATTTAGGGCGCATTTCCGAAATATGTAGCAAGCGGGGCATGTGGCTGATTGAAGATTGTTGCGATTCCCTCGGTGCAAAATTTGCGGACAGATCCGTAGGTTCGTTTGGAGATATGGCCACATACAGCTTTTACCCGGCACACCATATCACTATGGGCGAAGGCGGGACCGTCACCACAAACGATTTCCGTCTTCGAAAAATTTTATTGTCCTTGCGCGACTGGGGCAGGGACTGCTGGTGTCCGCCGGGCGGTGACAATACCTGCGGGAGGCGCTTTGATTTGAAATTCGGCGGTCTTCCCCGGGGTTACGACCATAAATACATCTATTCCCACATCGGCTACAATTTAAAAATTACGGATTGGCAGGCCGCAATAGGTTTGGCGCAAATCGGCAGACTCCCGGATTTTTTGTTTCGCAGGCGGCAAAATGCGGAATTCCTGCTTCGCGGACTTTCCGAACTTGAAGATAAGCTGATACTCCCGCATCCGAAAGCCGGAACATCACCGTCGTGGTTTGGTTTCTTGATATCGGTGCGCTCCGACGCCGGATTTTCGAAGGAAGAACTTGTCAGGTATTTGGAGACAAACGGAGTGGGAACGCGGCAGCTTTTTGCCGGAAACATTCTTCGTCAGCCGATGCTCACAAATGCGCACATTAAAATAAGAATAGGGGATTCTCCGGAACTTTATTCGTCTGAGCTTACTCAATCGGATTACGCGCGGTTGCCGAACGCCGATTTCATAATGGGCAATACTTTCTGGATAGGTTGCTTCCCGGGCATAGGTACGGGAGAATTGTCGCGTTCTGTCGAGCTCATAAAAAACTTTTGCAAAGGGAGGAAATAGGCATATGTCCGGTACTTTTTCCGATGCGGCGTACAGACTGAAGGGGCAGCCCATGTTTAGAATTTTGTCTAGGATAAAGGATTTGGAGCGCGCCGGAAAGGATATCGTTCATTTCGAGATAGGGGATCCGGATTTCAACACGCCTGCGAATATAACCAATGCGGCGGTGGCGGCCCTGCGTGCTGGGCGGACCCATTATTCCGATTCTATGGGAGATTACGATTTTAGGGAGCTGATAGCCGGAAACAATATGTTCACGCGCGGTTTTCAACCGGATATAGAACAAGTCCTCGTATGTCCGGGAGCCAATATAATGATTTTTTACGCCGTATGTTGTCTGGTTAATCCGGGAGACGAAGTGATTGTGCAAAATCCGTGTTTTCCTACGTATTTCTCGGTGTTTAGCTTGTGTGGAGCAAAAGCGGTGACCGTTCCGTTGTGTGAAGATAAAGGTTTTAGACTTCAACCCTACGATCTCAAAAAAAGAATTACGAATCGCACGAAGTTGATAATAATCAACAGTCCCCATAACCCCACGGGGGCAATAATGCACCCTGAAGAATTGGAAGAGATAGGCAGATTGGCCCTGTCGCGGGGTATATATCTTTATTGCGACGAGATATATTCGCGTTTGAACTACGGTGAAACCCCGTTTTACAGTCCCTCCATATTGGATTCGTGCAAGGAAAGAATCATAATTGCGAACGGCTTCTCCAAGGCTTTCGCAATGACGGGATGGAGACTCGGAGTTGGAATAGGACCGGAGGAACTGATGAAAAAGATGGGGTTGTTGCTTCAGACAACCTCGTCGTGCGTTCCTAGTTTTATCCAGCGGGCTGGGATGGAGGCCATTAAGGGCGATCAATCCGGGGTTGCTTCGATGATGTCTGAATATAAACGCAGAAGGGACGTTTTAGTTTCTGGTCTGAATTCCATCGACGGGATAAATTGCATTACTCCCAGCGGGGCGTTTTACGTTTTTCCAAACATAAAAGAAACGGGACTTTCCAGTGCCGAATTCGCTTCTCGCCTGCTTGAGGAGGAGGGTGTTGGGGTATGCGCAGGAAGTGATTTTGGGGACGCCGGAGAGGGGTTTATCAGGTTATGCTATGCTTGTTCAACGGAACGGATTGGGGAGGGTGTTTTCAGAATTGCGCGTTTTGTCCAAAAGTTGAATCGGTAGGAGGGTGTTGTCATGAGGGTTTGCGATATAGTTTCGGAATTTGTCCATAGCGCCGGAATCAATGATGTATTTATAGTTTCCGGGGGGGGGCTGATGTTTTTAACGGACGGGTTGGCGTGCAACAAGAACCTAAACGTTGTTTGTTGCCATCATGAACAGGCGGCATCCATGGCGGCCGTGGGTTACGCCAAATACCGTGGCTTGGGTTGCGCCTATGTTACAACGGGCTGCGGAGGAACCAACGCAATAACCGGTCTTTTGAACGCGTGGCAGGACAATGTGGCGTGCATATTCGTTTCGGGACAGTGTAAGCGCAAAGAGACCATCCGAAATCTCGGTATCCCCATAAGGCAACTCGGGGTACAGGAGGCGGATATTGTTTCCATAGTCGCCTCCATAACGAAATATTCCGTAATGGTCGATGATGCCGGAGATATACTCTATCATTTGCAAAAGGCTTTATGGCTTGCAAAAAACGGGAGACCCGGTCCCGTATGGATAGATATTCCGATGGACGTACAGTCCGCGGATGTGGATGTGGATAAGCTTCGTACTTTTGATCCCTCCACGGAAGCGGATATAAAAGTTGAACCCACAAAATCCGAATTATCCGAACTTGAAAAATTGTTTATAAGGGCCGAACGGCCGGTAGTTGTGGCGGGGGGCGGCATAAGATTGTCGGGATCCGTCGAAGAGTTCGGAAAACTTGTGCATTCGCATGAAATCCCGTTTGTGGCTTCGCGCATGGGGCTCGATGTGCAGCCCACAACCGACCCTCTTTATATCGGCAGAATCGGCAACAAGGGAAACAGGGCGGCCAACATCGCTCTTCAAAATGCCGATCTCGTGGTAAGCCTTGGGAGCCGTCTGAGCGTCAGCAGTACCGGTCAGGAATACGGGTATTTTGCCAGGGGCGCTACCGTAGTGGCGGTGGACATTGATCCGTACGAGCACACAAAAGGCACCGTGCACATAGAAAAAATCATAAATGCCGATTTAAAGCGCGTGCTGAAGGCCTTAAAGCTGCCGGATGACCTTGTATACCGCGCGTGGGCGGAATATTGCACCGGTCTCAAAATCAAATACCCGAATTGTCCGGACGATTGTCGCGACGATTCGCACGGTGTGAGCATGTACGCCTTTATAGACGAACTTTCGGGACATTTTAAACGCGATTCCGTTCTCGTTACGGATGCCGGTTCTGCGGTGTACGTTCCCGCACAGGCTATAAAAACTATTTCCCCCGCCCAAAGGTACATAACAAGCGGCGCACAGGCCGAGATGGGATTTTCGCTTCCCGCGGCCGTAGGTGTTTGCATCGCCAGAAACGGTTCCGAAACCCTTGCCGTTACGGGAGACGGCAGTTTGCAGATGAATATTCAAGAATTTCAGACCCTCGTTCACTACAAACTTCCCGTAAAATTGTTTGTCTTGAACAACGACGGATATCTGTCTATACGCGCCACCCAGAGGAAGTTTTTTAATAAAAGATTTATAGGTACCGACAGTACTTCGGGAGTGTCGTTTCCGAATTTGGAGAAATTGTCGAAGGCGTACGGATTAAAATACGTTAAAATAGACTCCCTATCATCCATCGACGCCAAACTCGATGAAGTTATGGATGCCGACTGTCCTGTGGTTTGCGAAGTCATGTGCATAAGGGACGAAATAATCCGTCCGTCGACGTCTTCAAAGCTGATGCCGGACGGGAAAATGGTCTCGATGCCCATTGAAGACATGTATCCGTTCCTTCCGCGGGATGAGTTTATGAAAAATATGATAGTGCCTCCGGCTGAGGTTTCCCTGAAGAAGTGAATAGGGTTTTTATCAGTGGAGGCGGCGGTTTTATAGGCGGAAATCTATCGAGGTATTTTTCTGGTAGATTTAAACTCTTTGCTCCGCGCAGTCGCGAACTTGATCTTTGCAATGTCCACGCCGTGCGGGAATATTTTGAATCCAAGAGGGTTGACGCCGCAATCCATTGCGCTGTTACGGGCGGACCAGGAGGGGGTGGTGCGCCTCCGGCTCCGGATATCCTCGATAAAAACATAGCCATGTTCGAAAACGTAGTTTTGGCTTCGCGCGGAAAAATTCCCGTAATAACCTTTGGTTCGGGGGCCCAGTACGACAAATCCCGTTCGCTTGAGAAAGTGAGGGAGTCCGAGCTTGGAAAACACTCGCCCCGGGATTTGTACGGACTTTCGAAACTCAAAATAGCTGAAATGGTTCCGGATATGCCCAACGTGCTGTGCCTCAACGTGTTTTCGTGCTACGGCCGGGGTGAAAGGTCCTCGCGCGTGCCTACATATTCGTTTATCCGGTGCCTGAAAGGGGAGGATATATTGCTAAATAG
>CAZMBN010000030.1:0-6565 GCA_964564825.1 uncultured Opitutales bacterium
ATGCGGGGCGAAAAAAGGGAGGGTAATAAGTACCCTCCCCAAAAAACAAAAAAAAGAAAGTTAAAAATGAATGCTTCCCTTATCGGGAAATTTTCCGATTTGTCAAGCTTTTTATGGCGGAACGCGGGTTCCGTGGAGGGGGAGGAAAACTAAAATTTTAAGCGGAGGGGATATCGTAGGAACCTCCGCTTTCAACAAACTTCCTTAAATAATTACTAAGCTTCATATTTACGTCGAAGGTCGATAGTTTCTTCCCTTCCTTCTTTTCAAAGAAAATCCGCGCCTTTTCAAAATCCGCGCCCGTCTCCAAATCCTCGTATCCGTCCGCCGTGCGCTTCTCCGGGTATTTCACCATGTCCGCGAGTTTTTTTTCATCGAGTCCCAACCGGCGCGCCAAGTCGCCTATACGCTTTTTATTCCTCTTGTCTTTATAGTCTTCCAGATACTCTTTAAAAGTTTTTCCACTCTTGGCACGCACCTTGCCGAAGCGGATATCGGAGAGAAAGGAAGAGGCGCATTCCTGGTCATCCCGCGAAAGCGATGGGAAACATTTATGCAACTCTTCTTCGGCAAGTCTGACGCTTTCGGAGCCGAGTCCGTCGTACTCGATGTTTTTCAGGTACTTGCGGAATTTGGAATTTATAAATTCCGAATCGATGTCGTCGCTTTCCATCTGGGTGATACGGGTATCTATGTCGTAGGGGGGTTCGCTTTCGTCCCCGCCGCCTCCGCCGCGCGACAGCTCCTTGTAACGCAACAACAGTATTTCGTAAATTCTTTTATCTATTTTCAATTTCACGGCGAGGGATTCGCCGTTTTTCCCCGGGATTTTGTATTCGGGATTGTCCCAGCAAAAGTCTTGAACTTTTGCCGCCCCGAGGCGGCAAACGAACAATTTGAACAACTTGGCGAATTTTCCACAGTCCGCCGCGTCCTTCGGCAATTCGGCGAAATCCCCCACGCCCGCGCTTTCAAAAAGACGCGCTATTTCCCCGTAAATGCGATCCATTTCGCGGAGGTTTTCGTCCAATTTGGCTACGAAGATTCCGAAAGATTTGTTGCCCGAATAGGCTTCCACCGCCGATCTTATGTTTCTTTCCATGGTGTGGGGCTTTCTGTAGTATTTGACGATGCCGAAGGGCTTTTCTTCCCCGCTGAAAATGCGGTTTGTGCGCGAAAACGCCTGTATTATCCTCTCGTACTCCAAGACCTTGTCCAAATAAAGGGTGTTCACCCACTTGGAATCGAAGCCCGTCAACATTTGCTCGACAACTATCAGCAGGTCAATTTCCTTTTCCGGAGTCCTTTCCACAAGTTCGTAGGGTTTTTTATGCGCAAGGCGGCAGGATACGTCTTTTTTCATCCACGGGAGGGAGGACATGCCGAAACCCGTACCGTATCGGGCGTTGTAGTCTTTTACGATTTCCGCAACCGCCTCCGTCTTGTCGGGAAAAGGACCGTCCGTATTGGGGTCGAAGACGGCGCACACCTTTATTTCGGGCGCGTCGCTTTTTAAAAGCCTGTAGTACTCTATAGCCTCCCCTATGGAACTTGTTGCAAATATGGCGTGGAATTTTCCGTTCACGCTTAGGGCAGTCCAATATTCGCGGATATTTTTAACCACCGCCGTCCTATGTTTATGGGTTTCGTATTGGCTGGATTTGACGTAATCCTCCACACCTTTGACGTATTTTCCGTCTTTATCTTTCCCTCCCGCCATGGGGAGGTGGTAGTATCTATAGAACACCTTTTTCTTTTTGGGGTCGGAAACCGCCTCGGCTATGGAGGACGCCTTAGCCTTCTCCAGAGCCACAACCTCCTTCAACTTGGAGTCTTCGTAGGTGCAAACCTTGTACGGGTCGAAGCCCAAGACGTTTCCGTCGCGTATGCCGTCCGCTATGCTGTAGCGGTGGAGTTCGTTTCCGAATACGTCGGAGGTCTCGCTTCCCTTTTTTTTGTTCATCGACATAATGGGCGTACCCGAGAAGCCGAAGAACACGGCGTTGGGAAAGGCGTTTTTTATGCAATAAAAACTATCGCCGAAAGTCGACCTGTGGCACTCGTCGACTATAAAGGCTATTCTCTTCGAAACGGAATTTATAGCCTCCGCCTCCGCCGGATAGTTTTTGCCGAGAATGTTCATTTTTTGTATGGACGTTACTATGAGGGTGCTTTGGGGGGAGCGGTCCTTCATTTTTTCGACGAGGTCGCACGTATTGTCGGTGTCCTGGACGTCGTCCTTCGAATCGGCGAAATCGCGGTACGCCTGGGCGCTTTGCGTCCACAGTTCGTTTCTGTCCATGAGAAAGAGGACTTTGTCGGCGTTTCCTGACTCCGCCATGAGCTGCGCCGACTTGAAGGACGTCATGGTCTTTCCGCTGCCCGTGGTGTGCCACACATAGCCGCCGCGCCCCGATGAGCCGTCCCATTTCATCGTCTTCATTTTTTCCGAAATCGCGTTTGCGGCGTAATATTGGTAGCTGCGCATAACCTTTAAGACGCCGTCGGAATCGTCCGCCACGGTGTAAAAGCCTATCATTTGGTGCGCCATGGGTATGGAAAGGAAAACCCGCGCAATTTCATTCCACAAGTTTACCGCGGTGTTGTTGAAGTCCGCCCAATGGAAATAGAAAGCGTGGTTGAATTTCGCGCCGCACCCCGGATTGGCGAAATAAAGCGTTTCCTCCGGATTCATGGCGACGAATATTTGAACAAGCGAAAAGATTCCCGTAAACGCGCCCTCGCGCGAATACTTTTCTATTTGGTTGCAGGCCGCGGACACGGACACGCCGCTTCTTTTCAGTTCTATGTGTATCAGAGGCATGCCGTTTATAAGCAGGCAGACGTCCCCCCTGCGTTCGGGATAAATTCCGCGGAACGCGAACTTTGGTTGCCTTGCTATTTGGTAGCGGCTTCTACCGCCCGCAATTTCGTTGCGGTCGTAAATCTTAAGGGAGATTTCCTTGCCGAAGTGGAGTTTGTCGGAAGGGTTGTCCCTTTTTATCTGGAGTTCCTTGCCGTTGACGAAACGGTTTAGGAATAAAGGCGACCTGCCCTCCACCATGGTTTTAATTTGGCGCATTTCGCCGACGGTGAGGGGACAACCGTTGAGTCTATCGATATCCTTGTTGTTGTTGAAGAGTATATCCGCCCAGTTGCTGTACAATTCCTCTTCCGTCGGGTAGTTCAAGACTTTTTCATCCCAGCCGTATTTGGAAGAGAGAAGTCCAACCAAGGCGTCTTCAAAATCCCTTTCGTTGTTGAAACCCATATTTCCCTCTTTATTTAGTTTGGAAGCATTTTTTCAAGAAGAGCTTTCTTGATATTTTTTAACTTTTCCAACTTCCCTCTCCACAAATCTATCAGATTGTCCAATCCGCCAAAAAATTCCCCTATCTTGCGCTGCTCTGCTAAAGGCGGCAGGGGGATGAGGTAGTTTTGAATAGCTTGGCTATTTAAATTATTTATCGTTGTCGCGCTTAAAACATATTTTGAGAGGTATGTCTTAAAATTAGGGCTTGTTAATACATGAAATAAAAATTTTTTGTTTAACAGACTGGCGGTTCTAACTACTCCCATAAAACCACCAAAAGCGCATTTTATATCATCTTTTATATAAGCTACTTTCCCGATATGTTCTTTGCTTCCATTCCCGGCACATATCAAAATATCTTCACGGTGCAACCACTGGGATTCCTTCACCTTTACATCATGCGAAACAACTTTAACATCGTCGAAATTTAAGGTATTCGAATTTAATGTTATGTTGTTGGCTCGTAAAATTTTTATACCGTTTTCACCGCTGTTAATTTCTTGGTATTTTTTGTAAGTAACTCCACGAATGTAATCCGCAACCTCCCCAAGCCGTTTCTCTTCCCAAGGGTCGTTGAAGTCCGCGAACCTTACGGCGGGCAAATTTTTACAAGAGTCCATATTATTGTCCCGATAGGAATTTTTTAAATTCCTCCAAGCCCGCGGCGTCGCGTCCCTCGGCGCGGAGCGTGCCAAGCATTTCAACAAGGGACTCCCGGGCGCGGCGTATGTCTTTTTCCATCCCGCGCGCGGGGGTGTTGTATTTTCGGCAAAGGGTCTCTATGCGCCCCTCAAAGTCCGAAAGGACGGTTTCGGAGAGTTTCTCCAAATCGGAGACAAGGGGGTCTATCCATTTCATTTTGAGCAGAAGGCGTATTTCGGAATCGGAAAGGTTTTCTATTTTCGCTTTCGTTTCCAGTTGCAGGCGTTCTTGCCCCTCCTCGATTTCCTTCTCAAGGGGTTTCTTTTTAACGATAAGATTGAGCGCCTCACGGAAAACGGCAAGGGTTTCGGCGCCGGCGTCCGCTTCCTTGAGGACTTTCTCCAGCCCTTTTTTATTCCAAGATTTGCCTTTCGGGGAGAGGTAGGGTCTTTCGCCGCCGTCGTCGGGAAGCTCCTCCAAAAGGGATTTTAGACGCCCGTCCACCTCCGCAAGTCCGGCGCGTTTTTCCTCCAGCGCGCGCTGGGCTTCGGGCATAAAGGCTTTTTGGACGAGTGCGAAGGGGAAAAGACGCCCCGCCCCCTCCGTTATCGTCTTCGCGGAACAAAAACCCTCGGTTTGCAGTATTTCAAGATCCTCCGCTATGCTTTCGGGCCGGTCTTCGGAGCTTTCCCAGCGCCCGTGCAAAATTTGGTAGGCGGCGTACTTGTCGACAAGCGGGATATTTTCAAGCAGGGAGAAAAGTACGCCGCTTAGTTCCTCCTCCGCCCTCGAAATATCCACGGAAAGGGCGCCCTCCACAAGACGGCGGTAAAGAACCCCGCCGAAGGAGGCGCAGGCTCCTTTTAGGGACGAGGCGAAGGCGGCGAACCCGGGGGATTGGCGGACGGCGGAATCGACGTCTATTCCGCGCGGAAAAAACCCCGCGTCCTTTTCAACGAACAGGGCGTCCTTCAATGACGGGAAAGCCTCCCAGAAACCCGCGCCCGCGGCGGCGAGTTCCCCTTCGGAAACGCCGCCCTCGAATTCGGAGAGGATGTCGCGCATGTCGGGGGCGGGAGAGGAATCCACGTAACGGGAAATATTTAAGTTGTAGCCGTTCGCCCTTATTTCGTCGAGGGGCACAAGCCTTGAAAACTTCGGTATGCTCTTTCTTCCGTTTACGGCGTCGGCTATCTTTTTTATGTCGCAGGCGCGCAGAACGTTTGTCGCCTTCCCCGCGGCGTCCTTGGCCTTGGCGAAACCATTGGAGGCGTCCACCACAAAGACGTCGGATTTGCCGCCGTCCTTTTTTAGAACCATGATTACGGCGGATATGCCCGTGCCGAAAAAAATATCGGCGGGCAACCCCACAACGGCGTCTATAAAACCGTTCTCCAACAGGTTTCTTCTTATCATGCCCTCCTCGTCCTCCCTGAAAAGCACGCCGTGGGGGAGGACTATCGCCATAACGCCGCCGTGCTTTAAGTGGTAGAACCCTTGGAGCAGAAAGGCGTATTCCGACCTCTTTTCCGGGGCGAGCCCGAAGGAATACCTTGGATCCGCTTCCTTACCGTCCCGGTTCCATTCCTGGGAGTAGGGCGGGTTGGAAACCACGGCGTCCACCAAAAGGGGTTCGTAGGGGGTGTCGCCGTCGAAGTAGGGCCAGTCATCCTCCAAGGTGTCGGCGTTCCGCGTCCTTATGTTGTCGGGATGTATTCCGCGCATGATTAAGTTCATGCGCGTAAGGTTGTAGGTGGTTTGTTTAAGCTCCTGCGCGTAATAACTTATACGCACACGCTCCCCCCCCCCCCCCGTGTCTGGCGACGCACCCGCCTATATTGATAAGCAGGGAGCCCGAACCGCTGGTGGGATCGTAAATCTTGATTTCCTTCCTATTTTTCAGGCGGTACGCCACGATTTCCGACATGAGAAGGGAGACTTCGTGCGGAGTGTAGAATTCGCCCGCCTTCTTTCCCGCGCCGGAGGCGAACTTGCCTATGAGGTACTCGTAGACGAAGCCGAGGACGTCGTAGCCCTGTTTGCCGTCGGTTGGAATATCGTTTATTAAACGGGCGAGTCGGCGCACCGCCGAGGAACGGCTTGCGGAATCCTCCCCGAGCCTGGAAAGCCCCGTCTCCAAGGTGTTGAATATTCCCTTGAAAAGTTTTTCGTGCCTGGGGTTTATGTTCCTGTTGAACGCCGATAGGGCGTCGGAAACGTCGCCCGCCTTGAAATCCTTCCCCTTGGAAAGCCACGAGGAGAAGAGGTTTTTCCCCGATATGAAATAGCCTACGGCGTCGCGTACGGATTGGACCTTTTCGGTATCGGATTCCGACAAATTTTCTATTTCCCCGTCGGTCGCGCCCATTTTTTTAAGGTATTTCGTCTGTTTGTCCGAAAGAAATTTGTAAAAAATAAATCCGAGGATGTAGTCTTTATACTCGTTTGCCTCGATTGTGGAGCGCATGCCGTTGGCGGATTCCCAAATATTGGAGGCGAGTTCCCTTTTATTCATAATGCTTCCTTCGGTTACATGTAAAAAATTCCCCCCACCCTGCCCGATTTTTTTAATTCTTCAAGAATTCTTTCTTTTGGGAGGTGTGCCAAAAA
>CAZMBN010000031.1:0-6531 GCA_964564825.1 uncultured Opitutales bacterium
TAAAGCGCGCAATCGAATTTTTGTCGGGGTACGAAGGCGATATAGGATATCTCCAACTTGGGTGGACCAAAACACGCAAGCAAAGGTGCAAAGTAAAACGTTCCTACGGGAAGTTTGAGATAGTCCAATACCGCAGATTTACGGGGGGAGCCCTGATAGACGCGGTTTCCTACAAGGCTGCGAAGACGCTTTTGGAAAATTGCATACCGTTCGGTAGACCCGTGGATGAGGATGCGAATTTTTACTGGCAGACCAAAGTCAGGCGGTACGGATTGCGCCCCTATTCGTACATATACGACCCCGCAAACCCCGAATTTAAAACATTGATTCCCGGAAGGGAATTCGGGTCGAAAGGTGTCGGGGGCATGTTTTTTTATAAAATTCGACGGGAATACTTTCGCTTGTTGGAAGACGTGTTTCTACTAACGAAGTCGTTCATAGATAGGATGTTTAATAAGTCGGTATGAAATGGGACATAGACAGTCTCAAATTGGAAATAGACAAAGTTGAAATCGTATCGTTTGACGTTTTCGATACGCTGCTCTTGCGGAATTACGTAAATCCAACCGATTTATTTTTGCATGTTGAAAAAAAGGAAGATGCCAAAGGATTTTACCTTGAACGCGTGGATGCCGAAAAAAGATGCCGTAGGAAATATAAAAATAAAGAGGATATAACCATAGACGATATCTACAACGAAATCGACGGCGGGTTCAAACACCTAAAGGACTGCGAGCTTGAATTCGAGAAAAAATCATTGCACCCCAATTTCCAGATTAAATCGCTTTACGACTACGCGTTGGAGAAGGGGAAAAAGATAATTGCCGTTTCCGACATGTATTTGCCGGAGAGTTTTCTCAAAAACGTCCTGCTCTGCAACGGATTTTCCGTATTCGACGGCGTATTTGTTTCGGGGGAACTGGATAAGACAAAGGCGAAAGGCACGGTTTTTAAGTACGTGCTTGAAAAGTATTCGATTGCCGCAAGCCGGCTTCTCCACATAGGGGATAATGAACATTCCGATTATAAGGTACCAAAAGAATTGGGAATAAATTCCCGGCTATATCCCAAGATTTCCCGGCAATATTTTGGTAAATTCAGGTATTTAAGGGAATTTTACCGGGCAAACAAGGGAAGTTTGGAAGTGTCCGTTGTGGTCAATTTGGTTGGAGAATACATGCTGAACGGCTCCGATAAAAATTATTGGATTGAACTTGGATTCCGTCTTGCGGGACCGGTCTCGTATGCGTTCTCCCATTTTATTAACAACGAAATAAGAAAAAGAAAGATTACCAAGTTGTTGTTTATTGCAAGGGACGGGTATTTGCTTAGGAAGATTTGGAACCTTTTCGGCGTCAAGGTTGATAACTACTACGTGTACGCCCCCAGGCTACTTAGTCTTTTATTTGCTTCGAAATCTAAAGACGAAAGATATCTGAAAAGTCTTTTAAATTTCTATAGAAAATACGTTCCGGCGGCATACGGAATATTAAAACGCGCCAATCCTAAAAGCCTAAACGACTACAATGATATGCTGCAAAACGATAGGAGCTTGCTTCGGGCATTGGAAGACGGTCGCAGGAATTATAGAAATTATCTTTCCTCCCTGTTTACGCCCGGGGAGGACGACCGTATCGGAATAGTGGACGCCACTACTTACAATCTTTCGGCGCAATATTTGTTGAACACCGCGTTAAAATCCAATTGCTTCGGTATATATTGCATGAACGATGGACCATGCAAGCAAGGTTATATTCAGTTTTTCCCAAAACCCGGTTATGGTGCCGCACGCAAATTCCGATATGAGCTTATTGAATTTCTCTTCTCCTCTCCGGAAATGCCTGTAAAGTTTGTGCATGGCGACGGAACAGTAGTGTACGACGATCATCCCCATAAGGAGGAGCTGCGGAGATCGGAGATCTACAATTATATCGCCGCCGGTGCGCACAGGTTTGTATCTTCGTTAATCAACGCATTCGGAAGGGATCTTTTGGAGATAGATGCGCAAGTCCTAATAAAGTACCTAAATTTGTTTACAAGATACCCATCCGCCGAAGACTTTAAAAATATGTCGGAAATATACCATGCCCCGGGTTGGGAACACAATGTTTATCTTCCGTTCATGTCCGCCAACTTGAAATGGTTGGATTACTTTGTTCATCCGTGGAAAACGCATAGATTTTTACGAAACTGTGTTTGGAGGCGGTGGATTCAATCCTTGTTTGTACATGCGTTGAGACCGTGTTCAGTAAAAATAAGGCACGGAATCCATATCTATATTTTCCCGTATTTGGCTTTTTTCCGGTTAAACCTGTTAAGCTTGGGAACGAGTAGATTCAAATTTACTTTCACCATAGGACGCCTCCCGTGGGAACCAACCTCGAACCAAACAAAAAATTTACATGGACAAATTCGAGTTTGATTACTTGCTGTATTACCGCAATTGGCACGGTAATACAATCGTCGACAAGACTCCTATTGGAAAACTTGCGTTCCAGTTGTTGGAGCCTTTCAGGCTTCTGGTGCAACACGGGAAAACAAAGCGTAAATTAAAACGCCGGATCGGACATTGCTTCGACGCCCAAGAATTGTTGGCTGAATATTTAAGGGAAAATTACGTTAAGCCCTATCTTAAAGGGGAGCTTCCCAAGTACGACGCCGCCGCAAAAAATGCGGATGTCCCCGTTAACGGAACCTTGTGGCAATTGCGGTGGGAAAGCGTCCCGGCAAGAGATAAAGCAGTGGATATTTGCCTCTCTTCGGCGGTTAGATGCAAGGGGAAATTGGAACACATGATTCTTACAAAGGGCACCATATCCAAGTACGTGGACATTCCGGATTTTGCGTACGTGAAATTGACCGAAGAACGGCGTCCAAAAATTCCGTGGTTTTCCGATTTGCTAGGACTCTATTTATTGTCCGCCTACGGGGGTATATGGGCGGACCACTTGTGCTTTTTTACCTCCGAAATTCCCGAAAAGATTGTAAATGCCGACTTTTTCGCAATTCAGCGTTCCGCGGACGCCGGCAACTGGAACTGGGGCGACTTTGAGGATTATTTTTCGTGGAATCTCTCAAACAGGGTGAAACTGTTCAACGGTTTCATTGCGGCAAAAAAAGGAAATAAATTAATAGATGCGCTTAAGGACATACTTTCGGAATATTGGAGACGGGAAACCGGCAGCCCGCACTATTTCATTTTCCAGATACTGTTCGACGTCCTCTTGGAGTATCCGCAGCTTCGATCCGCAAACTGGGAAATTGCGGACAATATAAAACCGTATTTCCTGCAAACAATCCTAGCAAAGGGTTACGACAGCGAAAAACAGTTGGGCAGAGTTTCGGCGGCGTCGTTCGTACACAAGCTCACATACGGGTCATTTTCGGACTACAAGAAAAAAAGTACGTCCCATCGATTGGAAAAATTTGCCAGTTCAACGGATATTTTCCCCGTGCCGTTGGTGAAAAACCGGGAAAATAAAAAAATATCCAACTGTCCCGTATGCGGCGGGGAAAGTTACTCCATTTCAAATAAGTACGATATAAACACTTTAATCTGCATTTGGCGCTCGACGTACGGAATAAATCCGATTCCTCCCGCATACGGAGGGGAGACCATGCATAAACTCCATTGCAATACTTGCGGATCTTATTTTTACGATTTGGACATTCCGGACTTTAAGGAAATGTACAACGCCCTTAGTAGGACCGAAGGTTATCCGGAAGAAAAGTGGGAATACAACGCGGCTATAGGAATCATAAATGCCGTAAAACCGCGAAATCTGTTCGAAATAGGGGCGGGTTTTGGATATTTTCTAAAAAAAGCCCGTTGTTTTGTTCCGGAGGTTTCCTGTTCGGAAATCAATCCGGGGGCGGTTTCCATTTTGAACAAGATGGGCGTAAGAGTCCGCCCCGAAAACCTGGTGGAAATAAAAGAGAAATTCGACATCGTTTGTTCCTTTCAAGTCTTTGAACATATGCCGGACATCGGAACCGTGTTTTGCGATGTTGTTAGTCTTCTTTCGAAAGGCGGTCGTTTGATAATTGCGGTGCCGAATCCGGACGGGATATTGAAAATAACTTCTGGGATTTTGTGCGTCCCCCCCCATCATAGAACGGATTTCACGAGGGAATCGTTCCTATACCTTGCAAAAAAACACAATCTCGCCGTGGAGTACTACCGCACAGAGCCGCTTTCCAAAGGCGAACGCAAGGTGCTAAAAAAAATGGATATAAATTCCATACAAGCGGGGCATTCGTGTTTGGTGTGCTTTAAGGTCGAAGGTTGAACCCGTGAAGATTGCAACTTTATACATAGCGCTTGGAAGATACTGCGTTTTTGGGGGACGAATTTTACAATTCCTCCAGACTTCTATTCCCAAACCACTCCAAGAAAATTTTCATATGGACCGACAATAAGGACGAATCTTTTGCAAGTGAACCCGACGTGGAAAAAGTTTTTCGCAAACGCATGGGTTGGCCGTCCGACACCATCTACAGGTTCGATATGTTTTTGGAAAAGCGACGGACCCTTTCTCTCTGCGACTATATATTTTTCTTCAACGCGAATATAAAAATAGTCGCGCCCTGTTTCGATGAAATTTTGCCGGGGACGCCGACGACGGTCTTGTGACAGCTTCGCATTGGTCGTTTTACAATAAGACTCCGGACGAATTCACCTACGAAAGAAACCCCTTATCCACCGCGTGCATCCCGTGCGGAAGGGGACGCCACTACGCCACGGGGGCGCTAAACGGCGGGAAAGCCGCGGCGTTTTTAGAAATGTGCGAAACGTGTTCCAAAAATATACATACCGACGAAGAAAACGGTATTGTAGCCTTATGGCACGACGAATCGCATTTAAACAAATACCTCTTGGATAAGAATCCCCCGATATTGCCCGTAAACTATCTGTACCCGGAGCATTGGATACGAAAGAAGCGGAAGCATCCCTTTAAAGACGACATAAAAATTTTGATGATGGAAAAGGAATATCCCCGCTGGGGCGGAAGAGATTATCTTAGGGGCGTTACGGACGTCCCCCAAAGGGGAAAGTCGCCGTTGTTGCGGTTGAAAAAGTTTTTCGCCGAAAGAAAAAAGCGCGCGGATTGAATTTTTAGGCGTCCGTGCGCCCGTGTGTCCGCGTAATTTGCCGCCTTGGGCTATTGCGATTTAAGTTTTTCCAACCAGCCCGCGATAAAGTTCTTTACCCTGTTTTTCGAATTTTGGGCGGTGTGTCCCTGTATTGCAACGCCTTTCAACAGGGTTGCGCCGCCGCAAACCCTGCCCAAACTTGCCTCCGTGCCCGAAAAACCGCTTCCCTCGTGCGTGCAGAAGGGGATTATTGTCTTCCCCTTCCAATTGTGTTTTTCAAGGAAGGTGTACACTGCCATCGGCATATCCCCCCACCAAATCGGGAATCCGATAAAAACCACGTTGTAATCTTCAACGGAAATATCGTTTTTTATCGCGGGACGGGCGTTGGCGTTTCCCTCCTTTTTAGTTATTTCAAGGCATTCGTTGTAGACATTGGGGTAGGGCGTTTCCGTCTCTATGCGGAACAGTTTTCCTCCCGTTTGCTCCGATATAATTTCGGCGACTATTTGCGTGTTCCCCTTTTCCACGTAACCTACTTTATAATTTTCGCCCGCCCGCGAGAAGAAGGCAACAAGCGTCCTTTGCTTGGAGTCTACGGAAGGTTTCGCCTTGTCCTGCGCACGGCAGAGGCACCCCGCGGCGAGAACCGCCGCCGTAAAAAAGTATACGATTGTTTTTTTCATTTTCGTCGTCCGTTAATTATCCCGTTTATGGGACTACGCCTACACCGTTTCCCTCCTCCGTACAAGTTCTTTCTAATATCGGAGGCTTGAGGGGTGGGGGGCGTTTGTATGGGCAAAACTTGACGGCTTGCCAAAGTTTTCCGTCCGGGGATGCGGCGCCCGTGCGAATTGCCGTGTTTTGAAAAATTCCCCTTGTTTTTTACCGTGGATTTGTTTATAATGCGGTCTACTATGAAAGACGAATTTTCCGGTAAAACTTTTGTGTCGAGAGATCCTTTTAGGCTTTATTTTTTAATTTATTATTCCGCCCCGTTCACGGGGGAGGGGTCCATAATCGCTCCCAAAGGGTTGGTCTTAAAAATCAAGTATTCCCAGGGAAACGGGAGATACGCCTGCAATTTCAAAGATAAAAACTTTGCAAAACAGGTGGATTCCGAAGCGAGGAAGGAATCCGAAGGCAATCCGATGCTCGAGGGAAGATATGCGGGATTTGGTCCCATGGTGGAAAAAGACGAGATCTTAGCCCATTTCGACGAAGTAAAAAAATAGGTTTTACGGTCCGCCGCCGGGGGCTTGCCCGTGTGGAATGAAAGGCCGCGGTAAGCGTTCCAAGAGATGGAATTTTTCCCGTTTCTATGGTGTCCGCATAGGCAAAAGATGCCGGTTTCCCTAAGGGGTTTATGCGGAAATTGTTTTGTTGCCCATAGTATTGGGAATACCCATGTCAAATCAAAAAGAATTATACGCTTTG
>CAZMBN010000032.1:0-6112 GCA_964564825.1 uncultured Opitutales bacterium
CTTTTGAAAAAGGGGCGCGCATAGAGATAGAAAACCAAAGCGACAATACTATAAATAGGATTCCCCCCGCTTAACCATGCGGATTAAATTTTTCTATTACATGTTTATTACATGTTTTTCTTGTAAAATAGGCAAAAATGGGTGAATATTCGCCATTATGAAAGGATATTCCGAACCCAAAAAAAAGAAATATCAGAACTACGAATATTACGTTCTTTTCCCTAAAGAAGACGGCGAGCGCGGGCGCAAATGGTTTAAGACTCTTTTCGAAGCGCAAGACTTTTCCGCCCGCGGGAATATCGCTATGGCGAATGCAGGGTATAAAGTCGCGGGAATGCTTGAAAAAGATAAACGCGACTATTTGGATGCGCAACAACTCTTGAATCCCTATGAAATTTCCGTGTTGGACGCGGTGAAAGAATACGTTGACGCGCGGAAGAAGCTAGCTCCATACAAGAAAACCTTGCCGCAATGCGTGAAGCATTTCGAGAAATGGAACACTATCAAGGGGACTTCAAAAACACTGTACGAAGCTTACGGTTTGTATTTGGACAATCTTCAAGCAACAGGGAAAAGCAATCTTTGTTATCGTAATTATAAAAATATGTTATTGAGATTTGTCCACGATATGGGGGAAAAGTATATTGTGGGACTTATTACGCCGAAGCACTGCAATGATTGGTTGAACGCGTTGACGCGTATTGAAGGGCATGGAAAGAATAAAACGGTTACAAGATTCAAGGTTTCGCCCGAAACGCGTAATTTACATAGAGGGGTTTTAAGCGCTTTTTTTTCTTACTGCATCATGCAGGGGTATTGCGAGGTAAATCCCATTTTGAAAGTTCCGACATCAAAGATAGTCCCCGAAGAAATTTCATATTATAAGGTTTCGGATGTTAGGAGCATCTTGAACGCCGCGAAGAACGAAGCTCCAGACATCCGTTTATATTTTGCGATAGGATTTTTTGCGGGACTCAGGCGAAGCGAAATTATGAGGCTTGATTATTCGGATATTGATTTGACAAACAAAACCATCTTATTGCCAGCGAAGAAGACAAAAACAAATAGAAAGCGGGCGGTAGGAATAAACGATGTTTTGTTTGCGTGGTTGCTTCCGTACACTACCAACATATTGGGGGGCGGACAGATATTCCCGAAGCCGCATGGTTTTTATTTACGATTGAGAAAATTCATGAAGGCGCATCGCGTAAATTTTTTGAAAAACGGTTTGCGGCACTCTTTCGGAACGTACTTTTTTGCCCTAACTTCAAACGAATACGAGACGGCGAAACAAATGGGGAACAGCCCCGACGTGGCGAAAAACCATTACGCGAACCAAAGGGTAACCAAAGCAGACGCCGAAGAGTACTTCAACATTTACCCAGATGGGGGGGATTTTGCCGAACTTGGCAAATTTGTTCATTCGGCGTAGGGGTTGCGCCCTTGTCTACCTGTCTACTTTGTCTACCTTTCTACCTTAAGGGACATTTTGCAAGAAAACCACGCAATATCGTTTGACTGAATAGAATGGGCAAATATTATTGATGACATGAAGCAAAGCAAAGTCAAAGCAGTCTCAAAAGTTAATACCGCGCCAAAATTCATCTTGTGGACGTTCGGGCGTTTCAATAGGCTTAAAAAAACAGCAAACATCCCCGCCGAAAAGTCGAAGCCTATTCCTGAAAGTCCCCAAGATAGAATAAGGCGTTTTATGGACAAGATTGAAGCGCGTGAAAGTCCCCAAGATGAAACTGAAAGAACAACCATCGCGGGAACAACAAGGGACGGTTGTTCGTATGAAATTAAAGGACGTTGTTTACCTGATTTACCTGGTAAACCTGGTCTTTGTAGACAATTAACATATTCCGCAACCTTATTAAAACCGAACGGAAGCGGTTTCTTTGGTGAAAATGAAACTCTAATTTTTATAAATGAAGGCGATGGGGGGAGACTACCTCAAGAGCTATTTGAAACAATGCGAAGTCCGTCTATTCTTGTTGATATAAGTGATATAAACCTTAAACTAGAATCAATTTTTCCGTACTCTGAATTTTTTCGCGAAGCCCTTAAAACTCACGGATGGAAAGATGTCGAAGATTTTGTTTATAGGCGATTATTTCCGTTTTTTTATGTGAGAGGTGCAGCGGAAATAAAAACTAAAAACGTACAATTTTTTAAAAAGTATGTACATCCGCTAAGAATGCTTTTTTCAGATATTCCCAAGATTTTGGACGGACAAGAAGAACCCCCACTTCCGCCATGTCACGAATGGTTTTATAAAGAAATATACAACTTATTGGAAGCTTTTGAAAAACATGACGTTGATTTTATAAGAAAGCTTATGAAGCAATGGAAGGACACGGCGACATTTAATACGAAATGCCCTCCAGCTTTGATTTATGAAATATTTTTCCCCAAAGGAAGAGCGATGTTAGAACCCCCTGTTTTACTGTCTCCAAAAGAAATTAGATATGAATTAGAAAAGCAGTACGGGGTTCCTTTAAGTAGTCCAGCCGTATATAAGCTATGCAAGAAAATGCATTTGACCGTAAACAGCAAAGCTGGAAGACCGAAAAAACAAAACGGCATAAAAAATCATTAACTAAGGCATTCAAAAAAAATCATTAACAGTTAATGATTTTTTTTTATCAAAAAAGGAGAATTAATCCGCTTTATTTGCCCATACTTTCCTTGATTATTAGGGAATGAAAAAGGCGCACGGTGCGCCTTCATTACCCAATAAGAAAGGACATTCAATGATACAAATAAACAACGCGGGCGAGCGTCAAGACGTCATCGACCGCAGGGAAGCCGCCAGAATTTTGGGCGTTTCCGTAAGTCAGGTGGAGAGGTTTCGCCGTCAAAAAAAGCTTCCTCATATTAAATTAAGCCGCAAGTGCGTTCGCTATCGCCGAAGCGATTGTGAACGGCTTTTGACCGCCTGTACAATAGGAAGGAGGGGAAGTGAAAACTAACGCGAAAGACGGCAAAGAGAATTTCGAGATGTTGCGGCGCGGAAATTCCTACTTAATCAAAAATACGCCAGCGTAAAAAAAGACCCGCTTGCGGGGATGAGCCGAAGCGAGTCGCAAAACATAAATCAAAGTGTTCTCGAGTATTCGCTTTTCGGCGTCCCTGTCAAGCGGGATTTTTTCCCATGAATATGGAAGAAGAGATAAAGTCCCGCGTAACCATCTTTGATGTTGCGGACAGACTTGGTATTAAATTGAGAGGCAAGGGGAAATTGTTCCATTCCCCATTTAGGGAAGACAAACATCCAAGCTTTTCAATTTTCGATAACGGAAGGCGCTTTAAAGACCATGCCAACCCAAACGAGCGGGGGGACGTGTTTGCTTTTTGTATGCGCGCCATGAACGTTTTATTTCCCGAAGCGAAAGACGCCCTTGCAAGAATGTTCGGCGTCAACCCCGATAGAACGCGCAAAAACGCCCCTGAAAGGCGGCGGAACGCGTTGGGGGAATCTCTTATATCCCCTGAGGGAAAGGCGCGCCTAAAGCCCTCCATTCCGCCGTTGGAGTGGAGGGAGGCGGACGCGCATAAACTCGAATCCCGCCGCGGTTATTCGGTGGAGTCGCAGCGCATCGCGTACGAAAGGGGGGTGTTCGGTTTTTGCGAATACAAGAACTTTCCCGCGTGGATTGTTACGGACGGAAGGGGAGAGACCGCGCAAGCCCGAAGGGTTGACGGCGGATTTTTCCCAGACGCGGGGGGCGGACACAAAGCCGAAACGCTTTTAAACTCGAATTGTTCTTTCCCAGCGGGATTGAATGCGGCGGGGAATTTCGAGGTGCTTGCATTGTGCGAAGGCGGAACGGATTTCTTGGCGGCGTTTCATCTTGCACGGTTATACGGTTGCGAAAACGAAATCGCGCCGCTTGCCATGTTCGGGGCGTCCCAAGACATTTCGCCGCGGGCGTTGGAGGCGATGGACGGCAAATACGTCATAATCTTCCCCGATAAGGACAAAGCGGGCGCGGACGCGTTGAGGAAGTGGGGCGAAAAAATCGAAACATGGGCAAAAATTTTGCTGTATTTCGATTTTGAAGGCTTCCACACGTTGGACGGCGGGGAGGTTAAAGACCTATCCGATTTTATCGGCATCGACTACGATGAGTGGGAGAAACGCCGAAATCTTACAAACCCATATTTTGAAATTTTAAACAAAAGAGAAAGTTAAAAATGAACTTAAATAATGTAGATGAAATAAACCCGACAAAAGAATTTTCGAACTCAAACAGCGACCCTTTTGCGGAGGTAAAAAAAGAATTTAACGGAGACGCCTTCCCAAAACGAATAAGGGAGATTGGCGACCATCTAGGCGAACTGTACGATTCGCCGAAGGAACTGGCGTATTTTAGCGCGGCTGCGGTGGTTGCGGGAGTCGCGGGGGACAGATTCAAGCTTGTGGACGCAATCGGAGCTTACGAACAATTCCCCAACCAATATTTCGTAGGCATTGGAGATTCATCCATAGGGAAATCCACGGTTATGACGCCGCTGACGGATGAAATACATAGGAAAGAAAACGCGGAAGCGGACGCGGATAAGCGGATAATCATTGAAAACATAACAAGCGAGCAAATCGCGGTTAGGCAATCGAAATGCGGGCAACCGCTATTTTCGCTGAGTTCGGAGGGGGGTGGAATTTTCGAAATTATAAACGGCAAATATTCGGCGAAAGGAAATACGGACGGCGTACCGTTCTTAAATAAAGCATGGAGCTGCGAACCGTATTCTTGCGACCGCGTAAACCGTCCAAGCATACACATCGAAAGGGCGATGCTTTCAAGTTTGTGGCTTGTCCAGCCAAAACCGTTCGAAGAATTTATTTCAAATCCAGCAATCGAATATTACGGCTTGGCGGCGCGGTTTTTGTGTTTTAAAGCCCCGAAAGTTGCGCGCTATTATGACGGCAAGGAGCGCAAAAGGAACGAAGGTATATTCGCGAACTGGGGTGGGTTTATCGGGCGCTTATACGATAGGAGGCGCGGCAAAGAACCAATAACCATCCACGCCGTCCCCGAAGCGCGCAAAGTTTTTGAAAACTACCATAACCGTTACGAAGGAATAAAAATGGATGGGACTTTCGGCGAATCGTTCGCGCTTGTGGCGAAAAGCGCGGAAAAGTCGGCGCGCCTTGCCCTTTGTTTCGCCGTTTGCAACGAAACCGACACGGTTGACGAAGAGACCGCGAAACATGCTTGCGACCTTGTTGACTATACCAACGGCGTTTTGCTTGAGTTCTTCGAGGGGAAGCATGTGCAGGGACTCGAAAGAAACCGCGAAAAAATGGAAGAGTTGTTTCAAAAAGAAAATTCCCAAAGGATAAAAGCCAGCAATTTTAGGGTATATAAAAGGCTTACAGTTGATGAGGTGGAGCAAGTAGCGCACGCGTATCCAGACGAATTTGAAATAGAAAAAGGGAGGCGTTGCGGCACGGTGGTTTGTTACAAGGTAGAAAAGTAGACAAAGTAGACAGGTAGACAAGGTAGATACACGCAAAGGGGTAGGGGGTTGTTTAACTTTTGCTTAAAGGGTTATAACCAAACCGCGAAATCGATGAAAAAATGCACGGTATTTTTCAGGGGTGGGATATGGTGGGGTTTCCCCATATATATTCCATAAAAATTCCATTCCCATTCCATATTTATCCCATTTTTATTGCTAAAGGGATTGGGGGAATTTATGGGAGTGAATAGCGAAATAACAAGCTTAAATAAAATAAGTTACGAAAAAAAATGTAATAAAACATGTAATAAACCCCATTTTTTTTGATGCGGGAAAATTTTTCAGTCGCTAAAAATTATAACATCCGCGAAGGCTTTATTCATCGAGAATAGTGGCGAAAAGGCTATTACATGTTTATTACGTTTTTTTGGGAAAAAATGGAAAACTTTGGACAAATATCAACGACTTACGAATTTCAAAAAGTCGTCCAAAATTTAGCGAATTTACGAAAAATAAAATTTCCTAACTAATTGATTTACGCAAAATAAAGAAAATATTTTTTCCCAAGTTCCCTTTGAAAATTAGCCCTACTATAAACTGTGTTTATTTTTACGCGGACTATTTCGAGATGGAAAAACTGCCG
>CAZMBN010000033.1:0-6109 GCA_964564825.1 uncultured Opitutales bacterium
TTTGCGTGCGGGGGGCGGAGGGGGGGGCGCGGCGCGCTTCGCTAAAAAAATCCCCCCTACGGCGCCGAAGCCGCTTCGATTTCCCCTATGCTTTTAAATATCCCTTCTATCTTTTCAACTATCCTCCCCTGCTCCCCCAACGGAGGTAGGGGGATGAGGTAGTTTTGAATAGCTTGGCTATTTAAATTATTTATCGTTGTCGCGCTTAAAACATATTTTGAGAGGTATGTCTTAAAATTAGGGCTTGTTAATACATGAAATAAAAATTTTTTGTTTAACAGACTGGCGGTTCTAACTACTCCCATAAAACCACCAAAAGCGCATTTTATATCATCTTTTATATAAGCTACTTTCCCGATATGTTCTTTGCTTCCATTCCCGGCACATATCAAAATATCTTCACGGTGCAACCACTGGGATTCCTTCACCTTTACATCATGCGAAACAACTTTAACATCGTCGAAATTTAAGGTATTCGAATTTAATGTTATGTTGTTGGCTCGTAAAATTTTTATACCGTTTTCGCCGTTGTTAATTTCTTGGTCTTTATTGTAAGTAACTCCACGAATGTAATCCACAACCTCCCCCAGTCTTACCCAGCACCAGGTGGGGGGGATAGGAAACGGGATTTCTTCGGATATGTCGCGTATGGTGGTTTTATTGTCCTCCTCTATTTCCTCGAAGTAGGCGTTGCCCTCCTTAAATATGCGAAGACTCTTTTTCCCTTTCTTTCCCTTCTTTCCTTTTTCCCCTTCCTTTTCCTTTTCCTTCTTTATCCTTTCAAGGAGCGAAACGGCGCTCCCCTCCTCCGCCCGTTGCCCTACAAGCCCCCCTTGCACCGCAAGCGAAAGCACCTTCCGCCTTAATAGCTTCGCATGCCCGCGCAACTCCTTCTTACCGTCCCTTACATCCCCTATGCTTTTAAATATCCCTTCTATCTTTTCAACTATCCTCCCCTGCTCCCCCAACGGCGGTAGGGGGATGAGCATTTTTGATAATTCTTTAAGTGTTATTTGGGGTTGGGCAGTGCCTGTAATAAATTTGCCCATATTAATTCCGCTTAGATATACTTTTAAAAACGCTTTGGACGGTGCATTCTCGTATAACGGAGAGACAACCATTGCATTGCCGTTAATCCACGAAAAGGGCAACGAGACATTTATAGTGCCACATGTTGCCCCCCTGCATGTTATTAGAACTTCGGGTTCTTTGTGGTTAAATTTATCGTATTTGCCAATAATACCGTTTGCACCAAAAACCGTGTATTTCCCATCCGAACACATTTGATTCTTTGAAATGGTCTTTGGCTGATAAACATTGCATACATCCAATAGTCTTACCCAGCACCAGGTGGGGGGGATAGGAAACGGGATTTCTTCGGATATGTCGCGTATGGTGGTTTTATTGTCCTCCTCTATTTCCTCGAAGTAGGCGTTGCCCTCCTTAAATATGCGAAGACTCTTTTTCCCTTTCTTTCCCTTCTTTCCTTTTTCCCCTTCCTTTTCCTTTTCCTTCTTTATCCTTTCAAGGAGCGAAACGGCGCTCCCCTCCTCCGCCCGTTGCCCTACAAGCCCCCCTTGCACCGCAAGCGAAAGCACCTTCCGCCTTAATAGCTCAACGGTCATCTTCAACGCCGCCTGCAAGTTTTTCCAAGTCGGCAACCGCGCCCGAAATCCTCGACGCCTCCTTTTTCATTTCGCAAAGAATCCCCTTCAGGGTGGTCGATTGCGCCGCATCGTCCCCCTCCCTTATCCACGAGAGGTCGAGGCTTGTATTCGCGCGCGAAAGTATTTCCCCAACCGCGAACTTGCGCCACCTGCCGCGGGGGTTTTGGGCGCCGTAGCTCTCCCTCCTCCCCGACGGGTCCCCGCGCTTGTAGCGCCCGACAAAGTCGTCCAAATCCCCGCGCCTTAGGGGCTTTTCCACAAGGGTGTGCTTCACGCCCGTGCGGTAGTCGTAAACCCAAACGTTTTGCGTGGCGCCCGTGTTGGAAAAGAAAAGCACGTTCGCCTTCACGCCCTGCGCGTAGAAAATCCCCGTGGGAAGGCGCAGAACCGTATGCAAATCGAAGTCCGAAAGGAGCTTTTTCCTTATTTTTTCGCCCGCGCCCGCCTCGAAAAGCACATTGTCGGGAAGCACCACGGCGGCGCGGCCGCCCGGGCGGAGCATAAGCATTATGTGCTGCAGGAAATTCAACTGGTTGTTGCTTGTCGAGACGTAGAGGTCTTTCCTCAACGCGCCGATGTCGGTGGAGCCCGCGGGCCTGCTGCCGAAGGGCGGATTGGCGAGCACCAGGTCGGCGAGACGGCGGGGCTCGCCCTCGAGGGTGTCGCGGCACTCCACGGGGCTTTTGGCGGTTCCAACGCCCGCAAGATAGAGGTTCATCGACGCGAGCGTAACGGGGAGGGGCGCAACGTCGCAGCCGTAAAGGGCGTTGTTGTCCACAAAGTTTTTTTCCCCCCTGCCGGAGCAAAGTTTTTTCATATAGCGGTAGGCGTAGAGCAAAAAGCCCCCCGTTCCGCAGGCGGGGTCGGCGACGACCTCGCCGGGGCGCGGGTCGGCAAGCTCCACCATCGCCTCAACCAGCGCCCTGGGCGTGAAATACTGCCCCGCCCCCCCCTTGGTCTCCCTGGAATTCCTTTCCAAAATGCTTTCGTACAACGCGCCCTTGACGTCGTCGTCCATGGAAAGCCAGTTGTATCCGTCTATCATCGAGACCAGTTTTTTCAGGCGCGCGGGGTTTCTTATCTTGTTCGACGCCCTTGTAAAAATGGTTTCGATAAGCGCGTTGCCGCACCCCCCCAGGTCCTCCAAGATATCCCCGTATTTCCCGGGCAGGGCCGCCTCCTTCTCCGCCGTCAAATCCGCCCAGCGGCACCCTTCGGGGAGCCTGTTTTCGTAGCCGAGGTCGGAGCCCTCCTGCTCCATCTTAAGGAAGAGCAGGTAGCTCAGCTGCTCCACGTAGTCGGTATAGCTTACGCCGTCGGCGGAGAGCACGTCGGCAAGCTCCCAGACCTTCGCCCCCACCGTTTGGGCGTCCAAACTCCTCTTTGCGTTTTTTCCGTTTCCTGCCATATTCCGTATCCCTTCTTGAAATTCCTACGCCGCCGCCAGGACGAATTCCGAAAGCGTGCGCATTTCCGCGGCGAGCTTTTGCGCGCCCCCGAATGCCGCAACCGCGCGCGCGTAGAACGTGCGGGTGTCCATTTCCATAAGCTCCCTTTCGCCCACCGCGCCGTTCGCCGCAACGTATTCGGCTATTTTCAGGGCTATCCCCCTCTGGACGGGCGTAAGCGCCCTTTGCTTCTGCCCGCTCCACAGGTTGAAGCGCTGCGCCGCGCGCGGAACAAGCGGTTCCAACGCCGTTTTGCGCCCCGAGTAGGCGAAGCGCGCAAGCTGGATAAGGTTGGTCAGCGCCCTCTTCGCGTTCGCGCCCAGGGGCTTCACCTTTCCGGGGCAAATCGTATTGTAGGCGTTCCAAACGGCGTCGGGGGCGAACGCCGCCGACTCCCCCGAAAGTTTGTCCCTTAAATCCTCCAAAAGCGGAACGGTTACGGGTTCGCCCGTGTTGCGGTATATTATCCTAAGCGCCTCTATTTCGTCGCGTTTGGCTTCCAGGTATTTTTCGAAGCCCTCGGCGGTTTGCAGGGCGTCGTCCTTCGAAAAACCGCTGTAGACGAGTTCGTCGGAACCGGGGTCGAGCGTCTTTACATAGCCCGCCGACACCTCCAAAAGCACGCCGCGTGCCCGCGGGTTTTCGGCGAGCGCCCCCACAAGTTCCCTGCGCTCCGCGTTTTCCTCCGACGCCGAAACGAAGGGGGGAAGCCTCCCGGACTCCAGGGCGGAGGCTATTTTCGCCGAAAGCCCCTCCATGGAGATTTTCGCCGAGTCCTCGAACTCCCTTTTTTGGGCGGGCTTCGCCTTCGCCCCGGCGGAACCAAGCCTGCCGTGCAGGGAGTACAGGTAGGGGTCGGGCAAATAGCCGTGCGAAATCTTCTCCAAAAGCTCCTCCAACGACGGCTCCGTTTTTTCGCCGGGCTGGGGGCGCGCGTAGGGCCTTTCCCTTTCCAACACGCCGGCGGCATCCACCAGCCAGCAGCAGTCCTTGCCGTCCGCGTTCGGGGTTACGTTCCTTAGGGCGTAGGGGTCCACGGTGCGCATGCCGCGTCCCTTCATCTGCTCGTAAAATTGTTGCGTGCCCACGTTCCGCATAAAAAGGAGTATTTCAAGCGGCTTTATGTCGGTGCCCGTGGCGACAAGCGTTACGGTTACGGCTATGCGGAAATCCCTGTCGTTTCTAAAACGCCTTATAAGTTCGTCGCCGCCGCCCGCGCTGTAGGTTATCTTTTGGGCGAAGTTCGGGTTTTTCCCCTGTTCGGGGAAAACGTCGCTTCTTAGGATTTCGACTATCCTTTGGGCGTGGTCGTCGTTAGCGGCGAAAACGAGGGTCTTGGGGATGTAGGCGAAGTCGGCTTCGCGGTTCGGATAGAGTTTGGTGTAGACCGCGTCTTTGAACGCCCTTAGGACCGTCCTTATCTGTTCGGGGTTGACTACGTCCCTGTTCAGCTGCCCGGGGTCGTATTTGAACGGCTCCTCCGCGCGCTCCCCGCGCGTCGCCCCCGTAAACCTGGACTTTTCAAAATACCGTTCGCCCTTCTCCACCGTGCCGCCCTGGTCTTTATGCTGTAGGGGCGCACGGGCACGTTCACGCCGTCGGCAACCGACCGCTCGACGCCGTATTTCGCAACGCTGTTGTTGTCGAAAAACGCGAAAGTTTCGGCATAGGGGGTTGCGGTGAGCCCCGCAAAGCGCGCGGAGGAAAAATATCCGAGAACCTTCCCCCAGCGCCCGTAAATGGAGCGGTGGCATTCGTCCACCACCACGAGGTCGAAATAATCCTTCGGAAGCAGGGGGTTTTCGGGAAGGGGTACGCCGCCGCCTTTGTCGGCTTCGTCGTCGTCCCATCCGCGGGCTTCGTCGTCGTCGTCGGGAACCTCCCTGCCCGAAAGGATGGAGTAGAGGCGCTGGATTGTGGAAATTACAACGTTCGCGCCCTTGTCCAACTTGTTCGACTTGGCGCGCTGCACCGTGAAGACGGAGGAAAACGGTTCGCCCGTATCCGTAAGCTTGAACGACCCGAATTCCCCCTCCGCCTGCCCCGCCAGGTTCGCGCGGTCCACCAAAAACAAAACCCTCTTCGCCGGGGTGTGCGAAAGTATCCTGTACGCCGCGGCGCACGCGGTGAAGGTCTTCCCCGCGCCCGTCGCCATTTCTATAAGCGCCCTCGTTTTGCCCGACTTGAAACTTTCCTCCAACTTTTGGACGGCTTCGAACTGGCAGTCGCGGAAACCCTTTTTGTCGAGGCGCGGAAGCCCCCCGAAATACGACTTCCCCTCCGCCCCGGCGAGGCGCAGGGCTTCGAAGGGCGTGTGCATTCCGCCTATCTCCCGGAAATCCCCGCCCTTCGCCAGGTTCTTAAAAAGAAGCTTTTCGCCGTCGCAAAGGTACACCAGGGGCTGGACGTTCCACCACGACGCGCAGTATTCGGGAAGGCTGTGCGCGTAGTCCACCGCCTGGGAGTCCGCCCTTTTTTCCTTCGACGCGGAGTCCCCGTCTTTTAAAAGCTTCTCACCCTCCTTCTTCGCCTCCAATACGCCCACGGCGCGGCCGTCCACGAAAAGGTAATAGTCGGCCCTGCCGCCGTTCAAGGGAAACTCCTCGACCGCGCAAGGATATTTCGAGGTGTACCCCCGCCTGTCCACAACCTCCCAATGCGCCTTTCTTAAAAGACGGTCTATCTTCCCCCTCGCCTTTTGCTCGGGCTTCAATTCGCGCGCGGAGGGCGCGGGGTCCCCCCCGTTGCCGAAACATGCCATAACGGGAAATAAAAACTTGGAAGCCCGTGTTGTCAAAAAAGAAAAAATTTTCAAGGGGCTTTATTTTCCGCGCGCCCGCGCCTTTTTCAACACCCCCCCCTGCGCGCCGCAACTCCCGGAAGGGGTATGCGGGGGATTTTTTAAACAACGCGCAAAAAAATCCCCGCGCGGCGCCCGGCTTGCCTACTCCTTAAAGAGTCCGTATCCCATCGATGCGATTTCCCTGCCTTCGT
>CAZMBN010000034.1:0-5291 GCA_964564825.1 uncultured Opitutales bacterium
GTGTTTTAAGATGTTTTCGGTTTTCTACTTTCTTCTCCTGTAGAGCGCAAAGCCGGGCGCGGGAACCCCGGGCACCCCCGCCCCACCCAAATCCTCCACCCCCCCGTACACTGCTTTTGCGTGCGGCACCTATAGCCGTGCGTTTGCGCGACCCTGCAAAAATAGCGCTTCTGGTTTTCAAATTCCACATAGGCGCATTTGCCGTTTTGGGAAACCTCTTTGCAGACGCCCAGTATAAGCAGCGCCTTGCTCTCGGGCGCGGGGCTTTCCAAAATCTTAAACGAGGCGTAGGGCGCCCCCTCCCTCCTTTTCCCTTCCCCCTCCGCGCCTTCGGGAACGGTCGATTGCGCCTTTATTTCCGCTTCGGAGGTTTCCCTTTTTTCCCGTTTTTCTTTTTCCCTTTCCGCGCCCCCTCCCGTTTTTTTCGTTTTTGTTTCCGTTTCCGCTTCGGCGTATGCGCCTCCCCCCGCGCCGCGGAAAACGGAAGGGGGGGACGGGGGAAAAATGGGAAAAAAGGAAAAATTTGAAAAATATAAAAATTTCCCTACAACGCCCCCATGCGGAAATTTAAGACGCTTATTTTTATTTTCGGGCTTCTTGCGCTTGCCGGACTTGCGCAGGCGAAGCACATACACCCCGAAAAATACTACCAAAATAAATTCGCCCAAGGCCTGAAAAACGCGAAAACCGAAGTCGTCGCGCCCGACGGCACAAGGTGCGACATCCTTACCCCCACCCACGCCGTCGAGGCGGACTTCGCCCCGAAGTGGGGGGAGGCCATAGGACAGGCGCTCAACTACGCAATGCAGTTCGACAAGCGCGCGGGCATCCTCCTTATCCTGGAGGAGGACGGCGACTATAGGCACTATATAAGGGTGAACTCCATAGTAAAACACTTCAAACTGCCCGTGGACGTCTACACCATATCCCCCCCGGACGGGGAAAAAGAAAGGAAGGCGCTGACGGTGAGGAGGGGAATAGGAAGGTAGCAAAACGCCTTCGTAGGCGCGGCGCTTCGTTTTGCGCTTCGCCTGCGCGGGGGGGGGTTTGCGCGTTGCTTAAAAAAAACCCCCCGCATACCCCCCCTGAAAGTTACAGTGCATGCGCACGGGGGCGCCGAGGCGCGCGGAAGGCAAATTGCTTAAAAAAAGCTTGCCCTTGCGCCTTGCGCGCCCTAAAGTGCCGCGCTTTAACAAACGGGCCGTAGCGCAGTCTGGTAGCGCGCTTGCATGGGGTGCAAGAGGTCCCGAGTTCGATCCTCGGCGGCCCGACTTTACTTCCTTACCAACCCGAACAAGAGCTTATGTTTTCGTTCCATAGCGGCGCCGCGGCGGGATATGCCTAAAGGGCGCGGAGAAAACGGGGAATGCCGCGCGAAATAAAATGCGCGTACCCCCGCAGGCTGAACGCCGAAATGTTGGAGTGCCTGCCCCCGGCGAGGTACGCGGGGAAGACCGACGTCGTGGAAAATCCCGAAGACCTGGACGGGGCGCTGGCCCTGCTTAAAAGGGAAAAACTGCTCGGCTTCGACACCGAAACGCGCCCGAGCTTCGACGGAAAAACAAGATACAAGGTTTCCGTCTTGCAGCTTGCGGGCGAAAACCGGGTTTGGATTTTCAGGCTTATCCCGCTGGAAAAAAGGCTGGGCGAACTCTTTAAAATTTTGGAGGACCCGGGGATAACCAAGGCGGGGATAGCCGTGAAGGGCGACATAGACTCCCTTAAACGCCTTGAGGGGTTCTCCCCCGCGGGCTTCGAGGACGTAGCCGACTTCGCCAGGAAACTGGGGCTCGTCAACACGGGAATGAAAAGCCTTTGCGCCCTGCTCTTCGGCGAAAAGGTTTCGAAGGGCGCGCGGCTCTCCAACTGGGAAAAAAAGGTTTTGGACCCGCGCCAGACGGCGTATGCGGCAACCGACGCCTGGGTGAGCCGCCGCCTCTACCTGGAATTTAAAAGCGTCCTGGAAGGCGGAAGGGCGGTGCTTGAAGAACCTCCGCCCCCGCCCCTGCGCGAAAGGATTTTCAATTTCCTAAGGGGCGCCTTGGGGAGGTTGAAAAAAACAAAAAAAAGGCTTTCAAAACTTTCCGGGAAATACGCCCGGGAAAAAACGCGGCCGCTTTTGCTTGAATTTAAAAGGCTTGCCGGGGAAAGGATTTCCGGGGAAAAAGGGAAAAGAAGACGGGGGAAAAGAAAAAGAAGCAACGCGCCGAAGGCGGGCGAAGCCCCCCGAAAAAGCGCGGAGACGCCCCCCCCAACCGCGAAGGGCGCGCCCGTCCCGCGGGCGCCCTCCCCCGTCTATTTTTCGGCTTCCGACGAGAAGAAGAAATAGGGGTTACCGCGCAATTTCGGGGGCCGCAATTTGCGCCTTGCCGGGTCCCCGAAAGGGCGTTACCTCCCTTTCTATCGAACGCCCCATTCTCTTCCGGAGCTCGCGGAGGTCGTAGTAGTTTTGGCAATTCATCCAAAATTCGGCGCCGTTGCCGAAAAACGCACCGAGGCGCAACGCCGTCTGCGCCGTTATGCGGGATTCGTTTTTCATAATCCTTGTGATTGTCGCGTGCGGTATGGCGGTTTCTTTCGCCAGTTTATACTGGGTAAGACCCAACTCCCCGAGAAAATCGCCCAGGATCTCCCCCGGCGGAACGGCCCTGTGCGCCTCGCCCGGCGCCACCGCCGTTTTTCCCCCCGTTCTATTGGTAGTGTTTGCTGATTTGAACCTCATAGGCGTTCGAACCTTCGAATTTGAAAATTATCCTGTATTTGCGGTCTATCCGCACGCTCCAAAAACCTTCGAGTTTCCCCTTCAACTTTTCCAGACGGTTGGAGGGCGGCAGTCTCAACGCCTCGACCGACGGCGCGAGGTCTATGTAATAAAGTTTCTTGTACGCCTTGGCGGCGAACGCGCGGTCCAATCCCGCGGGGGGACGTTCCGTATTCCAAACCAGCGCCGTAGCCTTATCGCCGAAACCCATTATCACCGGACGGGAATCGTGGCAAAAATATTTAACAAGTCAACAAATATTTAACGAATTGTCAAATAGCCGGAAAAACTTTAAACCCGTAAAAACTAAAAACGCCCGAAACTTCCCGCCGCGCAACTTTAAAGGAGGGCTTTTACGGGGGAACGGTTTTCCGGCGAAGCCCCCCGAAAAAGCGCGGAGACGCCCCCCCCAACCGCGAAGGGCGCGCCCGTCCCGCGGGCGCCCTCCCCCGTCTATTTTTCGGCTTCCGACGAGAAGAAGAAATAGGGGTCTATTCCGCCCCCTATATTTCCTTTTCGTTAAGCCACTTGAAGCCCACAACCTTGAACCGCCTGCCCAGCGTCCTGTTTACGGGGTTCAGCGCGCCGTCCTCCTCGTCCGTTACAACTTCGTTGTATTCCGAAAGCCCCCCTTGGTTCGCCGCGTCCTGGTAGCCCAATTCCTTCATCCTGCCGTAGACGTCCCACGGCCTGTTGGCGCGAGAATCCACGTATTCGGGCAGGCGCTGGACGGTCATCTCGCACCACGCCCTGCCCTCGACCACCCCGGAAACGGGGTTCCTAACTTCGCCGTAGGCGCGCACCTTGAAGGTGTCGCTCCTCACCGTGAGGAAAGAGCCCAACCTTGCAAGTATGTCCTGCTGCATGAGGTAGGCGGGCGCGCCCGTCGCCTGCGGCCCTATGGCGCCGCGCCAGTTCTCCCAGCAGCGGCGCGGGTTTGTGTAGTTTCTAAGGTAGTCGGTGTCCTTTACGAGGTCGGATATGTTGTTTAGTTCGTGCACTATGTAGTCGTTGTGGAAGGCGGAGTTTATGCTTGTGGAGTCTATAGCCGCCTGCAAAACCCCCTTTTGCATGTGGTCCGCCCTGAAGGACCTTCCCCCGCTTAGTATTTCCGCCTCCATGTTCTGGCGGTCCGCGGGGCGGACCTGGTGAGAATAGTCCAGAAGGTTTTCCTGTTCGCTATCCATGTAGCGCTCCTCGGCGGATTCGTTGGAAACCATCCTGTTGACGAATTCCGACATGGAATAGAACGGCCCGCGGTCCTTTACGTGCTCCACAATGGAGCAGGCAAGCTCCTCTATCTCGGCGGCGTCCAGCGCCCTGTAGCCCGCCATGAGGTCGGATTCGTTCGACATGTCGGCGTTTTCGGATGTGACCGCCTTCGCCCTGAGGGGCGCCTGGTACCTTAGGAAGGGCGCGCGTTCGCCGTCTTCGTTGTCTTCCTCCGTATAGGATTCCACCGTCTGGCCGAAATAGGTTGAAAGAACCGCCTTCCAGGCGTCCACGTCGGTGGAATTTACGTTGAACGCGCCGTCCACCCAGAACCTCGAGGCGTTTTCGTCGAACTGCCTGTCGCTCTCCTCCCTGTCGTAGTCCATATTCCCCATGGAGAGGCGCTCCGCGCCGGGCGCGTAGCGCAGGCGCGGATTTTGCGGATAGGCGCCGTCGTTGCCGTCATCGTAGGCGGTTTCCTCCTCGTCCCCCCTGTAGGGGAGGGTTGAAAAGAAGTATTCGTCCCAAAGCACGTCGTTTAGGTGCCAGGAATAGTCGTAAACCACGCTTTTATCCTCCACCCAGTTGTTTTCGCGCTGCGAGTTGAATCTGCCGTATTCGAAGCTTGTGTTGTGGTAGCTGTTTATTTCGCACGAGCCGTCGAGCCAAGTTATCTGGAAGGAGCGCTCGGGCACTATCCTGCTCGGGCAAAGGCTGTTTCCTATGGGAAGGGAGGCGTTTAGGTTTTCGGGCACGCTCAAACCGTACGCCGCCGCCCACGGGTGGTAGCCGTCGCGCGAAGTTTCCAAGAAGTAGTCTATACCTCCGCCCTCGCGCCAGTCGCCGCCCGCCTCGCCCTTGCCCACGCCGAAATTCAGGTTGCTTCCCGAAAGGTTCGCGGGGTTGGAAACAACCTCCGTCCTCCTTAGAATGTGGTGGGAGGCTATTTCCACCGAGCCGTTCGAGGGCGAAAGGCCTATGTAGGGCTCGTCGTCGGAGGGGCCGAACACCTCTATATCCAGCGTCTGCTGACCGCCGAGCCCCACGTCCTGCTCGGAATAGAATTCGTTCGTTGCAATGATGTTTTTGGTGAGCATCCCGAACTGCCAGGCAAACCGTTTTTCGTCGTTGTCGCCCCCCGACATGGAGATGGAATCGAAGTCCGGCATCCAGTGGGTTGCAAGCAGGGTGCCGTTTACAAAAAGCCTTCTATTTACGAAGGGCTCCGCCGTCCCCGCGCGCCTGCTCTCCTCCGAAAAGCCGTAGGGCTGCATGAAAAGATAGCCCATGGGAACGGTGCCCTGCATCCTGCAAATGC
>CAZMBN010000035.1:0-5143 GCA_964564825.1 uncultured Opitutales bacterium
GTGGGCGCGTGGATTGATTGAACCCCTCCCGGAGCCTGTGGGGGGACGGTTGGGATTCAAGGGGTGTTTTTATGGGGATATAAGGCTTCTTTGGAAAAACAATAAGCCGCAAAATCGGGAAAATTTGCGGCTTTTGAAATGGTGGGAGTAGCAGAACTCGAATCTGCGACCCCTTGCGTGTCATGCAAGTGCTCTAACCAACTGAGCTATACCCCCGTAAAAAGCGGGGAAAATCCGCCCGCCAATTCTCGCTTCAAAATGCATGGGCGCCCCACCCATTGCAAGATTTATTTTGAAAAAAGACCTGGAACGCGCCGCGCGCCCCAAATATTTTATTGAGTTTTTTAGGCGCTTGCCTTGAATTCCACGCAGAAAAGCGCATTGCGGATTTTTCCCCACGCGGACCGCCGTTGCGCCGATAAAATTTCCAACACGGAAACAAAAATGCCAGAATACTACATACCGACGGTTTTCGAACGCGACGGCAGAACGGAGCGTTCGTGGGACATCTATTCGCGCCTGCTAAAGGACAGGATAGTGTTTATAGGCACCCCTATAAACGACGGCGTAGCCAACGCCGTAATAGCCCAGCTCCTCTTCCTCCAGATGGAGGACGCCAAGAAGGACGTGCATATCTATATAAACAGCCCCGGAGGTCTGCTCACCGCGGGCATGGCGATTTACGACACCATGAACTTCCTGCATTGCGACGTTGTAACCTACTGCGTTGGGCAGGCGGCGAGCATGGCCACCGTACTTTTGTCCGCGGGCACAAAGGGCAAGCGCTATTCGCTTCCGAATTCCAGGGTGATGATCCACCAGCCCTACGGTGGGGCGACGGGGCAGTCGCGCGACATCAGCATAGCGGCCAACGAAATTTTGCGCTGGAGGAGCAAGATAAACGAAATACTTGCGAAGAACACGGGCAAGAGCGAGGAGCAGATAGCCAAGGATTCCGACAGGGATTTCTTCATGTCGGCCCGCGAGGCGCTCGAATACGGAATAGTGGACAAGGTTATAGAAAGCAAAAGGGAAGCCGTTCAATAATGGCGGAACCGAACTGCAGTTTTTGCGGACGCTCCGCCTCGGCGGCGGGCGGATTGATTCCGGGCAGGGAAAACGCCTATATTTGTCCGCGCTGCGTGGACACCCTCCACGACATCGTGGCGTTGCGCAGGCGCGAGTCGGCGCGGGAGCGCACGGAGGCGATGTTGAAGTTCGACCTCAAGACCCCGTCGCAGATGCGGGCGGAGCTCGACAAGTACGTAGTGGGGCAGGACGCCGCCAAGAAGATCTTGAGCGTGGCGGTCTACAACCACTATAAGCGCCTCCGCGCGGAGCTCCTCGGGCGGGACGCCCCTCCCGGGAAGTTCGACGACGTTGAGATAGAAAAGAGCAACGTGCTTTTAATAGGTCCAACGGGAAGCGGCAAGACGTATCTGACGAGGATTCTCGCGCGCATGCTGAACGTCCCCTTCGCCGTGGGGGACGCCACAAACGTAACCGAGGCGGGCTACGTGGGCGAGGACGTTGAGAACATAATCTTGAACCTGGTGCGCGCCGCCGACTTCGACGTGGGGCGCGCGCAGTGCGGCATAATCTACATAGACGAAATAGACAAGATTTGCCGGAAGACGGAAAACGTATCCATAACAAGGGACGTCGGCGGCGAGGGCGTCCAGCAGGCGCTGCTTAAGATACTGGAGGGCAACGTATGCAACATACCCCCGAAGGGCGGAAGAAAGCACCCCGACCAGGAATATTTGCGCGTGGATACGCGCAACATCCTTTTCATATGCGGCGGCGCGTTCGTGGGGCTCGACAAGATTATTTCGAGGAGGGTCGATGAAAAAGTGCTCGGGTTCTCGCCCTCCGAGGGGGAGGGGAACCGCGCAAAGTCGAACTTGGAAGACGTCCAGCCCGAGGACTTGATTCAATTCGGCTTCATCCCCGAATTCGTGGGGCGCCTTCCCGTTGTTGCCGCCCTCCACAAACTGGGGAAGGACGACCTTGTCCGCATATTGACGTCCACAAAGAACTCCCTTGTAAGGCAGTATGCGAAACTCCTGTCCATGGACGGGGTGGACCTGTCGTTCGAGCCCGGCGCGGTGGACGCCGTAGCCGACGCCGCCCTAAAGCTCGGCACGGGCGCGCGCGCACTCCGCTCCATAATAGAAAAGCTCATGCTGGAGACCATGTATAAAATCCCCGATTCGAAGCGGTTGAAAAAGTTTGTAGTTACCCGCAAAATGGTGGAGGCGGGAGCGTCCGAGGGGAAAGGGCCGGAGGATTAGGCGTTCCGCGGCGTATTTACGCCCTTATTATATCCGCGCCCTCCCAAAGGTTTTCCACGTGGTACAACCGCCTTTGTTCGGGAAGGAATATGTGCGCCATGAAATCGAAGGCGTCGACCACAACCCAGCCGCTTTCCGCGTTGCGGTCTATTCCCGCAGTTGCAACCCCCGCGTCCTTAAGCGTCCTTTCAAGTTCGTTTGAAAGCGCGCGCAGGTGGGGTTCGCTTGTGGCGGTTGCAATCAAAAAATAGTCCGCCACGGGCGACTTCCCCCTAAGATCCAAAATTTTTATATCCTCCGCCTTCTTTTCCCAGAGCGCGGCGCGGCACTTCTTCACGGTCTCGAGCACGGGGTCGGTCTTTTTCGTCTTTTTAGGCTTTTTAGCCTCTTTAGCCAACTCCGCCGAGCCCGTTCCCGCGCGCTTGGAAACGGAGGTCTTCGCCCCCGTCGCGGCGGATCTTTTTTGCCGCGTTTTTTCCGGGGGGCTTTTCTTTGCCCCCGCATTTCCCGCCTTTTTCGCCGTGGCTTCGCCGGAATTTTCGCCTTTTTTCATGTTGTTTTTACGCCGTACAATTTACGCCCAAGAATATACTTTAGAACTTCCGAGTCGAGCATGAAATTTCCGCGCCCCCCGGATGCCAAATCCCTTCTTATTTGCGAGGAACTGTGGGGCATTTCGCCGCAATCCGCAAACAGAACGCGCGCATTGGCGGGCGTTTCAACGTGCGCGTCGTAGCCCGGCCTTTTCACGCAAACAAGCGTAACCGAGGCGCAAAAATTTTCGGCGTCCTTCCAGTATTTCAATTTTGCGATATGGTCCGAGCCTATAATCCAGAAAAATTCCCTATGGGGATACTTCGTTTTAAGCTCTTCAAGGGTGTCCACGGAATAGTTTACGCCGCCGCGCCGCAACTCGCAACATTCTATCCTCCACGGAAAATCGAGTTTTTTCAGGGCGATTTCCAGCATGTTTAGGCGGTCGGAATCGGAGGCTCCGTAGGGGGAATCCCTCAACGGCGCCCTGTGGGCGGGAACGAACACAAGCTCGTCGAGATTCGCGCACTCCGCGGCTTTTTTCGCAACGGCGATATGCGCAATGTGCACGGGGTCGAAACTCCCGCCGAATATGCCCGCGCGTATCTTTTCCACGCCCCCATTTTGATATAGTCCGGCAAAAAAAAGAAGAAAGTTTTAATTTTTTTATTTTCTTTATTTCAAGTATGTTAGAAAAAGAACGCGGATCCGCGCGGAAAAAAACGTTCGAATTTTCGAACAAGCGGGGGATATTGCTGTCAAGTTACCCGTTTGGTTTTGCGCCGGGAGTTTTGCGCCCGGCGTTTTTTCCGCCTTCGAAAGTTTTCGTTTGCGGTATTGCAAAAACGCGCATTATCTGTTTGCATCCGTTTTCTAAGAATTCCATGAAATATTCCATAGGCATAGACGTGGGGGGGACCAATACGAAACTCGGTCTCGTGGACGAAAAGGGGAACGTCTTGAAGCGCGGCGGTTTCAAGACTACCGATTACCTCGATTTCCCCTCCTACATGGAGGGATTGAAAGACGCGGTGCTCTCCCTTACGTCTGGCGCGGACGGCGAATGCATAGGGGTGGGGGTGGGCGCTCCGAACGGCAACTACTATACGGGAACGATAGACTATCCCGCGAACCTACCCTTTCAAAACTTCGCCCCCATTGTGGAAACGTTGAAAAAGTCCCTCGGCTACGGGAGGGTGTACCTAAGCAACGACGCCAACGCCGCCGCCGTGGGCGAAAAACTGTACGGCGGGGGGAAAAACCTGGACCACTTCATATTGATAACGCTGGGAACGGGGCTCGGCTCGGGCATAATAAGCGGCGGAAAGCTCCTGCTTGGGGCGGATAGTTGCGCGGGTGAACTCGGGCACGTGTGCGCGGTTGTGAACGGCAGAATATGCGGCTGCGGCAAGCGCGGCTGCCTTGAGACCTACGCCTCCGCCACCGGCATTAAGCGCACGTATCTCGAAATGCTCTCAAAGTACAACGGGAACTCGTCCATTGCCGAAAAAACCTGGAGCGAGCTCGACGCGCGCGTAATAGAAGACGCCGCCCGCGCGGGCGACAAGGCGGCGGTGGACGCCTACAATATCACGGGGAACATATTGGGGCGCTGCCTTGCGGACTTCGTACACTTTTCAAGGCCGTCGGCGATATTTCTCTTCGGGGGTCCCGTAAAGAGCGGCGAATTGATATTGGCGCCCGCCCGCGCGTCGATGGAGGAAAACCTCATACCCGCGTTCCGCGGCAAGGTGGAGCTTTTGCCTTCGCGCCTTCCCTTCGGCGACGCCGCAATCTTGGGGGCGGCCGCCCTTGTCTGGGACGAGGCGGGGAAGGACCGGGGCTGAAAAACCGAAACCGCCCGTACCCGTGCGGATTTTCCCCGGGGGGGGAATTTTCGGTTTGCTAAAAACAACAAAAAAAACCGCCGCGGAATGCGGCGGTTTTTCGCCTTAAAACGGTTTTAGGGGACGGCGTCCGCGCCGGATTCCGCGCTCGTCTACTTTTTTACCTCTCTATGCAAAGTCCTGCGTTTTAGCGCGGGATTATACTTCATCTTCTCTATTTTTTCCGTCTGCTTGCGGACGTTGCGCGTTGTCATATAGCGCGAGGGGGATTTGTTCTTCTTCCTCGCTTCGGTGCATTCCAATATCACTATTTCCCTGGGCATAAAACTCTCCTATTTCCGAATTTTTAAGAAAAACAAGGGGGCATTGTGGTATTTCCAAAAAATTTTTTCAAGCCTATTATTTTTTTCAGGGGGCGGAGTCCCCCGACGCGCTCCGCGCGCCGTGCTGGGAAGAAACGCGGTGGGG
>CAZMBN010000036.1:0-4385 GCA_964564825.1 uncultured Opitutales bacterium
TAGGGCTGCATGAAAAGATAGCCCATGGGAACGGTGCCCTGCATCCTGCAAATGCTGCTTAGCTGCTCCATATAGTTGCCGCTTCTACGCGTGCCGTCGCCTATCAGCGTTCTTTGCGAACCCCGTACCGCGTGCGGGGGAAGGTCGCCCGTGCGGTCGCTCATGCTGCCGCCGTTGCCCGCGTTCGGCCGGTTGCCCCTGAAGTACCACCAGTTCGCCGTGTGCCTTCTCGGGTTTAGGGGCATCCAGTTTATATAGAATCTGGCGTTGATTTGCGGGGTGTAGTCATCTGGATCAATATCGTCATCCTTGGGTTTTTCAGGGTTTAACTCGTAGCCAAGGTAAATGTTTCCAATTTTGCTGTAATAAGTGATGGGTTTTAGGGAGACCATATTATTCAGGTTGGTGTAGCCCGGGTTTGGACTGTCGCGCCCCACAAGCCCCTGCGTTGCGTAGTTGTTGTTTATCTCGCCCGTGCTCGCCCCCGTGTTGGACGTTATGTGCGAACGTAAAAGGGTGGGGTCGGGGAAACTTTGAATGGCGTCGCCGCCGAAAAACCTTCTGCCCGAAATGCTGACCAACATCGGGACGCCGTCGGGATAGAAGGAATTTCGACCCATGTGGGTGGTTTTGCCGTAGGGGTTTAAGTTGGTGAAGGTCATCCCCTCCTTTTTGAAAATCCATATGTCCAAGTTCAGGTCCTGGTATCTTGCGGGGAACCTGAGGACGCCGCCGTCGTCGATGTCTTTGGCGGTAAAGGGGCCCGGAAAGAGGCCTTTGCCCTTGTTTTCTTCTCCTACAAACGCCACGGCTCCGAAGACGCCGTAGCCCATCGGGGTCGCGCTAAGACCCATACCGTAGGGGGTATGGAAGTTAGTTCCGTGCTCGCGGGCAAAGCCCGCAAAGCCAGTCACTTCCTGCATGTCTATGTAGTATTGGTTGATGCTGGAGGGCGGCTGCTGCCCCTGCATGTCGCGCACGCCGCTTTCGCGGAGGTCGTTTATATCGAAAAGTATGTAGATGTTGTCGTGGCGTGCGTTGGTGCTGCTGTAGACGTATTCGTCGTAGGGGTGGTTCGGGTTCCGGTGGTTCCACTTCGCCTCGTGCTCGACCTCCGGGTGCGGCACGTCCAGGTAGAAACATCCGCCCAGCGCCCCGCCTTCGCCCAGGGGCTTCATCAGGCAGCGCTTTGCGGTGTAGATATTTCTTGTAACCTCCCCCTCTATGAAGCCGTTCGGCCCGTTGCCGCCGCGCACGTCCGTATAGCCGTCCGTGTCGCGGGCGCTTGTGGGGTCGCCCACATAGTTTACTATTCTTTCCATGGCGAACACCTTCGCCCTGCCGGGCGCTATGCCCGTTTTATCGTACGCCAGAAAGTGGAGCGCGTGCCCGCCCATGAAATAGGACGAGGAGCCCTGGGTACAAGTCCGCACTATGGAGGGGTCGTTTAAATTGACGTCCGTCTGGTCTATGGGCATTTGCGGATAAAATACCGCGTTGTTCCTGTCCAACCCGGGCAGGTTTCTGCCGTGGTCCACGGAAACATACAGGTTGTTTAAAAACAGCGGAATTTTAGCCAACCTTCTCAAGCAGCGGCTGGTGATGGCGGCGGATCGTTCGTTCGAAAACTTGTAATCGAAGGCCTTATCGACGCTCGGAACAAGATTGTTTTCCTGGACGATATACCTGTAAGTCTCGTTCGCCGACTGCACGTTGGTGTTCACGCCGTCCTGGTTGGTTCCCTGGAGCGAACGACCGCTTGTGTTTACGCCGCCCGTTGCGTTGTTAAAATCGTAGTCAACATCAACCAAGCTATCGCCGTTTTTAGTGAAATAGCTCGGAGCAAGTCCGCCGTAGCCTAGTGGAAGCGCGTTCCAACCGTAGGCTTGATATCCGCCGCTACTTGAGGCTCCGCTATTTCCCACTATGTAAAAACCGTTATATTTGCTTCTTACCCGGTTGAGATTGTTGTTCGTTGCATTTTGTTCGCCGTTACCCGCGTAGGGATCGAAAGAGTGGTTTGAGCCATTTGTATAATAGCTCCCGTTCGAACCCGTGGTGTTGTAGTTGGTAAAGACGAAGCAGAAGCGCTTTACAAGTCGGTCGGAATTATTATTGTTGTTGTATATGTATTCATCACCGGATCCCGTATTCGCCATGAACGCGGGAAGGCGTTCGGTGCGAAGGTCCCTTATGCACTGGAATACGTTGCTGGTCGCCTCGTAGCCTACGGCGAAACGGAAGGTTCCAATAGGGTGCTGGAACTGCATGTAATTCTGGCCCATAACCCTTATCGCGTAGTAGGAGTCGCCCCCTATTTTGGTGTCGTAGGGGTTCCAAAGCACCATCAAGGGGATTATGTGGAGTCTAATACCGTATTTTTGGCCGCCGTAGTTGACGAAAGTGGGAACGTAAAACACCTGGAAGCGCTTGACCACGGGCTTTACGCCGAAGCGGTCGTCGGTCTGCACCCTGTCTTCGATGTCCGAATCCTTGGCGAAGTCGGGCGACCTCGTGTTGTAGTAGGACCTCAACTGGTCCCAGAGGGGGCCGCCCGGGTCCTTCCAAATATTTTCGTCCCCGTAAAGGTGGACGAACTCCCTCGAGCCCGTTACGGCGGACATTTGCCTAAAACGCGCAACTTCGCTTTCGCGGTCGTATTGCTGGGGACCGAACATGTGCCCCGAATACCTCTTGCCGCCGTCGTAGTTTATATCGGACAACTCCGGCTTGTTCTGGCGCCTGTCCCGCCGCCATTGGTCGCCGCGGCAATATATTAGGGGATACGCCGTGGTCTTCGTGAAAAATCCCGCAACGCCGTAGGGGCGCGGAAAGTAGGAGGGGATTTCGTCGGTCGGGGTGTCGGTCACATCGTCGGGCTCGTTGCCCCTGTCGGTGCGTATAAGACCAAGCGAAAGATCCTTTTTCAAACCCCCGTGCCTCACGTTGACAAGCAGACCCTTCGAATCCGCGGTCGCGCTGTGGAATAAAACCCTGCTCGGCAAAACTTCGGCGGGAACGCCGTCGGTCTTTAGGGCGTCGAAGTCCTTGATGTCGGAGGCGGAGCGCGCAATGTTGAAGGGCGAGCCCTCTCCGCCGTCGTCCTCGTTTATATCGAGGTTGTAGAGCCTTTCGCCGTCGGCGCCGAGCGTCAGCCCCTGCGCGCCCGAATAAAACGGCAGACTCTGGACCCTGAACTTTACGCTTTTGGCGTGCGTCAAAAAGTCGAGGGGCGCTATGGCGTTTAGCGACGCCTTCTGGTTTTCGTCGGACACCCACCAGGCTATGCGCGTCTGCCTGGAGGTGGCGCCGGCGAAACCCGTGGAGGCGCGCCTGTCCAAGCCGAGGGGCACGAGCGGCGCAAGGACGTCCCGTTTGCTCTCGTGGTTTCCTTGGGCGTCGCTTGAAGAATTGGCGGTCGCCGCCCTCACGAAGCTCCCCCGTTCCAAATTGCGCGTGGGAAAAAACTTCACCGCCTTGCTTTCGCCCGACGACATTATCTCCTCCTCGCCCGCAACGCCGTTTCCGGAAACAAGCCACGTGAGGGCGGACTTCACCGTGCGCTCCGCGTAGTTCGCGCGCGGCTGCGAGCGCAACTGGTGCCTGGAAACTATCCCGCCCGGACGCTTCCCGCCGGGAACGTGCCCCATGCGGCTGTCCCAGACGCCCACCCAGTGGCGGTTTTGAGAAAGGGCGTTGTCGTCGGAACTTTCCACGGTGTCCGCCTCCTCCCTGTCTATGCCCATGGGGTCCTCCCACCAGTGGTAGTTGCCGGCGTCGAGGCGCGCGATTTCGCGGTTTAATTCGTAGTCGAAAATTTTCGCGTTCGCGGTTATGCGGGTGTCGGGGCCGAGCGCCGCCTGCACGTTGCCGAGCGCCTGGTAGGCTGCGAACTTGGCGGCGCTTTTCGCCCTGGCGTTGGCAAGGTTTTGCCTGCCCATGCGCATCTGCATCTGGACTACGCCCGCAAGGGTCACCACCAAAAGCACCATAAACCCCATGAGCGAAAGCGCAAGCACCAGCGCAAAGCCCCCGCGGGATTTTCCCGCGGTTGCAAGGGGGGGGTTCTCGTTGCGGTATTTGGGATTTTGTTTTTTTCGCATCGCTTCTCCTCGGACAAAGAATTTTTCCAAAGTTTTTAGGGGACTTAAGGATTCTTTTAAAGAATTTTTTAGGGGATTTTTTTACGCGCGCTCCGCTTTTCCGGAGGGGGGAAACGGGGGCGGCGCGCAAAAGACGCCCCGCAATGCAGAATTTATAACCCCCGAAGCGCGCCGGTCAAAGGAAAAATTTTTTAAACCGCGTTTTTTCCGCACGGGGAAGACGAAGACGGGGGGGGGGGGGGGGGGGGGGGGGGGCGGGGGGGGGGGGGGGGGGGGGGGGGG
>CAZMBN010000037.1:0-4360 GCA_964564825.1 uncultured Opitutales bacterium
AAAAGAAAAGAAAAGAAAGTGATTAGTGGTTAGCACCGGAATATTCATACGCCCTGAGTTAAAGTGACGTTTTCTATCGGTCGCGAACATACGTTCGCAGTCAGTGACTATCGAGTTGCGGCTTGGATTAACTGCGTGGGTGAATGAAAGTTGCAGGTATCGTTTTTAACGTGTGCGAACAAATGTTCGTTAACATCAAATATCAATAGTTGGGTATGGCGGGAGTGGGAGATACAATCATCTCGTACCGATTGAAGAATGAAGAAAAAGTGACATTTTTACCAATCGTCGAACATACGTTCGCAACTATATGAATTTTGCAGTTCCCGTCGCGAGGGCGGCAGCCGAGAGTGGTATCATTTCTACAATTCTCCGAACATACGTTCGCAATACTTAAATTTTGAGCCTAACTCGTTACGGTTCAGGCGGGGGAGATAAGACTTCCCTTCAACGCTCCCCGCCGGAGGCGCATAAACGGCGACAGACGCACGCAAGTGGGCAAAAAATTCTCTCCCCAAAGGGGGAGAGAACAGCGGTTAAATATCGATTTTGCTAAACCCGCTCCCCGCCGCAGGCGCATAGACGGCGCAAGCCGCACGCAAGTGGGCCGCCACGCAAGTGGGGGGGGTCAGATTTCCTCGAGGACGGCGGAGTAAAAGTCGTTGACCTCATGCTCGGTGTCAAAGAGCGCCACGAACATATAGTCGCCCATGTCGGCGGCCAGGGCGCGGTCGACACGGCTCTCTTCCTTGATGTTCCCGGCGTAGCGGGCCAAAACCTCCTCGCGGCTCATACGATAGCGGCGGCTGTCGCGGCGGCCGGCGAAAAGGCAGAATTTGCGCTGGGTCACGGGCTTGTCGCTGCGGTCGAAGGCTATCATGTCCGCCCAGATTTTATAGACGTCGGTGCCGTTGGCGTAGTTCATCATCGAAGGGGAAATGCCGCCGCTGGGGCGCATGTTCACCTCCAGCGCAACGATGTCGCCCTCTTTGCCGATGTGCTGGTCGCGGTTGAGGCGGAAAAACTCGAAATGCACAAAGCGGCTCTTTACGCCGAACGCCTTAAGCGCCGCCCGGCCCGCGCGCCTTAACTCGTCGGGAAGATTAGCGCGGATGTAGAAAAGGCTGTTGCCCTGCTGGTTCACAATCTCCATAAGGCTGTGCGGGGTGACGTTGCCCGTCTCGAAAATGGGCTCGCCCCGGCTGTTGACAATGGCGTCGTAAGAATTCACCGTGCCGTCGATAAACTCCTCCATGATATAGGTGTTCGGCTCTTTTTTCTCGAAAAATCCCTTAAGGTCGCCCTCGTTCTCGATTTTCCATGTGCCCACAGCGCCGACGCCGTTGTCGGGCTTTATGATGACGGGGTAGCCGGTTTCCTTTATAAAATCCATGCACCCCGAAAAATCGTCCACCATGTGAAAGCGCGCCGTGGGGATGCCGGCTTTCTGGTAGCTTTTTTTCATGAGGGACTTAAACTTGACCCCGGGCATGTCGTCGGGGAAAAAGCCGGACGTGATGTTGAAATCCCGGCGGAGAAGGGCGTCGCGCTCGAGCCAGTATTCGTTGTTGGACTCGAGCCACTCGACCCTGCCGTATTTGAATATGAAATAGGCCACAGCCCTGTATACCTCGTCGTAATGCTCCAAAGACCCCACCTTGTAGTATTCCTTGAGGGCCGATTTAAGCTCCGGGCGCAGATTGTCGTAGGGGCAGTCGCCTACGCCTAATACGTTAAGGCCGTTTTCTTTGAGCTTCTGGCAGAACAGATAGTAGTTGTCGGGGAAATTGGGCGAGAGAAAGACAAAATTTTTCATGTTAAACGCTCCTTGCGGGTTTAAATTCAATCTAATATCCACGGCAGAAAATAGCGGGTCTGCCTGTACCACCACGGCCAGTCGTGGTTCACGTCGTAGCCCCAGAAATCGACCCAGATGTCGATGCCAAGCTCTTTAAAGCGCCCGGCAAGGTACTCGGTGCTCCACGGCACCTCCCACGCGCCACGCCCCACGCACACCACGGCGCGGTGGCGGTTGTACTCGGCTATAAATGGGTGGTCCGGCGGGAAATTGGCCATATAGTCGGTTATCGAGTTGCGGTAGACGAGATCGTCCATATAGTCGCCTAAAAAGAATGACGCGTTGTATACCCCGCTTAGCGCCATGCACCTGTCGAAAATTCCGGGAAAGCGAAGATAGAGGTTCAAAGCGTGGGTCGCGCCCATGGAGCTTCCGAAAACAAATATCCCGGGGTAGCCCTCCCAGCCGTTTTTTTCGTTGGCGTATTCCCTTATAAACGGCACGGCCTCGCTTGTGATGTAGTTAATCCACGCCTCGTGGCGCTCCATTCGCTGGTGAGGGTCGCCTGAGGTAAAGCTCCAGGTCTCGGCGTCTATTGTGTCGATGGAAAAAACCATCATCCGCCCCGATTCGATAAAGTCGGCGCAGGTGTCGCTCATGTTAAAATTCTCGAAATCGTAAAACCTGCCGTCCTGGCAGGGGATAAACAGCGAGGGCTTTCCGGCGTGGCCGTATACTTTAATGGGCATCACGCGGGAGAGGGCGTCACTGTAAAACTCGGTGTAGAATGTCTCCATAAAAATCCCTCACAGGCTGTAAAACAAAGTTTCCATAAAAAACGGCACCTGCCGCTGCCACGACGCCTCGGAGTGGTCGCCCCAGGGCACCACGCGGCAGTCGAGCATCACGCCTTTTTCGATGAGGGCCGATGCCACGGCGGCGAAATTTTTCCGCGAGCGGGCGCGGCGCATCTCTTTGGAGCCGTTGTCCATGTACAAAACGGTGCGGGAAATGTCGCACTCGTAAATCATCGTGAGCACGTCGTTAAAGCTGAATCCTATCGAGGGGCTCAACGCCGCACCCCGGCCGAAAACGCCGTTATACGCCGTCACCCCGAAAAGGGTCATCAGCCCGCCCATGGAGCTTCCCGACAAAAAGGTGTGGTCCCGGTCGGGCAGGGTGGGAAAATCCCTGTCGATTTTGGGCTTAAACTCGTTCACAAGATATTCCATGGTTATTTCCCCGCGCCCCGTTATCCGCCCGTAGGAGCGGTCGTAAAAATCGAAGGGGGAGTATTCCGAAAGCCTTCCGCCGCACTCGTCCGCCTCGTCGTGGTGGTTGCACTCCAACGCCGCCACTATCAGCGGGACGTTGTTCTCGACAAGATAGTTTAAAATCCCCCAGCTTTTGCCGTAAGAGGCGTCGCCGTCGCGGAAAAGGTTCTGCCCGTCGAACATGTAAAGCACCGGGAAACGGGCGGAAGGGTCGCTTACCGCCATGTCGGGGACGTAAACGTAGGCCCTGCGCTCCTCGTCCCCGGTGAGCTCGGGTATCGTGACGGCCCACTCGTCATACATAAAATCCACCTTCTTTGAATTTTTATGCGCCATGGGGGTATTTTATCACAGCGGCAAAAAAATCGCAACACTTTAAATCAGTGAATAGAAATATAACAGTGTGACCCCGCATTGGGAGATACAAACCCCCTTGAATCAATTCAAGAAAAGTGGCGCTTTCTTCCAAGTGCGAACATACGTTCATATAGTCCAAAAATCGAGCCTGATTCCGCTTTGCACTGACTGAAGATAAAAAGTGACGTTTTTAAGCAGTGCCGAACATACGTTCGGATAGTTAAAAAATCTATCCCGGGCTTTAATTCTTGGGGTAAATCGCCGGAGGAATCGTTTTATAGCAGTGCCGAACATACGTTCATATAAACCAAGAATTGAGCCTGATTCCGCTCCCCGGCGCACGGAGGGGAGATACAACCTCTTTGCACTGACGAGGATAAAGTGCCGTTTTTTGCTATGCGCGAACAAACGTTCGGAATGTCCGAAAATCTAGCCCGGGCATCAATTCTTGGGGTGAATCGCCGGAGGTATCGTTTTCGCATAGTGGCGAACATACGTTCTTATAAGACAAAAATCGAACCTGATTCCGCTACTCGGCGGGGCGCATAAACGGCGGAGCCGCACGCGCGGGAGCATAACGTGGGAACAAAACATCCTGCAACGATTTATTGTGAATGTATCCCCCCGCCGCAGGCGGGGGGATACAACCTTCCTGCAACAGTACACGCGCGGTAGCGCGCATAAACGGCGGCAGCCGCGCCGCAGGCGCATCGCCCCACGCAAGTGCGTGCCTGGGGCGTGAGGATACACAACTTCTTTGAACCGACTGAGGATAAAGTGCGTCCAATGTTATGCGAACATACGTTCGGAAAGTCAAAAAATCTGACCCGGGCATCAATTCTTGGGGTGAATCGCCGGAGGTATCATTTTTTAGCGGTGGCGAACATACGTTCATATAAGCCAAAAATTGAGCCTGATTTCGCTCACCGCC
>CAZMBN010000038.1:0-4160 GCA_964564825.1 uncultured Opitutales bacterium
ATTCGCAAGACAAAATCTGTCGTTAAAATTTTGTCGATACATCTTCAAAGAACAATTGCATCGATGGTCGATCTCCTAGTCGGATAGTTCGCTTAACCGCCCGCAATCCGAGTCAAATAAAGGGGTTGCGGTTTTTTTGTTCCCGGGAGCAAATTAACGCCACTGGCGGGAAAAACCGTCAAAAACGCCATTTTTTGCTTATTTTTTGCCCACCATTGCCCACCATTTTTCTATCGATTTTTGCAACCGCGCACCCCGCGTGGGCGCGGGGATTGAAACGGACTGGGGAAGCTCGGTCGGGCGGAAGTTTCGGAGAATTCCGGGACTTCCGTTTTTTTCCCCCGTCACCATACAACCCCCCGCTCGTCGTCCGTGGCGTTCTCGTAGATTTTCATGGCGTATCTGCCCGGAGGGAACGCCGACTTGAACAAATTGACCAGCCTCTTCTCGTAGTTCTCGCCAAGCTCTCCCTCGGCGAAGTCTCGAAGTATCAACCCCACCTGGTTGCCCACCCTTGTAAGCCCGGCCGCCGGCACGAGTTCGCTTGCTATGTCCCAGTTGTTCATCCCCACCGCTATCGCGCCGAGCCCCTTTATCGCGCCTCCGAGCCACCAGCCCGACAACACGTCCGTGGCGGCGTTCATCGCAAAAAGCTCAAGGTCGTCCTCGTCCCAGTCGTCCCCCATCAGCAGGCTCAACATTATCCCCATGCCGTTGAACGCCGCGGGTATCACAAAGTGGTTGACCGCCACCACGCTGCAGAGCCTCTTAAACTTTTCGGCGTTGCCTTTGTCGTTCCACCAGTCCTTTACCGCCTTGACCTCGTACGAGAAAAACAGCTGCGGGTTGCTCTTAAACTGCATGACCGCCCTGCCTATAAACCCGTAGTTGCGGAGCATCGACGACTGGTTGTGCGTCAAACTCGACTGCTGCGTCCTCTCCACTATTTCCATGAAGTCGAGCATCGCAAGCCGCTTCGCCTCCGCCTCGTCGTGCGTCTGCATGTGCCTGTTTAAAAATCTCGTATAAAGCGCCGCGCCTCCCAGCGCGCTCGCAACGCTGTCCATTCCCGCCGTCATCGCAAACGGCCGCGTCTTCGCTATGAACTTCCGCAGCCCCGACGCCCCGTCCCCGTACGCCCCGCTCCCGAAGTCCCTCATCGCCTGTTCCAGCCCCGGGTTCAACGCCCCGGTCAACTGCTTCGCCGCGCTCACGGGGTTCCACCCTAGTCCGTAAAACGCCGTGACGTTCGTTATCGCGCAGAACAACCTGCCCTCCGCCGTCTTTACAAACACGTCCGCTCCGTTCACCGACTGGTCCACAAAACGGACGAACTCGTTCCTCTCGGTGTCCGTCATGTACCTGCGCATCGCGTCCTGCAGTTCGGGCGTCTTAACAACCGCGTCCATTTCAAAGCCGAAGTCGCCGTAGGAAAGCAAACGCGCGTCCTCCCTCGCCCTGTCGTTGAATATCGTTAAAATGTCGGCGTCGTCGTCTATGTCCTTAAAATTCACCGTGCGGGGAACAACATATCCGGGAATCCTGCTCTTCATCCCCGAGACCCTCGACAATTCTATGTCGCCCTGCCGGACTATCGGAAAATAGTCGGCGCCCGCGCTCTGCAACGGCGCGCCCGTCAGCTTGTATATGGCGCGCGATATCTTGTCGAACCTCCCGCTCCAGCGCTCCTTCACCGCCGCCAAAAACCGCAAGTCCCTGTCGTCCAATACCGACCGCATCTCCTCCAAACGCTCGAACCTCCTATACAACGCCTTCCCGATCCCTTTCGCCTCGTCCCCGTCCCCGTAGCGCATGACGTTGTACGCCGTTTGCATGCTCTCCTGCTCGAGCATCGCAACCCACGCGAGTATGTTCGCCTTCCCTACCAACCCGCCGTGCGTCGAAAACCTTCTCCATTCCTCCTTGTGCTCCAGCAACTCCTTTGCAAACGTCTCCGCCGTGCCGTATATTTCGGCTCCGGTCCTATGCAGCCACTCCGCGTCCTCCGTCGCCAGCCTCCTCTCCTCTATCGCGCACCTCGACACCTTCGTGGCTATTTCGTCCACGGCGGCCTCCGTTTCCTTCTTTAAATTCCCGTCCTTCACCCTGCCCGTGAATACGTCCTCCAGCGTGTGCCTGAACACCGACGCCCCTCGCCCTATGCTCTGCGCGATCGCCGACCCCCTGCGCAACGTCGTATATCGCCGCGTCTATTTCAATACCTGCCGCAAGCAGTTCGTCGGGGCTAAAACCCTTCTCACCCTCCGCGGCCCTCCTCTCCTCCGCCGCCTTCTTCTCCCTCGCCCGCATTTTCAATTTTAATATCCTCTCCCTCTCCGCAAGCGCCTCCCTTATAAATTTGTCTATAATCCGCGAATTCTGAAAACTCCTCTCCTCCGCCCTCGTCCGCCTCTCCAATTCCGCGTCGCTTTGCGCCTTCCGGTCGTATCCATTGGCAAGCCTGTACGCTATCGCCTCCGCCCTCGATACTACCTCCTCGAGCGCGTCCCCCTCCAAACTTTCGTCGAGACTCTTCGCGTATTCCCTGTCCGCGTCCGTCGCCCTTATCCCTACGGGTTTCGGGTTTTCAACGTCGTAGCCCCTCCCCGCCTCCGCGTACAACCTCTTCGCAAGCATCATCGCCGCAAGCCTCCTCTTCTTCCCCTCCCTGTCGTCCGCTACGGAAAATTTTAATTTTTTTCGATTTTTTTCTTGCAATAATAAAAAAATTCTTTTGTCTCGTATGTTAGAGGGCAGGCTGCTGCCAATATCACTCCCCCTGCTGAGGGGTTTAATCAGATATTGGAGTAGTTTGCCCTTCTCTATTTTGGTGAGGGCGTGGTCATAGTATTTGTCTCCACTTGCCGAATTCGCTACGACCATCTTCAATGTATATGGAACTTTATCCACCTCCAACCCGACCAAATAATAATCGAAGGAGTCTATCTTTCCGTTGTTTTTGGAGTCTTCATTTTTTAAATTTCTTATAAAAATTGCCTGTTCAATAATTTCGGGAATTTTTGAAATGCTCATTAAATGGGCAAAGGATGTGTTCACAGTCTCTCGCCTCTTAAAATCTACATCGTGTCTTAAAATTTCATCAATCGACTGGGAAACGACTTTTATTTCCGCCCCCGTATCTTTATTGAAATAAGTTCCTTTTAACATAAAGCCCAACGCGCGGGCGTCTTCTTTTCTCTTTTTTAAGTCTCCGCCAATCCTAATCGGGACACGTCTTGAATTTATTTTTATGGGACGTGAATCTTTAAGCTTTTTGATCCTTTCTTCGTCAATCCCGTTCACCGACCACCGCATGTCGGGCTTCTCCCCGTCGAACCTCTCCGCAAGCGGGATCAACTCCCCCTTGTCGTCGAAGGTAAACGGCTTGACAAGCTTCACCGCATGTCCGCCCTCGAACGACACGAAGCACCTGCCGTCTATAAACCCCGCGTACGTTATCCCCTTTATCCCGTACTTCAGCAGAAGCCTGTTCGCCCATCTCTGGTCCTCCTTGTACAGGCTCCCTTTGAAGTCCTTAAATCTTTTCGTGAGATGTCTATATATCTCCAAGCCCCTTATAGGTCTGCCGTCCTCCCGTTTCAACCCGTCGATGTCCAGCCCGTTGTCCGCGTAGAGTTTCCTAAGCTTCTTTTTTATTTCGGGGTTCTGCTCCTCGAACGTCTTCTGCTCGTCAAGCAGTTCCCCGTCCGTCAGATTCGTAAACCATTCAAAAAGCGTGCCCTCGTGGACTATATCGCTCAAATCCTCCCCCCACGCGTCCCTTACAAGTTCCCCGACGCGAATTTGTCTTTCGTATTTTTCGAGAACTTCCCTGTAAATAATTTTAAACCTTGGATTATTCTCCTGTCCGTTAAATCTACCTTTACCTTCCTTTTTTTCCCTTATAAATTCATCCCTAGCCAACTCAAGAGACTCTATCATTTCGCTTGTACTTTTCCCAGCGAAATTCCAATTCCGCACGAACTCTGTCAATGCTTTGCGTTCTTTCCCTTTGGATGAATAATCTACGCCGAACTTCTCCTTAATCGCGTCCGTCAATTCTTTAAACTTTTCGTCGTCAACATTTTTCCACCCCCTGTAACTTTCCGCCGTCTTCTTCTCCGCAGCCAGGTATATCCCCATGCCGTGCACCATCGCGC
>CAZMBN010000039.1:0-3305 GCA_964564825.1 uncultured Opitutales bacterium
CGCGCATAGGGGAGGGCGCAATCATACAGGCGGGGGCGGTGGTCCACGGCGAGATTCCGCCGCTCGCCGTCGCGGGCGGAAATCCCGCAAAGGTCTTTAAGTATAGGGACGCCGCGCGCTTCGAAAAATTAAAAAAAGAGGGCAAATTCCATTTAAGGGAAGTTTGAGCGCGCCTTAGACGTATCCCACGGGTACGGCGCAGACGTCTTTTTCAACGGGAGTATGGGTGGGCGCCATGCAGACGACGGCGGCGCTTCCCGTGCTTTCCGCCGCGGCTTTCCCCAACAGGGCGAAGGCGGATACGTCGCCCGCCGACGGCCTCGAGGTCTTTTTTATCTCCACGGGGTGGAGGGTTCCCCTTTCCTCCAACAGCAGGTCGATTTCCCTTTTATAGGAATCGCGGTAAAAAAAGAGCCTCGGATTGAGACCGTTGTTCCAGTAGCTTTTGAGTATTTCCGATACGGCGTACGCCTCGAACGCGGCGCCCGCCGCCGCCCCGCGTTCGAGCGTTTCGGCGTCGAACCAGCCCGCAAGATAGCACGCGAGCCCCGTATCGGCGAAATACACTTTCGGACTTTTGACGGCGCGTTTGGAGACGTTGGGGAAATACGGTTCAAGCAGGTATATTACGCCACCCGTGCGCAGGACGCTTATCCACGATTTCACCGTGGGTTGCGATACCCCCACCTCGTTTGAGATTTCGGCGCAATTTAAAAGTTGGGCGTTGCGCGCGGCAAGCACCCTCATAAACCTTAAAAAGGACAATTCGCCCGACACCAGCGCAAGGGAGCGGATGTCGCGCTCTATGTAGGTTTGGACGTAGGAATCGTAAAACCCCTCCCAGCGTTCTTTCGGAGCGCCGAAGAGCGCCGGGAAGGAACCCGTCCATATCCTTTCAAAAACGCTTTTCAGTGAGAGTGCGCCGGGGAAGAACGGCGAAGCGGCGAGGGCGTCCGCCCTTTTCCGCGCGTATTCGAGGCTCGGGAAAAACGGGGGGGTGCGCGGAAGTCCCAGTTTTTCGCCCTGGGAAAGCCCCCGCATGTTCAATATTCTTGCGCGCCCCGCAAGGCTCTCGGAGACGTCGCGCATCATGTGGAATTGTTGCGAACCCGTCAGCCAAAACATTCCGGGCCTTCCGTTTTCGCCGTCTACAGCCGCCTTTATGTAGGGCAGAAGTTCCGGCGCGTATTGGATTTCGTCTATGGTGACGGGAGGGGGAAAGCGTCCGAGGAAAAGGGACGGATCGCGCTTGGCAAGTTCCCTGTTTTCAAGCGTGTCCAGCGAAACATAGTTCCTATCCGCATCGGCGCAATGCCTAAGCAAAGTGGTTTTGCCCACCTGCCGCGGACCCGTTAAGACAAGGACGGGATAGAACTTCGATTCCTTGTATATCTGCTCCTCTAGTGTTCTTTCTATATACATATAAGCTACATGGAAATTCTAAAGCGGCACTTTATATTTTCCGAAAGCGCGGAAGTCAATATTGTTTTTTTTGGGGGGAGGGGGGAGGGAAAAAGGGGGAATTTTCTCCGGGGGAAGTTTTCCAAAAAAAAGAATACGCGCTTCGAAGAGCGCCGGGAGGGCATATATATTTTTTAAAAAAGAGGGAAAAAGGGGGAAAGGGGTGCGCGCCCCTTTCGGAGCTTCCCCCGGAAAATAAAAGAAGAAAGGAAAGTAGGGAAAAAATGGCTAAAATAAACTTGGCGAGGAACATCGACCCCGCCTCCGCGCCGCTCGGCGGCGCGCACGGAATCTTGCGGGACGGTTTTTCCGCAATGCGTTCGGCTTCGGCGCGCGAAAGGGACGCCGAAGACTCGCTTTCCCGCGGTCTAAACCACGTTGGAAAAGTGCTTTTAAGTATTTACGACGACATGGCCGCCGTCCGCAAAAGGCAGGAGATGCTCGAGGGGGGAAACCGCCTATTTCGACATACAGGAGGAAAGCAACCAAAAGATTTCCCGGATGCTCGATTCGGGGGAGTTCGACGGCGCGGGGGGCTTGGACAAGTTCGGCGCCGCAGGATACATTCGGCGAGGGCCGCCGCCGCCGACGGAATAGCCCGCGCCGTGGAAAGGACCGACAAGCGCCTTGCGCGGCTTTGGGCGGATTCGCTGGAGGGTACGGAGTCCGCCGAGCTCCGCGAGGCGAGGTTTAACGACGCCTGCCGCCGCATAGATTCGCGCAGGCTCTCGCTTCTGCGCGAACGCCTAAGGCGCGCGGCGGGTCCCGAAGAGGCGGAAAGGATATGGAATTCGGGAAGGGCGGAGTCCGCGGACGGATACGCCGCGGAAATGTTCGACGTCTTCGCCCTCTCCGCCGCGGCGGAGGCGGAAAAAAGGGCGGAAAGGGAAGCCGGGAAAACGGGGGAAAAAAGAAGGAGGGACTTAGACGCGGCGGCGCGCTGGACAGGGAAGGCTACATGAGGGAGGTCGAGGCGGTACTTTCGGGGGCGCAACAGTGGCCGGAGGAAAAAAAGACCGTCGAAAGGGGCAGGGCGCTTGCGGCTTTCGAATACAACAGGGAAAGGCTCGGCAGGGAGGTGGAGGCGAAATTCGCAAGGCAGGCGCAAGACGCCCTGGACCGCGCCTTGGAGGACGGGGGCTTCTTTCCCCCTGGAAAACCCCGACGATTGGCGCTATGTGGACGAAAAACGGAGGCTTTACGGCTCGGACGGGGCGGCGCCGACGCCCGCGCAGATAAAGGCAAGGGGGGAAAACTTTGTAAAAACTGCGAGGGAAGCCGTGCTCTACTCCGGAGAGGGGGACTACGCCGGGATCGGGCTGGCGCGCCTCGCTAGGGAGGCGCAATGCTTCCCCGCGGGCGACGCCCTCCTTCTTGCAAGGGTGCTCGGCGGCGCCCGCGGCGGAAACCTTCCGAATTCGAAGTGGTCGGCGCACGACATGCGCGAGTTCAACAGGGTGTTTTCGGAAAAGTGCCTTGTTTTCCCCGAAAAGTCGTTAAAAAGCGAAGAAACGGAGGAAACGTGCGCGGATTTCCTCCGCCTCCGCGAGGGGCTCTTTAATTCGGCGCGCGTGCGCGACCTCACTTTCGGCGAGACCTTGGTTGAACTTGAAAAAGACCCGCTTTTTAAAAGGCTTGGTTTGCGTTAGGCGAAGCAAAGCGCCTTCGCGGACCCGGCGCTTTGCGTAGGGGGGGGATTTTTTACAGAGTAAAAATTCCCCCGCAGACCCCCCCCCTTGGGCGCCGCGTTTTGCGCTCCGCGGACCCCTTTAAATTCTACGGCGTCCGCGCACGCGGAATAAGGTGGTTGGCGGCAACTTTCTTTGAATTAAATTGTTAAAAAA
>CAZMBN010000040.1:0-2799 GCA_964564825.1 uncultured Opitutales bacterium
AAGGACGCGGCTTTCCACAACTACACCTTCAACGGCGTAACTTTGTCCTTCGCCGAAGATACCGCCGGCACCCTGGACTTTACGGCGAGCATAGATACGCAAATAGACAACACCGACGTAAACGTGGGCGGAAAGACTTTGAATTTCAATTCGAGCGCCGCGATAAGCATTGCGAACGGCTCCACCTTTACGGGAGTTTCCAAGGACTCTTCCGTAGTGAATTTCAACGGCGCCCTGCACCTCGGCGCCGTGTACGTGCACGACGTTACGGTAAACTTCAACGGCGAAGCCGACGGCTTTTTGGGCATCGGCGATTCCTCGAACTCCGTAATAAGGATAGGCAAGGATTCGGAACTTTCCTACGTGAACAGCGGCACGAGCGCCTCGAACGTGGAATTGGTGGTGGGCGAAAACGTCAATCTTACACTCCTCGGAGATACGTCGGCGGGCGCCATGAAGGCGAACACTTCGGACTGGACCCTTGAAAAAGGCGCAACCCTAACTTCGAACGGCGTTTGCCAATGGACGGGCAGCGCCTATAGAACCGAGGGCAACAATATAATGCGGCGCCTCGTCATGAAGGAGGGCTCCACCTTCACCTTGAAGGGCGGATTAAGGTTTGCGGGCGGCGATATAAACGGCTCGATAATAGTAAACGGTCAGGGCTCCACATCCCACACGGGCGCGGACAGCTTTATAATCGGTTTTTCGGGTTCGGGGGGCACGGACGTCTCGTTCGGGGAAAATGCTTCGCTTTCGCAACACAATACGAACAAGCTGAACGCGGATAAAAACGAGGCGCGCAACTGGGTGCAGAGCGGCGTGGGAATAACTTCGAACGCGGGCGAGGGGAAACTCGACTTCGGGAACAGACTCTACATAGGGAAGGGTTCAAAGTTTACGCTAAACACAACCGACGCCTTTATAGTGGGTTCGGACGAGTCGTGGCACGCCACGAGCCAGGCGACCTCCCTATTCCACCTAAACACCTACATGGGCGGCAGCAATGTTGCGGAGGGCGGGGACGCAAGCGGGGTAATGTTCGAAATAAACGCCCTAAACCACATAGGCGGATTCGTGTTCGAGGAGGACAGCAAGCTTCTTTTGAAGTTCGGGGTAAACGGCTCGCTTGTCCTCGGAGAGGACTCAAGCGTTACCGCCCTGCAGGGGGACTTTTTGAAGGAGGGGAGCATAGTGCTTTACGGGGAGATCTACCACCAGCTTAGGGTTTACGATTTTACGATGGAGCAGTTGGAGCAATACTTCACGGTATTCGGCGGAGGGGAGCTTTACATAGAAGACCTGCACGACGGTTCGTTCTGGGTGAACACAGTCGTTCCCGAGCCCGCGACGGTTGCTGGGGTGCTTGGGGTTCTCGCGTTGGGCTTTGCGCTCTATAGGAGAAGAAAGTAAAGTAGAAGACCAAGAAATCTTAAAAACAAAAAAAGGCGGAGTCTTAAACGACCCCGCCTTTTTTTTGCAAAGCGCGCCGCTTCGTTTTGCGCTTTGCGTACGGGAGGGCAATTCTACAAGGTAAAATTCCTCCTATACCCCAATATTACAGCGCCTTTGGCGCGGTGGCTTTTAAGGGGGGGGGCTCACGGGGGGGGAACAGAACAACCTCCCCCGTACGCGGGGCGCGGCGCCAAGGACCGTTTTGCCCTACATTACGTTGAATCTTACAAGCCCTTTGGCGCCCTTTAAGTCGAGCTTTCTGCCGTCGCGCAAAATCGAGATTTTTTCGGCGTCGGTAACGCGCAGAGTAAGGGGTTTCGAGGTTTTAAACTCCCTGCTTTCGCCCGCCTGGAGGGGCCCTATGTAAAGGACCGAATCTTTCTCGCCCGCGGGGTGTATCCTCACGTAGGTGTCGGCGAGCGCGGTGAGCCTTACGGTGTGTTCGCTCCGCGTCCGCGCGCCGTCCGTTTGGACGGGTTGGGCGGCGGTTTGGTAGTCGGGAAGGGAGACGTCGGCGTTCGGGGGAGGGAGGTCGGGGTTCGCCTCGGGCGCGGGCGCCCTTGAAACGGAGGACACCGCAAGCGCGACAACAGCAACCGCAAGTAGGACGGCGGCGGAAACAGCCCCCAGTTTTACGTAGTCGGGCTGTTTTTCCCCCTGTTTTTCGGCGCCGTCGGAAAGAGAGTCGTCGTCGTCGAAGCGCGAGTCCAGCGGTTCGGGGCGCGGAGGGTTTTCCTTCAAAGCCTCCCTTGCGGCGGCTATTCTTTTCGCCAGGGCTTTCCCGCCCCTTTTCGAAAAGTCGTCTTCGCCGTCGCGGGCGTCGCGCCTGCGCGAGGCTATCAGGGCGTATTGTTCCACGAGGGGCTTTTCGTCCAGCCTAAGGAAGCCGGCGTAGATTCGCAGGAATCCGCGCTTGTAGATTTCCGGGAGGGGATAGTTGAAACTTCCGCTTTCCATATTTTCCACTATGTCCATGCGCAGGCGCGTGGCTTCCGTAACGTCCCTTACGGTCAGGCCCTTGGCTTCGCGCGCCTCCCTGAGCTTGTCTCCCAAATTCTTCATCGGCAATAGAAAACTTTAAAGACGCGGATTTTGCAATAAGAAAATTTTTATTTTTTCGGGGGCGGGGGGGGCGTTTCTTCGTCCTCCCCGCGCGGAAAAAACGCGGTTTAAAAAATTTTTCCTTTGACCGGCGCGCTCCGGGGGTTATAAGTTTCTCATTGCGGGGCGTCTTTTGCGCGCCGCCCCCGTTTTTTCCCCCCCCTCTCCGAAAAAGCGGAGCGCGCGTAAAAAAAATCCCCTAAAAAATTCTTTAAAAGAATCCTTAAGTCCCCTAAAAACTTT
>CAZMBN010000041.1:0-2750 GCA_964564825.1 uncultured Opitutales bacterium
GAATGGGCTTGGAAGTGCTTGAAACCGTCGAATTCCTGCGCGGAAACGGCAGCGACGACTTAAGGGAACTCGTCTTGAAACTCGGCATGGAAATCCTGCGTTTGGCTGGGGTTGCGGGGTCGACGTTGTCGGCGAAGCAGTCGGTGGAGCGCGTTATAGACAACGGCGCAGCGTACGGGAAGTTTTTGGAGATGGTCAAGGCACAGGGGGGGGCCGCCCCTTGGCTTGAAGATCCGTCGAAGTACCCCATGCCAAAGCATATGCGTAAACTTCCCACCCCCAAACGCGGCTATGTGCACAACATAAACGCGGGGCAAATTGCAAGGGGCGTTCAAATACTTTCCATGACGAAATCGGGAAAGATGGATCCCTATGTGGGGGTAACGGATATTAAGAAAGTGGGGACGCAGGTCAAACAGGGTGAACCCCTGTTGATGATACACTACAACGACGAGACAAACCTCGACGCCGCCATGGACTACTTGCGAAACGCCTACCGACTTGCTCCGCGCAGACCCACTCCACCCGCAATAGTGGTTGAACGCGTGGCATAGATTCCGTTGCCGGAAACATTTAGAAGTTTCATTCGTAGTGCCAATATGTTGGGGAAATAGCAACATGGAAACGGTAGAGTTGTCTTTAGTGTATAACGAATTGTCAAAACCTATAGTGTGCAGGGTTGCTGATGGGTTGTGTACGGCATACAAAATCAATAAAAACGATTTGGGTTTGTGTAGGGATGAAGAAGAACTAAAAGACTTGAAGAAACCGGGGATATATTTTTTGTTTGGGGAGCCTAAGGGGGAAAGATCTGTATATATCGGTCAAGGTCGTTTAAGAGGAAATGAAAGAGGATTACTAAATAGGCTACGAGAACACACACACACAAATGACAAACACCGATGGTGGACAGAGGCTTTTGCTTTTTGTTCCGCTCTCAAAGAAGACTTCAATGATATTCAATTAAATCAATTCGAAAGACGTTTTTATGACTTAGCAATAGAAGCTGGCAGATATAAGGTAGCCCAAAATAAGCCTAGTTCTTCTGAGCCGACTGGCAAAAATAAAGTTTCTTTAGAAAAATATATACGCGAGGTAAAATTATTACTGGAATTATTAGGCTATAAGATTTTTGTGCCGTTGGCGGAAAGAAAAACAGCGACTGTGGATAACAATAACAATATCTTTTCCTTGAGTAGAGGTAGAGCCCGTATGCAACGGGTGGACGAAAAAAATTTGTCGTTTTAAAAGGCAGTGTTATTGCAATGAAGAGTGGAAAAATTACCGACAATCAAAAAGAGATACGGCAAAAAGCCAAAGTTAATAAAAATGGGATTTTACAAGAAGATACCGAATTCTCGAGTCCATCGGCTGCGGCTATTTTTGTGACTGGCGTTAGCAGTAATGGGCTCAAAGTATGGAAATCAAAAGACGGTACATCTTTAGGAGAAATAAGAAATAATAAAAGTTGAAGTGTTCATTCCGTGTTTTGGATTTATTCGGGATGTTTTGTCCAACTTTTGAAACGCGATTTCCCCATAAACTTCATAACTTGTCTATAACATCTCTCTAAATGTCATTCGTCGGGGTTCTCGGACTTGAGCTTCGGCAAAAGTTCGGGATATGTCTCCACCATTAGATTGATTGCGCTTTGTGAATCGATTCCAGTATACATTCCGGACTTATTGATATTTTTTAAGGCGTATTTTTGAGTTCCCTTCAAGGATGTAAAATTAAAGTCGAAATTTTTTACGTTCACAACCCTCGTGTTGTTTCGAACCGCCATTGCCCAGAAGAACGCTTCGTCTTGGGTGGGGAGTTGTTTCATGAATATTTTTTCGTTTACGGCGTCGGGATGCAGCGAATGCGGAGGGAACAAAGTTCCCGACCCGCTCATAATGATGTTTAAAAAGCTTGGCTTCTCGAATTTCCGAGACATTTGGATGGGGCACGGCATCATGGGCGTCGAATTAGATGGTCCCACGGAGATTCTATGCGTTCTGTAGCAATGGATGGCATCGGGATATTTTTTAAAAGAGTTGTATAGGTTTTCCACGACATCCGGGGCGTAGTAGATATCGTCGTCGAAAGTTATTATTATGTCGTCGGGGAACTCCAGAAGGGAGGGGACGAGTTTTTTGTAGGATAGGAAATTCGGGCACCACCGTATGTCGAGTCCGTATTTTCTTAGCCGAAGGAGCTCTCCGGGAAGCGAGGATTCGCCTCCGGCGAACTCCTCCGACGAAAGCCAGAGTACAAGCATATCCGGCTTGAAATTTTGCGCAAGCAACGCCGCCGCGACTTTCGCCGCCGAGTGTATGCGCTTTGGTATGGAGGTGAAGGAGGCGATTATTTTTGGGTTTCGTTTAATGCGCGAAATTCCGGACGACGTTATATTCGGCCACGCTATTTTCGCGTAGTATCGGAAATTCGCGCGGATTCCGAGGACGTTTATTTTTAAATGGTCATCCACGCGCCTTGCGTACGCCAGACGGGAAAACGCGCGGTAAATTTTTTGGAGAAGGTTTCTCACGGATTTCCCAGAGTTTTTCGATACCCACCGAGCATGAATTTCATTCCCAACAAGCGCAATACTTTTTGTTTTTTGCCATCCGAAAATTCATTTCCGACGGAGAACAGGGCTTCAAGCGTGTTTTTTTTCACCGGGGGCGTAGGCTACGTTTACAAAGGCGTGCGGCATGCCTATTTGAAAGTTTCTCGGTTGCGCCGGTATACCCCGCGCATCCTTT
>CAZMBN010000042.1:0-2633 GCA_964564825.1 uncultured Opitutales bacterium
GATTGAGGGATCCGAAAAGCGAAGATTACATTCTTGGGCGTTTGCACACTGCGGAATTTGGAGGTCGCCCGGTATTTTACGGTGGTTGGTACGACAATCCCGACAAGGTGAAGCTGGTTTACGACGAGTATAAAAAAATATCGTACTTGCAACTGGAGTTTATGGAGGACCATAGGTCTTTGGCTCCCGACGTATATTTGACCGTTTACGGCGACGGCAGCGAGGTGGTGACAAACTACTCGAAGTCGCCTTTCGAGTACAAGGGGAAATCCATACCGGCGAAAGACTATCTGCTTTATCCCGGGAACGGTGCAAATGTTGCTAAGAAATAGGTAGGGTTGCTCGCAAAAAGACCCCTCTATGCCCTTGGAGGGGTTTTTGCGGGTTGTTTCGTTATCTTCGGATTATATGAGGAGATGAACGAAATTTGATTTATGGTATAAATATTTCCATTGACTTGATTTAATCCGAACTTTTATTAGAAGCCCACTGGCTCTGCATGTGCGTGGTGCATATGGGGTGGTAATTGGAGGATCAAATATGAAAAAGTGTTTATTGCTGGCGTTGGTGTTTGCGTCGGTGTATTTATGGGCGGAGGAAAATCCGTTTTCCCCCGTGACGGTTGTAAAGACCGACAACAAGGGAGGCGTTGATTCAAGTATTTACAATTTGGAGAAGCGCGACGACGGCGCATGGAGGTTGAGGATTCCGAAAGGGGATTTTAGTTCTGGGACGGTAAAGAGCGTTGATGTAATGACGTCCGCCGGGACAGCGCAGAAGGGAGAGGAAGGGTATTTTATAACGACCACAGCTGTACTGGGATCCTTCAAATTGGATAACGGCATGTACACTTCCGGCGTAACGTATGGAAAAACTTCGAATAAAAAGCACCCATATCCGTCTCCCCGGAACTACTACAAGTTTTTCGGTATGAAGACGCCGCGAACGACGTGGGTTGCGATAGTGAAGGGGCTGGAAGAGGAGTTTGATTTTGTCGCCGAAGCGAAGAATGGGGTATACCAGATATATCCCCGTTTCCAGATAGAGCGCATAGGGTTTTTGCCCTACGAGGATATAGTGGTTGATTTTTACGAATTGAAAGGGAAGGATGCCAGTTATGCTGGGATGGCGCACAAATACAGGGAATACCAGTTGGGGCGCGGTGAGGTAAGACCTTTAAAGGAGAGGATAAAGGGCAATCCCAAGCTTGAGAGGCTTTCCAAGTCGATTCTTTGCCGTATAGCTTTCGGAGGCAAGCCGATGGAGCGCGACAAAAACGGCAAGCCCATATACAAAGATTACACTCCCGAGACCGAATTGCCGATGTCGGTGCATTGCACGACCGAGAAGGGAGAGGCTGCGATGCGTCGTATAAAGGAACTTGGTTGCGACGACGTCGATATACATTGTGTGGGATGGAACATGCGCGGACACGATGGACGTTATCCGCAATTGCTCCCCGTGGAACCTGCGATAGGGGGGGAGACGGGACTGCGCAAAATGATAAGTGCCGCAAAAGAACTCGGATACAATATTTCCCCCCATATAAACTACATGAATGCTTATAAAGTAGCGGATTGCTGGAGCGAAGATTATATAGCAAAATTTGAGGACGGAGATCTTATGTGGTTTGATGCTTGGGCTTCCGGGATAGCATATCTCCAGTGTCCCGAAGCTTCCTACAAGCGTTTTGTAAAAGGTGACTATGAAACGATAAGGGATTTGGGATTTAACGGAATTCTCCATATTGACCAGATGTCCGCATATTCGCCGATGACATGCCACGATCCGAAACATCCGCTCAACAGGGAGGAATGGGCTCGTTGGCACATGAATATAATGAAGCGCGCCCACGAAGTATTCGGCGGATTTACCTCGGAGTGCGGTTTCGACCAAGCTATAAAATACATCGATTGGGCTTTCTATATTACGTTTGACTATAAAGTTCCCCCGATGCTCGACAGGAAAATGCCGATTTGGCAACTTGTGTACCATGGGATAGTTCCGACCAACGGTTTTTTCTCCGATACGAATTACGGACTAAAAAATCTGGACAGCGAAGATTACATTCTTGGGCGTTTGCACACTGCGGAGTTTGGAGGTCGCCCGGTATTTTACGGTGGTTGGTACGACAATCCTGACAAGGTGAAGCTGGTTTACGACGAGTATAAAAAAATATCGTACTTGCAATTGGAGTTTATGGAGGACCATAGGTCTTTGGCTCCCGACGTATATTTGACCGTTTACGGCGACGGCAGCGAGGTGGTGACAAACTACTCGAAGTCGCCTTTCGAGTACAAGGGGAAATCCATACCGGCGAAAGACTATCTGCTTTATCCTGGGAACGGTAGTGTTGTGAAAAAATAGGTTGCACGCGAAGACCCCCCCCTTGTAAAATTAAGAGGGGGGGGTCTTGTTTTGATATAACGTAATAACTATGTGGAAATTCATTTTTTATAAGACCACATTTTCCCTATTGACTTGTTTTGGCCAAAATTTTACTCCTATTAAGAGTTCGGGTAATTGAAGGATTAAATATGAAGAAGAGTTTATTGCTGGGATTGGTGTTTGCGTCGGCGTATTTATGGGCGGAGGAAAATCCGTTTTCCCCCGTGACGGTTGTAAAGACCGAC
>CAZMBN010000043.1:0-2591 GCA_964564825.1 uncultured Opitutales bacterium
CCGAGAGGCCCTGGCTTCCCGGGGAAGTGAACGGTAAAAACGGTATAAAGTTTTCTTCGAGCGACGGCACGGGTAGCGTAATTCTCGGCAAGGACGCGGCGTTTCGGAACTACTTTTTCAACAAGATCGCCCTTTCGTTCGCCGAAGACGTTGCCGACACCGTAAACTTCACCTACGCCGCCGACAAGGACGTGACGCTTTTCGAGGGGGGTACGGTGGATATAGGCGAGAGGACGTTGAACTTCAAAGGCGACGGTGCGGGGAAGTTGACCGTGCACCTTACAACTTTCAACGGGGCGGGCAAGGACAAGTCGAAAGTAACCATAGAGGGGGCTTCGATCTACGCCCCCATGGGTGTGAAGAACGCAACCGTGGAGTTCAAGGGGGCTTTTGCGGATTCCTTCCAAATAGACTGCGCCAATACGCAAAACGCCGACTTTAGGATAAGCGCCGATTCCAGTATTCCCTTTATAGGCCAGATGGGAACCATAACCGACGGCGGAAAGTCCTCCATAATAATAAGCGGAGGCGTAAATCTCACCCTTGCGCAGAGGTTTGTGATCCACGATATGAACCTTTACTTGGAGGAAGGCGCGAACGTAACCACGAACGGCAACGGCGCCGACGGCGGCACCGCGGGGAACAACTCGTTCTACTTTTTCTCCATGGCGCAGAACTCAAAGTTCACCACGGAGGGCGGGGTGCATCTTTACGGCGGGGAAATAAACGGTTCCCTAATAGTGAACGGGCAGGGTTCCGCAACCCGGGGCGGCGGCGACAGCTTTATATTGGGTTTCGCCACGCGCAACAACAACATTGCAAACACCGTCACCTTTGGAGCGTCCGCCGAGTTGAAGCAGCATAATTCCCATAAGCCCGGAGGCGAGAACCTTGCGGAGAATTTTTTGCAGGGAGGGGTGGAATTGGTTTCGAACGCGGGGACGGGGAAGCTCGAGTTCGGGAACAGCCTCTACCTTGGGAAGGGTTCCAAGGTTACGCTAAACACAACCGACGCCTTTATAGTGGGTTCGGACGAGTCGTGGAGCGCCGCGAGCCAGGCGACCTCCCTATTCCACCTAAAGACCCACCTGAATTCGCAGGTTGCCGCGGAAGGCGGGGATTTAAGCGGGGTAATGTTCGAAATAAACGCCCTAAACAACATAGGCGGATTCGTGTTCGAGGAGGACAGCAAGCTTCTTTTGAAGTTCGGGGTAAACGGCTCGCTTGTCCTCGGAGAGGACTCAAGCGTTACCGCCCTGCAGGGGGACTTTTTGAAGGAGGGGAGCATAGTGCTTTACGGGGAGATCTACCACCAGCTTAGGGTTTACGATTTTACGATGGAGCAGTTGGAGCAATACTTCACGGTATTCGGCGGAGGGGAGCTTTACATAGAAGACCTGCACGACGGTTCGTTCTGGGTGAACACAGTCGTTCCCGAGCCCGCGACGGTTGCTGGGGTGCTTGGGGTTCTCGCGTTGGGCTTTGCGCTCTATAGGAGAAGAAAGTAAAGTAGAAGACCAAGAAATCTTAAAAACAAAAAAAGGCGGAGTCGTTTAAGACTTCGCCTTTTTTTGCGGAAATCCATCCACATAGTTCCCACGTATATTACCGCGCCTTCGGCGCGGTAGCTTTTCGGGGGGGCTTACGGGGGGCGTTTTTTTGAACGCGGTGAAAATGAATCCCCCCCCCCCCGTACGCGGGGCGGCGCGGGGTGCGACGCACAGGGGGGGTAAATAGTTTTTGATTAAATATTAAAAATGTATTTGACAAAGTCTTCCCTCTTCTATTTTATTCCACTTCAAAAAGGGGGCGCCCCGTGCGTGTGCGTTCCCTTTAAAAAGGAAACTTAAAAAAATAGAAATATATCCCCGATATGAAAAAGGTTTTTACAAGTTTGTTTGCGTTTTGCCTTGCCTGCGCCCTAAACGCCCAGGATAGACTCCACGTTTTGGATTTGGATTCCTCGAACGCCTCGAATTCCGGCTTGGACACCTACTACAAAACGCAGGTCAGCAACCAGGAAATAGATATGGATTGCTACATAACCTTCAAGGAATCGAACCTGGGCTTTCTTTTCGACATCGACGTCCGCGACTGGTACGGCACCATAGAGCTTTACGCGGGGACAAAGGACAACATTATTTCCATAGGCGACGCCGCCCACGGCTCCAACGGCGCGGTCTTCGGCTTCACCGGCGCGACAATCAGTGGCGATTCGGGCGGGGATATCCCGGAGCTTACAATTACGGGCACAAACGACGGCTCCCGCACTCCGGGAAGCCTCGGTCTCATAGGGAAAAACGCGCTTACGGTGGACGGCGCCAAGGTGACTTTTACCGACTTGATAGTGGCGGTGCGCGGGATATCCGCCGCTGACAAGACGGGCGACGCCGCCGACGGCCGTTCGGTACCGGGCAATGCGGGCATAAACATCCAAAACGGCGGCACCGTGGTTTGGAATGTAGGCGATTTGTACGACGCCTTTAGCGCAAGGCCCTACGCTCCCGCCGCGGTAAACGATAAGAACGGAATACTTTTTTCCTCGAGCGACGGCACGGGGCACGTAATCCTCGGCAAGGACGCGGCTTTCC
>CAZMBN010000044.1:0-2570 GCA_964564825.1 uncultured Opitutales bacterium
GAATGGGCTTGGAAGTGCTTGAAACCGTCGAATTCCTGCGCGGAAACGGCAGCGATGACTTAAGGGAACTCGTCTTGAAACTCGGCATGGAAATTCTGCGTTTGGCTGGGGTTGCGGGGTCGACGTTGTCGGCGAAGCAATCGGTGGAGCGCGTTATAGACAACGGCGCGGCGTACGGGAAGTTTTTGGAGATGGTCAAGGCGCAGGGGGGGACCGCCCCTTGGCTTGAAGATCCGTCGAAGTACCCCATGCCAAAGCATGTGCGTAAACTTCCCACCCCAAAACGCGGCTATGTGCACAACATAAACGCGGGGCAAATTGCAAGGGGCGTTCAAATACTTTCCATGACGAAATCGGGAAAGATGGATCCCTATGTGGGGGTAACGGATATTAAGAAAGTGGGGACGCAGGTCAAACAGGGTGAACCCCTGTTGATGATACACTACAACGACGAGACAAACCTCGACGCCGCCATGGACTACTTGCGAAACGCCTACCGACTTGCTCCGCGCAGACCCACTCCTCCCGCAATAGTGGTTGAACGCGTGGCATAGATTCCGTTGCCGGGAACATCTCTCTAAATGTCATTCGTCGGGGTTTTCGGACTTGAGCTTCGGCAAAAGTTCGGGGTGTGTATCCGCCATTAGCGCGAGGGCTCTTTTGCCGTCGATACCCGTGCGGCTTCCTGGTTTGTTGATATTGCTCAATGCGTACTTCTGGGCCTCCCTCAGAATCAGCATATTAAAGTTGAAATTTTTTACATTCACAACCCTCGTGTTGTTTCGAACCGCCATCGCCCAGAAGAATATTTCGTCGTTGGTGGGGAGTTGTTGCATAAATATTTTTTCGTTTACAGCGTCGGGATGCAGCGAATGCGGGGGAAACAAGGTTCCCGTCCCGCTCATGACAATATTTAAGAAACTCGGCTTATCGAACTTCTTGAACATGAGGATATTATTGGACATCGGGCGTATGGAGCCCGATGGATCCACGGAAATTCTCCCCGCCCTGTAGCAATGTATGGCGTCGGGATACTTCTTAAAAGAGTTGTATAGGTTTTCCACGACATCCGGGGCGTAGTAGATATCGTCATCAAAAGTTATTATTATGTCGTCGGGGAACTCCAGAAGGGAGGGGACGAGTTTTTTGTAGGATAGGAAATTCGGGCACCACCGTATGTCGAGTCCGTATTTTCTTAGCCGAAGGAGCTCTCCGGGAAGCGAGGATTCGCCTCCGGCGAACTCCTCCGACGAAAGCCAGAGTACAAGCATATCCGGCTTGAAATTTTGCGCAAGCAACGCCGCCGCGACTTTCGCCGCCGAGTGTATGCGCTTTGGTATGGAGGTGAAGGAGGCGATTATTTTTGGGTTTCGTTTAATGCGCGAAATTCCGGACGACGTTATATTCGGCCACGCTATTTTCGCGTAGTATCGGAAATTCGCGCGGATTCCGAGGACGTTTATTTTTAAATGGTCATCCACGCGCCTTGCGTACGCCAGACGGGAAAACGAGCGGTAAATTTTTGGGAGAAGGTTTCTCACGGATTTTCCAGGTTTTTTCTATATCCGCCGAGCCTGAATTTCATCCCCAACAAGCGCAATACTTTTTGTTTTTTGCCGTCCGAAAATTCGTTCCCAACGGAGAACAGGGCTTCAAGCGTGCTTTTTCTTTTTTCCACTGGGGGCACGGAGGCGGCGTACGCCGCACGGAGTTCGTCGGCCATCGGCGTGCGCAGCGCGTACTCCCACCAGCTGCCTGCCATGGAATGCAGGCAGCCTTTTTTATCCGGTTTCGGACCGGTAAAGTGTATTATTACGGGGTTGTTTTTCGCCTCGGCGTACAGGGGGAGATTTTCCCCTTCGTATTCGTGGTATCCCCCGCGCCACCAAGGTTCGAGGTAGTTGAACTTCATGGGAAGCATCAACTTGGACGTGTCCATGATTTTATTTAAAGTATCCTGGTCGCAAAATTTTAAGTTTTTATTGCGGGCGTATCCGAGCATTTTTTCCGATAAATTATTTTCCCTCCAATACCGGCAGTTGATTAGCATCACCCCCGAATTGAAATAGTCTTTGCTTTTCATTCCTAGTCTGCGGAGATACTTGTTTACATCCCATATGTCGCGTACAACGCCCGCGGAAAACCCGTTCAGAGACTTGTTCCACAAGGGTTCAAGTGGCCCCACGGCAAGGGTGTCGCAATCGAGATACAGAACCTTGTCCAATTCCGGGAAAAGTTCCGGTATTTTTATCCTAAACCACGCTTGGACGGTTACCCAGTCGGACAACGGAAGACCGCGAAAATCCCCCTCGTCCACCCGCGCGAATACCAGTTCCGCTCCGGAGGCTTTTGCGATTTTGCGGAATTTGCCGGAATTTTCTTCGGAAAGTTTCGAGTACAAAACGAGTATGCGCGGTTTAAGGGGCGCACAATTGTCCACGACGCTCCGGATTGATACCGCGGCGAGATCCGCATACTTGTCGTCGGGAGCGTAGGCTACGTTTATGAAGGCGTACGGCATGCCTATTTGAAAGTTTCTCGGTTGCGCCGGTATACCCCGCGCATCCTTT